>NZ_JBANSN010000069.1:0-5232 GCF_037070215.1 Vreelandella arctica | reverse complement strand
CTTCGAGTCGGAATTCAGGGCTAAAGTTACGTTTTGGTCTTGTTGCCATGCTGCCACCTAGTGATGTCTTGGTGCATATTAGCACCTCTAAGTAGGTGGCCAAATTCACTATGCCACTACAATACGACCTACCGAGACAAAGGAACGATAAGCACATGGAGATACTTAGCCCTATGATGAGAACATATAACCAGTTGATAGGTTTATCTATATCAAACTCAGATAGTGAATAACCGAGGAGCAGAACCCAAAGCAAACAGACATACAAGCTTATGAGCTGATTGATCTTTGATACAGAAATCCTACCTGGACCAGTAAGAACGTCTAAACATTTTTCCGGATAGAAGCAGGTTTATTTCTTGCAAGAATGATTTTGTATAGAGGGCCAGTTACCTTGTCTTCCAGCTGACCTACGTGCTTCTCCCAGTTTTTTTGCCAGAATTTACTACCGCGATTTGCACAAAACCAAGGGAAGAAAATACCAGGTCCAAGCTAGCTAAGATAATTGCCAAGTCTTGTTTATTGGCAAAGCCGGACGCCTGTATAGCGATAAAGCCAGCTAAACTTGCTCCGATAAACGTTCAGAAATAGGTAGCCTTCTCCAATAAAGATCTATCTCGAATTTTCGCATATCGAGAGCTTGCTCCAGCGCCTCAGGTTCTTTGCCGGCGAAAGCCTCTCCGTATTCTTCTGGTGTCAATTCTTCCGTCGTACTATCCATAAACTTCCATCACAAAGTCAGCTAATGCCCAAAACACCGGAAACCTGGGGCAATTCATCCGGTGGAAGCCCGATAGGGCCGGAGCGTTTTTGATGCACTGGTTATGTTTTTTTGACCAGATACCTGTTTGCCCAGGTTAACTTGTAACCACAACCAACGTGCCGCAGGACACCAGAGTTACAGAGAGATTTGCAATTCAGGACCTCTGTGGCCGTAGCTGGTTCATACGTGCGCCCCGACGCAGCAAGAAACCTGTTGTGAAGGAACATGAAATCTTCATCTCGAAGGGCAAGCGGGTTCACTGTCTCACCTAAGAACGTTGGGAAATACCCGGCCCCCTTCCAGACCAATGCACCGAACTTCACGGTGCCTCCAACAGCTTTCAGTGCTGACAAAATGCAGGTCAAAGTAGTCATTTTTAGATCTCCGCTTACTCAATAACTCCGAGTATGACTGGACCATAAATGCTTTTCTGAAATTTCTTCAGCTCCGCTGCCCCCTAGTCCGGCACTGTTCGGGCCGAAAACATAATCCCAGGGCTCAGCGGCCCGATTTGAAGGCTCAACGCACCGAAAAAGTGGCCCGCTGGAGCCCCTTGTTATGGAACCAAAGATAATTCAGCCTTTTCATTTGATTAACAAATTGGTTAAAGGCCAACGACGCAAAACTGGCTTTTTCCCATGCGTATAGGCCACTATCAGCGCCTGAAGCTCAATGCCGGTACAAAACGGAACTTCATGCTCATAGTCCTGGTTCAATGGTCAGGATTATAAGCATTGCGAAAACTTATGGCGGCTCTGAATTAAGCAAATCGAGCGGCAGGTTTAGCGCACTGCTGAAGATGCACAATACAAGCCACTCTTAGCAGTGAAGTGAGATTTGAAACTTCTCCTTTGGATAACAAAACTTCGTTATAGAGCTTGGTAATAAACTGGCCTGTGGAGAGATGTTGATCATAAGCGAGCTGATCCAGCACCTCCCAAAACTCATTCTCTAACCTCACGCTGGTGACTTTGCCTTGTAAGCGCACAGATTTGGTCACGCATTCATAGCGCTCTGGATCGGTTGAAGCGTAAATATGGCACATATCAATTCTCCCTTAGCACCAGCGAATCCATGCTGGCACATTGACGTGGCTATCAAGAATACCTTGCCGTTGAGTACATACGCTCTCCATTCGTACTAGACCATAGTCGATGTAGTAATCCACTGTTACCCACCGTTCTTAGAATGAGTCTAGTATCAGATATAGATGCTCGCGCAAATCAAGCATCCAAGCACAACAATAATTAATGTGTGGGGGCTACTTAACCTCCATGCCCACAGGAGAAATTAGCGATGAGTTCAACCGCTATCTCGCGTCGCGTTTTCCTTAAAGGAAGTGGCGGCGTACTGGCTGGCACCCTGGCTTTTACCAGCGGGCCTATCGCTCTACTCGCACCGTCGACTAGTTGGGCAATGCCTCTCGACTCTTTAAGCACCCGGCAAGGTGAAATCCTGCTTGCGGCTGTGAAACATATTTTTCCTCACCCAGATCTAGAAGATGCTGTCTATGCTCATGTTGTACAAAGCCTGGATAAAAAATCAAAAAGCGGCGAGTTTCATACTCTATTGCATGATGGAATAAAAGTTCTAAATGATCGCTCAGAAGGCGACTGGTTAGCCCTCAACGAAGCCGAGCAGCTAGAACATTTATCATTAATGTCCAATACTCCTTTTTTTCAGGCAATCCGATCTGATGCGGTAGTATCACTTTACGACAACTCTTTGGCATATGCTCACTTCGGTTACGGTGGAACCGAAGGTGATATCGGCTATCTCCACAATGGCTTCAACGATCTGACCTGGCTTCCCGACCCTCCGAAACCAGAGGGTGGCTACTTACCAACTGAGACGGCCGGCTAGTAACTGCCAAAGCTGCACAACAATAATAATTTTTCGGAGACACTCAGATGACAATGATAGATGAGCAACGAACTTTTTCTTATGACGACAACACCGTCGCTGTAGTCATCGGTTCCGGAGCTGGCGGTGGCACCTTGGCCAACGAGCTAGCTCAACAAGGTATTGATGTAGTGGTCTTGGAAGCAGGTGCACTGCATACACGTAGCGATTTTTTAGCCGATGAATGGGCTTCTTTTGCACAGCTGGCCTGGCTGGATAATCGCACAACTTCAGGTAGCTGGCGTATAGCCCGTGATTTTCCAAATCTGCCAGCTTGGATCGTAAAATCAGTAGGCGGTACCACAGTGCATTGGGCTGGGGCCAGCTTGCGTATTCAGCCCCACGAATTTGCTGCACTAAGCACTTATGGTGAGATCCCAGGGGCAAACTTACTCGACTGGCCGATAAGCTACGATGAACTGGCCCCATATTATGATAGAGCCGAGCGACGCATGGGGGTTACTCGAACTAACGATAATAAAGGTCTTTCTGGCAATAATAACTTTAAGGTCATGCACGCCGGCGCAAAGAATATGGGGTACTCCTGTAATACTGGCCATATGGCGATTAATAGCGAAAACCGTGATGGGCGTCCGGCCTGTCAGCAACGTGGTTTGTGTTTTCAAGGCTGTAAAATGGGGGCTAAATGGTCAACTCTCTATACAGAATTACCCCAAGGAATCGCAACCGGCCATCTTGAATTACGTCCCGAAAGTCACGTTACCCGCATAGAGCATGACGACACAGGCAAAGTAACTGAAGTCGTTTATTTCGATGCTGACGGTAACGAGCAACGCCAGAGAGCACGCATGGTAGCAGTCGCAGGGAATTCAATTGAAACTCCTCGTCTACTGCTTAACTCGGCCAGCGATATGTTCCCAAATGGCCTTGCCAACGGCTCAGATCAAGTAGGACGCAACTATATGCGCCACATGACAGGGTCAGTTTATGCCACCTTCGACGAGCCAGTGCATATGTACAAGGGCACTACCATGGCAGGTATCATCGCTGACGAAGCTCGTCACGACACTTCAAGGGGGTTTGTAGGCGGCTACGAAATGGAAACCGTATCGTTGGGCCTGCCCTTTATGGCGGCTTTCCTTGATCCAGGTGCGTGGGGGCCGCGCTTTACTGGCGCGCTAGATCAATATGACCATATGGCCGGTATGTGGCTAGTTGGCGAAGATCTACCCCAAACAACCAATAGAATAACTCTAAATGATAACGTTAAGGATCGCTTTGGCCTTCCTGTAGCAAATGTGCACTATGACGACCATCTTAATGATATCGCCATGCGTGACCATGGCTACCGCCAAGGTGCCGATCTCTACCGCTCAGTAGGGGCAAAAGATATTTATGAGGTGCCGCCCTATCCCTCTACTCACAACCTTGGCACCTGCCGTATGAGTAAAAAGCCCGATGAAGGTGTTTGTGACGGTTATGGACGCTCTCATGAAATTCCGAACTTGTTTATTTCCGATGGCAGCCAATTTACGACCTCAGCAGCTGAGAATCCGACCTTAACTATAGTCTCATTGGCCATCCGTCAGGCTGAGCATATTGGACAGCTGATGCGAACCGGCGTGGTTTAAATGAGTGTAGTGCCTAGCATTTACTGGGAGCTGGGCAAAGCTACTAAAATTGGCAGTATATTTACCATTTAAAAGAGGTGATTTATGAGTTTTGAAGGCGAGAAGCATCCCGGCATACAGTCCCCCACTGCCAATTCAGCAGGTTTTTGCCTTAATCATACGATGCTGCGCACAAAAAATCCTGACACAGCACTTGCATTCTATTCGCGGGTATTTGGAATGCAGTTATTAAGACGACTCGATTTTGAAGAAATGCAGTTTACGCTTTATTTTCTGGCCAACCTACAAGGTGATGAGGCAGTGCCAGAGGATAAAGGGGAGCGTACCGTATGGACTTTTAAACAACGTGGACTGCTTGAACTGACCCATAACTGGGGGACTGAGCAGCAGGAAGATTTTAGCTACCATGATGGTAACGCTGAGCCTCAAGGTTTCGGTCATATTTGCTTTAATGTGCCGAACCTAGAAGCAGCTGAAGAATGGTTCGATACAAACAATGTCACCTTTATTAAGCGCTCAGACCAAGGAAAAATGAAAAACGTTATTTTTGTGAAGGATGCCGATGGCTACTGGATTGAAGTAGTCCAAGCAGATCGTTTAGCAGAGCTTGGTGATTAATAGATAAATAGTCCCACTATACAACCCATATATTACGTCCAACTTTTCAGGCTGGACGTAATTTTTTATGAATGGCTAGATGACAGCAACGTAGCTGAGCATATGACGGTGGGTCATCGTAGGCGCCTATTAATTGTACGTTCAAGCGGCGAATTTTTAAGCGATTTGAATCGACCCTAGTTTCGTAGGCACTCGACGACCGCTTTTGGCCCGACTGTTGTCTATCACGACTGGCCGCTTTGGGTCGAGCCCTGACCATGAATTAACCTTAGCACATGACGAGCGTGAATTGAGCCATTCTTTGACCTCCACCTGATGGAGGATCATGCTATGAACTTTCCGACTGAAATCTCATTT
>NZ_JBANSN010000068.1:0-5375 GCF_037070215.1 Vreelandella arctica | reverse complement strand
TGGAATTAGCGAAGGAAACATGCACCAGCAGTAGGTGAAGCATCAACCAGATAATCCGATGAGATGCCGGTCTGTCTCACTCTCATGCAAAGGTAAGATCAACCATTTAATCCGCTTACCCGTTGTTTATTAACACTATATTGCTTACCTAACATAATAATCTAACTCCCTTCCACAGCCTTCAGATCAAATATGTGGCGCGACGAAAACTTTATTGTGAAGTGAGCCAGTCGATCTTACTAAGCCTGAAGGCGCCTCAGTCGTTAGGTAATAAGTTTATTTTATATGAAATTTGTTAACTTCCATGTCTCAACATAAACATTTGAGATTCGCTAAAGTGTATATTTATTCGCTGACAATGCGAAGTTGGTTTTCTAAGTAAGGGCTAGCATTCGCCGGGAGCAGGTTTGTCGGAGTTAAAAGGACCAAGAGGTTGTTTTCTACTTAATAACACAAGTGGGCGGTTGAGACGGTAGCTAACAGTGTGGTGACCCATAAGGTGACTAAGAAAATTTGTTATAGGGCATAGACACTATTATTTACTCTGGGGGTATTCCAGTTTGTATTGGAAAGGGGTTCTCAATACTTTCGTCTGCTTGGTGACGCCTTTGCTCTTGTGTCCATAATGTCTTGAGATAATTCACCACATCTCGTATCTCGCTGGGAGCCAAAACTTCCTGATACGCTGGCATCGTTAGCCTATCGGTTTTATTCCAGGGGTCGCGCCAACCCTCGGCAATAATTCGGTAGAGCATGGCATCAGAGTGTTTCCAGGTATGGCCCTCTGGCCCATGTGGTGGAGCAGGTAACTCGCCTAGAGCATTTTGCTCTTCCCAGTTGGGCATGCCTTCGCCTTGTGTACCGTGGCAACTAGCACAGTATTGTCGGTAAACTCTTTTTCCGTCTTCCAGCTGAGGAGTATCGCTTGAAAAAGGACGGTCCTCAGCCATGGCGTGCCCCACAACCATTAGCGTCAGCCATGAGGCAGTGAAAAAACAGTGCTTACGCATCGGGATAAGTCCAGGATTGGCCTTCGTCTTCACTGTGTAGAAGTTCCCCTTTCTGGTTTAAACCATAGAGAGTGTCTTTGGCGGAGAGTGTGAGTGCAACGAGCTCTGTGCCGTCACCAGCTACTTGTTGCCACTCTTGACCACCCGTTTCACTACGCCATAGTCCTTGCTGTGTAACCACATAGACTCGCTTTGGGTTGCCAAGGCTATAAGCCACATCATAGACGCTGCCAGCATCAAGTGCTCCGGTCGGTCTCCAACCGCAAAAGCAGTCCATCGATAGACGCACCGCATCGTCCGATACCCCGTAGAGCCAGCCGGTCTGCATGCTGCCTTCCATGTCAGAGTGGACGAGTCGGTTAATCTTTTGTGAAGGACCACTGTCCATTTTTTTCCAGGTGGTGCCAGCATCCTCGCTTTGGTAGATGCCGTCTTCTTCAATTACCGCATAAAGTGTTTCGTTCTGACGGCGATGTACAGCTAGCGCAGTAACCTCTCGGCTAGGTAGGTTAGCGCTAAGCTCTTGCCAGGTTTCTCCATTGTCGGTGCTACGCTGCACCCCGATTGAGGGGCCTGCGATATAGAGCGCTTGCGGATCAGTGGAGGGGACCGATACCGCGCGCAACTGGCCTTCATTCACGTCTTCGGGCAAGGGAATCGCATTCCAGGTCATGCCTTCATCGGCACGCTGGAATAGTTGGTTAGCCTCAATTTTAAACAGTCGTTTGCCTGTTACGTCATATTGCAGTGCAAGCAACCCTTCTTCAGTTGCCAAGGCCGTAATGGCGCTGCCAAAGCTGACTGCGGCCAAGCCTGTCAGTAAGAAGACACGTAAAAAACGACTCACGATCATGTGCATTTCAATATTTCCTTAAATAACGATTAGCCGATAACACCTAGGGCAGGGAAAGTACGCAATAACCAATATGACAGCTCGGATAGTTTGCCTGTGATCATTAAGCTACCCATCAGAATCATGATCAACCCAGCCGCTATATGTATGAAATGCCCCCAGCGACGCAGGAATTTCTGGTGCTTTATGAAGCGATCAAGTGAAAGGGCACTCAGCATGAAGGGCACGCCCAGACCCAAAGAATAAACGCCGAGCAACGCCATCCCGCTCCAGGCGTTGGCCGTGGAGGCGCTGACGGTAAGAATGGCACCCAGAATTGGGCCAATGCAGGGGGTCCAGCCAAATGCAAACGCTAAACCAAGTAAGTAAGCTGCACTGCGGGTTCCACCGACGTCCTTCAGTCGACCCATAAACCGCCATTCTTGATGAAACCAGCGCCATGGCATGAGCCCGGTCATGAAGGCGCCAAACAGGATGACGATAAGGCCACCGACTAGGTTTGCTTCTTGGCGATACACCAGCAGCAGACGACCAATGGCAGTGGAGCTGGCTCCCAGCAACAAAAAAACGGTTGAAAAACCGAGCACGAACCATACCGACTGGGTTAACACCCTCAGACGTTCTCGTCTATCCGCTTCCTGTAATTGTCCGAGCGAGCGGCCGGTCATGAAAGAAAGATAGCCAGGCACAAGTGGCAAAACACAGGGCGAAATGAACGAGATCAGGCCTGCCAGAAAGGCAGTGACCAGTCCTATATTGGCTACTTCAAGCATTACCCTTTACCCATGGCTAGGCTTGGAATTTAGATGAGGACTGCTTGATTGACTCGCTTTGATCGACTAGTTGGCGAGTGGTAGGCGCTGTTCCGGCATTCACTTCTGAAGCGTCTTCTACCCGAGCCTGAACATTGGTAGCGTCGCTTTGCTCGGTCGCTTCACCTTTTTTGTCTTTGCACTTCATCATGCATAGGCCTAATCCGCACATAATGAGACATGGCAATAGGCTCAATAGAATAGGCGCAATGCCTAGCAAAACCAGATTATCCCAGCCAAAAGCAAGGCCGCCAGCCACTGCCACGCTACCCAGCAACATCAGGCCGCGTGACCCTGTCAAAAAGCCATTTAGCCCCGATTTTTGTTTGCCCTGTTGGGTTTTGTCGTCACAACAACTCATGGTGCTACCTCATTATCTGGTTGCAATCATTTCGGCAAGAAAGTCGATCATGTCTTGAGTATTCCACTCGGCTTCCCCCACGAGGCGCCCAATTTCTTTGCCTTGGCGGTCAAGTAGAAGCGTCGTGGGAATACCTACGGCCCCAAGATCTGCGCTAGCCATTCCGGTTTTATCTATATAGGGAGCCAGATGTTCAATGCCTATCTCTTGATAGAATTCATTAACAATCTCGACCCCCTTACGGTCGATCGATAAGGCGACCACCTCAAAATCATCGCTGCCAAGCTCATCTTGTAGGGCATCTAAAGTGGGCATTTCCTCTCGGCAAGGCCCGCACCATGTTGCCCAGATGTTGAGTAGAATCAGCTTTCCTTCAAAGTCAGCCAACGTGAAAGGGGTACCGTCGCTATCCTCGAAGCTGATTTGTGCCACATCGTTGGGGGTAGCCCAGAGAAGAAACCCCTGTGGCCCTGAACTTTCTGACGGGGCGGCCATGGCAAGGGATGTGGCAGTCATCAGAAATACAGCTACGAAATGTCCTGTCAGGATGGGGTGTTTCATCGCCGCACTATCCTTTAGTGAGTCGCGTAAATGTCGGGGCTCTCAGTCGATTGCGAGGCGATGGCATAGACTTCCAACGGGCCACGCTTTTCTCCCGACATGCCCGGTGAGCCAAGCGGCATTCCCGGCACACTCAGCCCTATGATAGAGGGCTTTTCATCAAGCACTTGGGTCACGCTCTCAACAGGCACATGCCCTTCGAAGAGATAGTCTCCTACGACCGTGGTATGGCAGCCATGCAGTTCTTCAGGGATGTTATACTCGGCTTTCATTTTAACGAGATCATGGGTGTCGATCGTCTCCACGTCGAAGCCGTTTTGTTCCAAATACTTGGCATATTCGGCACAACATCCGCAATTGGGATTTTTGTAGAGAGTCGCTGATATATCAGCCGCCAATCCCGATATGGGAAAAGCCAGCAAAGACGTAACGGCAAGCGCTTTCCAATGTTTCATATGTTGTGTGTCCGGTTAGATATCAGATAGGAAGGTCCAAGCGACGCTACCCGCATGATGAAAAGGTTGCTTGCGTACAAGCAACCTATCCGAGCCGCTTTAAGCGTCGTCGTTCTCATGCTGCATGTTTTCCATCATGGCGTTACATTTTTCCATCATGGACTTCATATCGCCCATCATGTCGTGCATACCCCCTGCTTGCATCATATTGCTATGCATGGCGTTGCCCTCCATCGGCTTCTGTTGATTCTCTTCTTGGGCAAAAAGCGAGCTAGCTCCGAAGCTGCTGGCAGCAACAATGGCAGTAAACAGGATCGCAGTATTACGTTTACGCATGACACTCTCCTCTGTATGTGAGTCACTCTGCCAAACGCGCTAGTGGTAGGACTTGATTACGGTTTTTTATCCTGTGGCAGGAGTGCTTTTTTAAGATATCCTTAAAGCAGACTTTAAGGTCAAGGCCTCATTTTAAATTTCGTTATACAACCTAAATGTTTGTCATGAGCGCTCAGCTGAAGACTTGACCTTTGGGCAGCCTAACGGTTGTAAGCTGGCTACGAATAAACGAATGAGGATAAGCCAATGCGAGTCTCAGAGCTGGCTCAGACGGGAGGGGTAACGGCAGAAACGGTACGCCACTATACAAGGGAAGGGTTATTGCAACCGCACCGCGACCCGCGCAACGGTTATCAACTCTACGATGCAGAGTCCTTGGGGCGCCTACGTTTTATCGATTGCCTGCGTTCGCTGGGTGTTAGTCTTCCAGAGATCAAGCAAATATTATCTTGGGCGGATCAAGGCACTGCAGAGTTTATTGAACCAGTACCACTCGCCACTCAAAGGGGACGTCTTTACTTGCGGGCTCAAGAGTTCCAGGTGATAGCGCGCTGGATAGATAATATGAATCAAGACAAGATGACTGAAAGTTTCAGCCTGAAGGAGCTCATCGAATCGCTTGGGACAGGTAAATTAGTTTTCGAGGCTAATGATTCGCGAAGTGATCATTAGTGATGCGGCGAAGTCATGGCACTGTGCGTATCCTCCATCCCTATCATGGACTGCAGATGCCAGAGTTGCCAGACAGCAAACGTAATAATCAGCAGTGCTGCCAGCGTACGAGTCGCGGGGCTACGTATCCATATTGAGACACGGCGCGCTGCCACTCCGGTCGCTAGGACGGCAGGCAAGGTGCCGAGCCCAAAGGCCCCCATCATCGCGGCGGCACGCAATGGCTCGGCTACAGCAAGACTCCAGGCCAGCATCGAATAGATTAGCCCACAGGGCATCCAGCCCCATAGCGAGCCAAGTGCGAATGCTTGGGGT
>NZ_JBANSN010000067.1:0-5377 GCF_037070215.1 Vreelandella arctica | reverse complement strand
GGGTTCAGCAAGCTGGAGCTGGTCGTGAACAACGTCCGGTTTCAGGATGGGGAGCAGGTAACCGATCAATCAGACAGGACTGCCGCCTGACTGCCATCCACCAGATTTGACTATAACTCGTCTGATTTTATGTTTTAGGAGCTTACAATAGTCTTTTATTCTATTAGAAAAGAGTGTTTAGGTTTTTAGAGCTGTCGACAGGCTTAGAGGGGCGTGTTCGATGAGAGAAAAACACGCTTACGCAAGACCCTATAAAAACGAGTGACGTAGAATAGAGGGCCTCACGTTTCATGCTCTTATGGAAATCACCATAAGAGTGCACACATAGGGGGCGCCAGTAGTAAGCTTGTGCCCATGATTTTGGTTATTTTTACCTCCCCGCTTTTAATACTTAGTTTTTTAATACTTAGTTTTTACCCATTAGGAGAATGAGCCATATGTTTACGGGCATTGTGCAAGGGGTCGCCAAGGTAGTAGCGGTGCGTGAGCTGGATGATTTTCGCGTACATGTTGTGGAAATGCCGCCAGCCATGCGCGAGGGGCTTGAGATTGGTGCATCTGTTGCTCATAACGGCGTTTGCTTAACGGTGACGGCCATCGATGGTGATAGCGTTAGTTTTGATTTGATGCGTGAAACGCTGAGATTGACTAATCTTGGTGCAATTGTGCCAGGGCAATGCGTCAATATAGAGCGTGCGGCGCGTTTTGGCGATGAGATTGGTGGGCACTCTATGTCGGGGCACATCATTTCCATGGCAGAGGTAGTGGCTATTGAAGAAGCGCCCAATAACCGTCGATTATGGTTTTCCCTGCCGGAAAGGCTTGGCCGATTTGTGTTCGAGAAAGGCTATATCGGGGTGGACGGTATCAGTTTGACTATCGGTGATGTACGTCAAAGCGGTAGCGGAAGCGTAGAGTTTAGCGTCAATTTAATCCCTGAAACCTTATCGCGCACTACGCTTCAGGATCGAGCGCCGGGGGATCAAGTCAATATTGAAATTGATCCGCAAACCCAGGTGATCGTTGAAACGGTAGAGCGCGTGCTCTCTCAAAAAAACGGGCGCAGCAACCCTCTTTAGCTTAATCCGCCATTGAATTGACCGATCGGTTAGGTTGTGGCCTGAAGATTGCTTTGTATACAGCGGCGGGGCTGCTCTCGCTTACATGGGTCGCCATGCTGAAGCGCTCGCATCACGGTGAGCGTTTCGGTAGTATGTGCGGCTTTTCTCAGCACCAGAACGCGTGCGCGTGCTGCGTTATCGCTAAGGATAAGAAAATTCATGAAACTTCTGGATAGTTATTTCAAGCTCACTGAGCACAAAACTAATGTGAAAACAGAAGTTATCGCCGGGATCACTACGTTCCTGACGATGGCCTACATTATTTTTGTTAACCCGAGCATCCTGTCTGAAGCGGGCATGGACTACGGTGCGGTATTTGTGGCGACGTGCATAGCCGCAGCGATTGGCTGTTTCGTGATGGGCCTATGGGCCAATTATCCAATCGCCCAAGCACCAGGCATGGGGTTGAATGCCTTTTTCACCTACGGTGTTGTATTGGGTATGGGGTATACATGGGAAGCGGCACTCGGCGCCGTCTTCTTCTCTGGTCTCTCTTTCTTCCTGTTAAGCATTTTTAGAATTCGTGAATGGATTATTAACTCTATTCCCATGACATTGCGACTCGGGATCGCTGCTGGTATCGGTCTTTTCTTGGCGATGATTGCGCTGAAAAATGCCGGTATTGTGGTTGCTAATCCCGCTACCTTTGTTTCTTTAGGTGATCTATCTCAGCCGCCCGCCTTATATGCGCTGTTAGGCTTCTTTGTGATTACCGCGCTTTCTTACCTGCGCGTCACCGGTGCGGTCATGATCGGTATTTTGGGCGTGACAGTGATTGCCATGGTGCTGGGCCATAATGAGTACGGCGGTCTAATGTCGATGCCTCCCTCGATTGCGCCTACATTTATGGCGATGGATTTAATGGGCGCGCTAGATGTAGCGATGCTCAGCGTCATTTTTGCCTTCTTGTTTGTTGATTTGTTTGACACCTCGGGCACGTTGGTGGGCGTTGCTCATCGGGGCAAACTACTGGATAAAGATGGCAAGCTGCCGCGCCTTGGCCGTGCCATGATGGCTGACAGTGCCGCGTCTATGGCGGGTGCTGCATTGGGTACTTCCACTACCACTAGCTATATTGAATCAACAGCGGGCATCGCATCCGGTGGCCGGACTGGTTTGACGGCGGTAGTCGTGGGCGGCCTATTCCTGATCAGCCTGTTCTTCGCACCGTTGGCGGGCTCCATTCCGGCCTACGCTACCGCTGGTGCGCTGCTGTATGTAGCGGTATTAATGACGGGTAGCTTGGCGCATGCTAATTGGGAAGATCCAACGGATGCTGCGCCGGTACTGATTGCTGCTTTGGCAATGCCGCTGACGTTCTCGATTGCCGAAGGAATTGCACTCGGTTTCATCAGCTACGTAGCGATCAAAACGTTATCAGGCCGTTTTAGCGACTTGAATCCGGCCGTTATTATTTTGGCGCTCCTGTTTGCGGTAAGGTATCTCTTCTTGGTTTGATCGGCCTTTTCCGCTTTCTAACTACTTAATTTTACTACTCAATGAGAGACGCGATGAGCATCTACGGCGACTACATTAAGTCCGTTATTCGCACGGTTCCAGATTGGCCTGAGAAAGGCGTGAATTTTCGCGACATCACTCCTTTGCTACAAAATAGCGCGGCCTTTCGCAAGCTGATTGATAGCTTCGTACATCGCTATCAGGAAATGAACCTGGATGCTATCGCGGCAATCGATGCGCGCGGTTTCATTATTGGCGCACCGCTCGCTTATGAGTTGGGGTGTAGCTTTGTGCCGGTGCGTAAGAAGGGCAAGCTACCGTTTAAAACCATCAGCGAGACTTATACGCTGGAGTACGGTCATTCGGAAGTTGAGCTGCACTCCGATGCTTTCCAGAAAGATGACCGTATTCTGCTGATGGATGATTTGATCGCCACCGGTGGCACTATGCTGGCAGCGGCTAACCTTATCCAGCGCAGCGGTGGTCACGTAGTGGAAACGGCTACGATTATTGATCTTCCCGAACTGGGTGGGTCACAAAAAATTCGCGATGCGGGTTACAGCGTATTCGCAGTTTGTTCCTTCAACGAAGACGAGTAGCCCCCAATGAGCAGCGATCGTTATCACCAACACTTCACTGTCTCCTGGGATCAGCTTCACCGTGATGTGCGTACGCTTTGTCATCAGATGATCGAGCGTGATTTTAAGGGCATTGTGGCGATTACCCGTGGCGGTTTAATTCCGGCCGCACTAATCGCCCGTGAGCTTAATATTCGTCTGATCGATACGGTGTGTATTAAGAGCTACGACCATATGGATCAGGGTGGCCTGGATATTATGAAGGGTGTCGACCATGACGGTGATGGCTGGCTACTCGTCGATGATTTAGTCGATACTGGCAAAACTGCACGCGCAGTACGCAAAATGTTGCCTAAGGCACACTTTGTGACCATTTATGCCAAACCGGACGGTCGTCCATTGGTGGATCAATACCTAACGGAAGTAGCGCAGCAGTGCTGGATCCAGTTTCCTTGGGATATGGGTGTTGCTTACGTTGAACCACTCGTCGATCAAATGAAGAGGTAATGATGGCCAATCCACTTCCTGACGATTGGAGTCAGTGGCTGGGTGATGAGTTTAAGGCTGACTATATGCTCGCACTAAAGGAGTTTTTGGCGCAGCAGAAGGCGGCTAAAAAAACCATTTACCCCCACTCAGCGCAATGGTTTCGCGCCTTTGAGTTAACCCCTCTGCATGAAGTGAAAGTCGTTATCTTGGGGCAAGATCCTTACCACGGCCCCAACCAAGCTCATGGCTTGAGTTTCTCCGTACGGCCCGGTGTACAGGTGCCGCCTTCGCTAGCTAACATCTACAAAGAGTTGGCCAGCGATGTCGGCTTTAAACCGGTGCAGCATGGCAACTTGGATAGTTGGGCCAAGCAGGGCGTCCTGTTATTAAACACCTCGTTAACGGTTGAACAAGGGAATGCTGGTTCTCATCGCGGCAAGGGGTGGGAGGTATTCACTGACCGCGCCATTGAAGCCGTTAGCCAGCATGCGTCGCCATGTGTGTTTTTGTTATGGGGAAGTCAGGCGCGCCAGAAGAAAGCATTAATTGACCAGCGTCGCCATTTGGTGCTTGAAGCCCCGCACCCGTCGCCGCTCTCTGCGCATCGAGGGTTTTTTGGCACCCGGCACTTTTCGCAAGCAAATCAATTCCTGCAAGCGCAGGGGCGCACGCCTATCGACTGGCAATTGCCGGAAACCCCTTAACCTCCTATTAGGTTGCGGGTAGAATGTGCGCAATTTTGCGTCTAGTGACATACCCAGATTGTCATTTTGAATCCCCAGCTGTGAGGAAGTCCCATGAGTGTTTACGCCATTAACCATCCGCTTGTTCAACATAAGCTGGGACTGATGCGCGAAGTTGATCTGAGCACTAAGAGCTTTCGTGAGCTGGCAGGTGAAGTCGCTAAGCTATTGACCTATGAAGCAACCAAAGGTCTTGAGCTGGAAGATCACGAAATCCAAGGATGGAACGGCGAGCCGATTGCAACACGACGGCTTAAGGGTAAAAAAGTTACCGTGGTACCGATTTTGCGCGCAGGCTTGGGTATGTTAGAAGGTGTAACAGACTTAATTCCCAGTGCTCGAGTCAGTGTTGTTGGTCTTTACCGCGATGAAAAGACGCTTGAGCCAGTACCGTATTTCGCCAAATTCGCTAACGATATCGAAGAGCGTATGGCAATCGTGATTGACCCTATGCTGGCCACCGGTGGTTCAATGGTGGCTACGTTGGACATGCTGCGTGAGCGTGGCTGTGTGCATATGAAGGTGATTGTGCTTGTCGCTGCCCCTGAAGGCATCAAACGGGTGCAGGAAGCATATCCCGACATCGAAATTTACACTGCTTCGGTCGATGAGCGACTCGATGAAAATGGCTATATCGTCCCTGGACTAGGTGACGCAGGCGATAAGATTTTCGGAACGCGCTAAGCGCCTTTTTTAAATTAGCCCCTCACGCTTCGCGTTAGGGGCATTTTTTTGCATATCTACTCTCTAATAATCACTAGGAATTCTCTAATGCGTGAAGCTACCAGCCAGGCAGAGTCGTGGCCAAAAGTAGTGTTAACCGGTGCACAAATGCTGTTTGTGGCTTTTGGTGCCTTGGTATTAGTACGAGTTAAGCTCAAGTCTGGTGTATGGGAGGAGGTAGGAAGGGTGGCGTATCCTGTTGATTGATCACGACCAAGATCTCAACCAACACGAGTGGATACGCCATGACCGATTCTACCCTCCG
>NZ_JBANSN010000066.1:0-5551 GCF_037070215.1 Vreelandella arctica | reverse complement strand
TATCCATTACTATAACCACGAGCGTATTAAGACCAAACTAAAAGGCCTGAGTCCGGTGCAGTACCGGAATCAGGCCTTGGCCGCTTAGTTGTTCACTGTCCAAGTTTATGGGGTCAGTTCAGAGATCGCGGGCTTTTTTGATTCTGTGCATGGCAATGGCACTCCTGCTATGGTCGAGTACTGCCTCTCTTTGTTGAGCATTTATTTCCATGAATCAACGCCCTAACCCCCGCGTGCTGTTGCGCTTGCTGGGGCTGCTACGTCCTTATCGGCTACGTTTGGCCCTGGCGGGTCTGGCGCTGTTATTGGCCTCAGGCAGCGTACTGCTGCTAGGCAACGGGCTGCGGTTAGTCATTGATCGCGGCTTTTTAGATGCCGATGCACAGGCGCTAGGCCAAGCGCTGGTGTTGATGCTGGTGGTAGTAACGGTGTTGGCGTTCGCTTCCGCGCTGCGTTACTACCAAGTGACCTGGATTGGCGAGCGTTTGGCTGCCGACTTGCGCCAGCGGGTGTTCGATCATTTACTCACCCTGGAGCCCAGCTTTTTTGAGAGCGCAAGCGACGGCCGTGCCGCGGGGGAAATAGCCTCACGATTAACCGCGGATACCAGCGTACTGCAGAGCCTGTTTGGCTCTTCGGTCTCGCTGGCGCTGCGCAATCTGGTCATGCTGGTGGGGGCGGTGGTGTTAATGCTGGTGACGCAGCCGTGGCTCTCGGCGATGGTGTTGATTGGCATCCCCGCCACGCTGTTACCGATTGTGTGGTACGGCCGCCGGGTGCGGCGACTGTCCCGCACCAGCCAGGACCGTGTGGCCGAACTGGGCCGCTATGCCGAAGAGGCGCTGAGCGGTATTCGAACCCTTCAGGCGTTTACCCACGAAGCGGCGGATAAAACCCGCTACGGTCAGCGCGTGGAGCAGGCATTCGGCAGCGCCGTCGAGCGCACCCAGCAACGCGCCTGGTTGACCGGTATTGCCATGTTGGTGGTGTTTGCCGCGGTGGGGTTGATGCTCTGGCAGGGTGGACAGGCGGTGTTAGATGGCTCCATGAGTGCGGGCGAGCTGTCGGCGTTTATTTTTTATGCCGTGCTGGCAGCGGGGGCTATCGCCACCTTGGCTGAAGTCGCGGGAGATGTGCAGCGTGCGGCAGGGGCGGCGGAACGCTTATTGGAGCTGCTCGATACTCAGCCCGCTATCCAGTCACCGGCGAATCCCCATCACCTACCGATGCCATCAAAAGGTGACATCGTGCTGGAGAGCGTCAGCTTCACCTACCCCGGCCGGGAAACGCCAGCGCTCGACGGCTTTGATCTGCATATTCAGCCGGGAGAACGGGTAGCGGTGGTGGGCCCATCAGGCGCGGGTAAAAGCACCCTGTTGGCACTGCTGCTGCGCTTTTATGACCCCAGCCAAGGGCGTATAACGCTGGATGGGATCGATGTCCGTGACTTAGACCTTGCTGCATTACGGCGCGCCATGGGGTTGGTAGCCCAGGAGCCGGTGCTGTTTAGTGGCTCGGTGGCCGATAATCTTCGCTATGGCGATCCTGAAGCTAATAGTGAAAGGCTGCGCATCGCCGCTCAGGATGCCAGCGCCCTCGACTTTATTGAAGCGCTGCCCCAGGGCTTTGATACGCCTCTTGGCCCTGGCGGAGTACAGCTTTCCGGTGGCCAGCGTCAGCGGCTCGCTATCGCCCGAGCGCTGCTCAAAAATCCGACGGTGCTGCTGCTGGATGAAGCCACCAGCGCCTTGGATGCGGAAAGCGAGCGGCTGGTACAGCAGGCGCTGGATCGGCTGATGGTGGGGCGCACCAGTATTGTGATCGCCCATCGGCTCGCCACCGTTATTGCTGCCGACCGCTTGCTAGTGCTTGATGGTGGAAAGCTAATCGCGGCGGGCACCCACGACGAATTGATCACCACCAGCCCACTCTATCGCCACTTAGCTGCGCTGCAGTTTGGCGGTGAAAGATGATGAAACTATTTTGTTAACGCCAGGAGTTGCTATGACGAGTTTTTTCCAACGCCTTAATGCTGTTAATGCCCCGTCTATTGGCCTGGGCTGTATGAACCTCTCCCACGGTTATGGCAGCATCGTGCCTGAAAACGCGGCCATACGAGCGTTGGATGAGGCGTTTGAGATGGGCTATCGCCACTTTGACACTGCCACCCTGTACGGCGCCACAGCCAATGAGAAAGTGGTCGGGCGCGCTTTGGAGGGCAAGCGGAATCAGCTCTTTCTGGCCAGTAAATGCGGCATGGCTATGGACCCTGAGTCAGGCAAACGCGTTATTGACGGCCGCCCGGCAACACTGCGCAAACAGTGCGAAGCAAGCCTTGCGCGCCTGCGTACCGATCATTTGGATCTCTACTACCTGCACCGCTTGGATCGCCAGGTCCCCATTGAAGAGAGCGTCGGCGCGCTAGGGCGCTTGATGGAAGAGGGCAAAATTGGAGGCGTGGGGTTGTCGGAAATTTCTGCGCTAACATTGCGCCGTGCGGCAGCTGAATATCCTATCGCCGCCGTGCAGTCGGAATACTCGCTGTGGACGCGCAACCCTGAAATCGCCCTGATCGATGCGTGCCGAGAGGTGGGCGCGGCCATGGTCGCATTTAGTCCTCTGGGGCGAGGCTTCTTGACTGGCGCCATTCAGGATCCAGCGCGCCTTGAAGAGGGCGATATGCGCCGTAACATGCCGCGCTTCAGCACCGACAACTACCCGCATAATATCAAATTATTTGAACGCCTTGCGGCGCTGGCGCAGGCCTTCAGCGTGACGCCGGGGCAACTGGCGCTGGCATGGCTGAAGGCCAAAGGCGACGATATTATTCCTATTCCGGGAACTCGCTCACCTGACCACATGCGCGAAAATTTAGCCGCGGAAACCCTGCGCCTTGATGTCACCACAATGCAGCAGTTGGATGCCATGATGACGCCAGACCAGGTCGCAGGGGCTCGCTATAGCGAGGCGCAGCAAGCGGATATCGACACCGAAGAGTTTACTGGTTAGTTAGATGAAGTAATGCGTGATGGGTAAAAGCTATTGGAGCAGTCGCAAAAAGTAAATTGTGGCTATAAGGGAAGTGGTTTAAAACAGTACCAAGTTTATGATGCGTCCCTGCTAGTGCGAACGGCCATGTAAAGGACGCTCAACGTCAGTTGACTTGGTAGCGAGAAAGCGAGCACCACCAAGAAAAAAGCAACTAAGACAAAATGTAGTGAGAGGGAGAGAGCTATGAGTGGTAAATGTCCTGTAATGCATGGTGGTAATACCTCCACGGGCACGTCTAATAAAGACTGGTGGCCGGAAGGGATTAACCTGGATATCTTGCACCAGCAAGACCGCAAATCAAACCCGATGGATGCCGATTTTGACTATCGGGAAGAGGTCAGAAAGCTCGATTTTGACGCGCTTAAGCAAGACGTCCACGCGCTGATGACTGACAGCCAATCGTGGTGGCCAGCTGACTGGGGTCACTACGGCGGTCTAATGATCCGCATGGCATGGCACTCTGCTGGCACCTACCGTCTGGCCGACGGTCGTGGCGGCGGCGGTACCGGTAGCCAGCGTTTTGCACCCCTCAACTCCTGGCCGGATAACGTCAGCCTTGATAAGGCGCGTCGTCTACTGTGGCCAATCAAGAAGAAGTACGGCAATAAAATTAGCTGGGCCGATCTGATGATCCTGGCCGGTACCGTTGCCTATGAATCCATGGGGCTGCCTGCTTACGGCTTCTCGTTTGGCCGTGAGGATATCTGGGAACCCGAAAAAGATATCTACTGGGGCGATGAGAAAGAGTGGCTGGCGCCTTCTGACGAGCGCTATGGCGATGTTGAAAAGCCAGAAACCATGGAAAACCCGCTTGCTGCGGTTCAGATGGGGCTTATCTACGTCAACCCGGAAGGCGTTAACGGTGTGCCCGACCCGCTGAAAACCGGTCAGCAGATTCGCGAAACCTTTGCCCGCATGGCAATGAATGACGAAGAGACGGCTGCCCTTACTGCCGGTGGCCACACCGTGGGTAAGTGCCACGGTAACGGCGACGCGGCAGCGCTGGCGGCTGAGCCAGAAGCCTCTGATGTTGAGAACCAGGGCTTTGGCTGGGGCAACCCGACCATGGGTGGCAAGGCGAGCAATGCCGTTACATCGGGCATTGAAGGTGCCTGGACCACTCACCCCACCAAGTTCGACATGGGCTATTTCGACCTGTTGTTCGGCCACGAGTGGGAACTGCGCAAAAGCCCGGCCGGTGCTCACCAGTGGGAACCTATCGACATTAAGGAAGAGGATAAGCCGGTTGACGCCAGCGACCCCTCCATTCGCCACAATCCGATCATGACCGATGCGGATATGGCCATGAAGGTGGATCCGACCTACCGCGCCATTTGTGAAAAATTCATGGCGGATCCGGAGTACTTCAAGAAGACCTTCGCCAAGGCGTGGTTCAAGCTGACTCACCGTGACCTAGGTCCGAAAGCACGCTACATTGGCCCGGAAGTGCCCGCTGAAGACTTGATCTGGCAGGATCCGATTCCGGCTGGCAGCACCGACTACAGCGAAGAAGTGGTTAAGCAGAAAATCGCCGACGCTGGCCTGAGCATCAGCGATATGGTTAGCACCGCGTGGGACAGCGCCCGCACCTACCGCGGCTCTGATATGCGCGGCGGTGCCAACGGTGCGCGCATTCGCTTGGCGCCCCAGAAGAATTGGGAAGGCAACGAGCCTGCGCGTCTCGCCAGCGTCTTAGCCGTGTACGAGAAAATTTCTGCTGACACCGGCGCTAGCCTTGCCGACGTCATCGTTCTGGCCGGCAGTGTAGCGATCGAAAAAGCCGCTAAAGCCGCAGGCTATGACGTTCGCGTACCTTTCTTGAAAGGCCGTGGCGATGCTTCTGCCGAGATGACTGACGGCGAATCCTTCGAGCCGCTAGAGCCGCTGGCCGACGGTTTCCGCAACTGGCAGAAGAAAGACTACGTCGTGAAGCCGGAAGAGCTGCTGCTGGATCGCGCTCAACTGATGGGGCTAACAGGGCCTGAAATGGTGGTATTACTCGGCGGCATGCGTGTGCTGGGCACCAATTACGGCGGCACCAAGCATGGCGTATTCACTGACCGTGAAGGCCAGTTGACCAACGACTTCTTCGTCAACCTGACCGATATGGGCAACACCTGGAAGCCAGTGAGTAAAAACACTTACGAGATCCGCGATCGTCAAACGGATGCCGTTAAGTGGACCGCTTCTCGCGTTGACCTGGTGTTCGGTTCTAACTCGCTGCTGCGTTCCTACGCGGAAGTCTACGCCCAGGACGATAACGACGAGAAGTTTGTTAAAGACTTCGTCGCCGCCTGGACGAAAGTGATGAACGCGGACCGCTTTGATGTCGCGTAAGCACTAAACACGTTAGTGCTAGCAAATAACCCGCATCCCAGGTGAACTGACCCCATAAACTTGGACAGTGAACAACTAAGCGGCCAAGGCCTGATTCCGGTACTGCACCGGACTCAGGCCTTTTAGTTTGGTCTTAATACGCTCGTGGTTATAGTAATGGATA
>NZ_JBANSN010000065.1:0-7177 GCF_037070215.1 Vreelandella arctica | reverse complement strand
ACTGTCATTTTCAGAAGGTGACTGCACGGAATATCAAGAGTCGGCTGCACAGTCTTTTCTGATCTGTGGTCGTCTCAGAAAACGGAAAATAAAGCACGCTAAGCTGTGGAAGCCCCTGCCAAGCTCGTTCCACCTTGCAACGACGCAATCAGCGGACACGAAACATTCCCCTGCCGCGAATGGCAGGCGCACACCAGGTCAGACAGCACAGCCTCCATGCGCGCCAAATCGGCCATCTTCTCGCGCACGTCTTGGAGCTTGTGCTCGGCCAGGCTGCTGGCCTCCTCGCAGTGGGTGCCATCGTCGAGCCGCAGCAACTCGGCGATTTCATCCAGGCTGAAGCCCAACCGCTGGGCCGATTTCACGAATCGCACCCGTGTCACGTCCGCCGCGCCATAGCGGCGAATGCTGCCATAGGGCTTGTCCGGCTCGGGCAACAAGCCCTTGCGCTGATAGAACCGGATGGTCTCCACGTTGACGCCGGCTGCCTTGGCAAAAACGCCAATGGTCAGGTTCTCCAAATTATTTTCCATACCGCTTGACTCCGTACATGAGTACGGAAGTAAGGTTACGCTATCCAATTCAAATTCGAAAGGACAAGCCGAGGAAGGTAGCGGACGACTCATTGGGGTACAGGCAGTGGCCCCGGAAGCGGGCGAGCTGATCCAGACGGCGGTGCTCGCGATCCGTAACCGCATGACCGTACAGGAACTGGCTGACCAGTTGTTCCCCTACCTGACGATGGTCGAGGGGCTGAAGCTCGCGGCGCAGACCTTCACCAAGGATGTCAAACAATTGTCCTGCTGCGCAGGATGAAAGGAGATGGAACCATGAAGCTCGCCCCATATATTTTAGAACGTCTCACTTCGGTCAATCGTACCAATGGTACTGCGGATCTCTTGGTCCCGCTACTGCGGGAACTCGCCAAGGGGCGTCCGGTTTCACGAACGACACTTGCCGGGATTCTCGACTGGCCCGCTGAGCGAGTGGCCGCCGTACTCGAACAGGCCACCAGTACCGAATATGACAAAGATGGGAACATCATCGGCTACGGCCTCACCTTGCGCGAGACTTCGTATGTCTTTGAAATTGACGACCGCCGTCTGTATGCCTGGTGCGCGCTGGACACCTTGATATTTCCGGCGCTGATCGGCCGTACAGCTCGCGTCTCATCGCATTGCGCTGCAACCGGAGCACCCGTTTCACTCACGGTTTCACCCAGCGAGATACAGGCTGTCGAACCTGCCGGCATGGCGGTGTCCTTGGTATTGCCGCAGGAAGCAGCCGACGTTCGTCAGTCCTTCTGTTGCCATGTACATTTCTTTGCATCTGTCCCGACGGCGGAAGACTGGGCCTCCAAGCATCAAGGATTGGAAGGATTGGCGATCGTCAGTGTCCACGAGGCTTTCGGCTTGGGCCAGGAGTTTAATCGACATCTGTTGCAGACCATGTCATCTAGGACACCGTGATCGGATATCGACCCAATGTTCTACGGCACCGGCATCGGATTCGCAGCGCGCGGATTGAACTCGGCGAAACGGTATATGCATTGCCGTGAACCGACCAAAAGGAGGTGTTCGATGAACGCCTACACGGTGTCCCGGCTGGCCCTTGATGCCGGGGTGAGCGTGCATATCGTGCGCGACTACCTGCTGCGCGGATTGCTGCGGCCAGTCGCCTGCACCACGGGTGGCTACGGCCTGTTCGATGACGCCGCCTTGCAGCGACTGTGCTTCGTGCGGGCCGCCTTCGAGGCGGGCATCGGCCTCGGCGCATTGGCGCGGCTGTGCCGGGCGCTGGATGCGGCGAACTGCGATGAAACTGCCGCGCAGCTTGCTGTGCTGCGTCAGTTCGTCGAACGCCGGCGCGAAGCGTTGGCCAATCTGGAAGTGCAGTTGGCCGCCATGCCGACCGCGCCGGCACAGCATGCGGAGAGTTTGCCATGAACAGCCCCGAGCGCATGCCGGCCGAGACGCACAAACCGTTCACCGGCTACCTGTGGGGCACGCTGGCCGTGCTGACTTGCCCCTGCCACCTGTCCATCCTCGCTGCCGTGCTGGCCGGCACAACCGCCGGTGCATTCCTTGTCGAGTATTGGGTCATCACGGCGCTCGGTTTGACCGGCCTGTTTCTTCTGTCACTGGCGCGGGCGTTGCGGGCATTCAGGGAAAGATCATGAGCGCTTCCCGGCCGGATGGATGGACTACGGCGGAGGGCCCAAGCGTTCGAGCGCGGGCAAGGCTTTCTGTTCGCAAAGCCGATGCCGGCGGCGGCATTCGCCGTCTTCGTCAGTCAATGGAGGGGTGCCACCATGAATGCAAATGATCCGACCGCCACCAGTTGCTGCGTGTGCTGCAAGGAAATTCCGCTCGATGCCGCCTTCACACCGGAAGGCGCGGAGTACGTCGAGCACTTCTGCGGGCTGGAGTGTTATCAACGTTTCCAGGCGCGGGCCAGCACTGCGACCGAAACGAGCGGCGAACCGAACGCTTGCGGTTCGCCGCCGTCAAATTGAGACAAACCACGCTTTCGCTACGTCGCCTCATGTCGGCATCAAATTCGGCTGAGTAGCTTCTCGCCATCTGGACGTAGCTCGCCCTTGGGTGAAATATGCCGATACAGGGTCTGCCGCGTGATGCCAAGTTCCTGGCACAGGTCGCCGACCTTGGTCTCTGACTGCCCCATTGCCGCCATCGCCAGCCGCAGCTTGGCGGCGGTCATCTTGAACGGCCGGCCGCCTTTCCGGCCGCGTGCCCGTGCTGAGGCCAGGCCCGCCACGGTGCGCTCGGCGATCAACTCGCGCTCGAACTCGGCCAGCGCGGCGAAGATACCGAAGACCAGCTTGCCGGCGGCGGTCGTGGTGTCAATGGCCGCGCCGTGCCCGGTCAGCACCTTGAGGCCGATGCCGCGTCCGGTCAGGTCATGGACGGTATTGATCAGATGGCGCAGGTCGCGCCCGAGCCGATCCAGTTTCCAAACGACCAACGTGTCGCCTGGCCGTAGTGCCTTCAGACAGCTCGCCAGACCGGGACGATCCTCGCGTTTTCCGGACGCTTGGTCTTCATAGAGATGCGCCGGATCAACACCGGCCGCGACCAGCGCATCGCGCTGCAAGTCCGTCGCCTGGGAGCCATCCGCCTTCGATACTCGCATGTAGCCAATCAGCATCTTGTACCTGTCACATATACGTTCGATTATGTGACAGTTTGCATCGGGAAGCTCTGCACGTCAAAATTTGTCACTTAACCCGTCATTCTGTCTAAGGCATGCAAAGGGTAGGCTAGGCTCATAATGTGACAGAAATTCCGGGGGGATGCCTTCCTTCGCGAAGGTGGCGCGCAACTGTTCCAAGGAAGCGGGGTCGCGCCGACCATAGGAAGCCAACGCGAACAGCGAGCGTGCCGTCTCGGGGTTGTGTCGTGCTTCAATGATGGCCTCATCAATGGCCTGGATTGCACGCTGCCAGTGATCGACGGGTTCGGGCTTCGGCGCTTTCGCCGGCAGGCCACTGGTGAACCCGGTTTGGGGCTCGGACCAGAATAGCTTTGCGTGCTCGCCTGGCGGGCTTATATCCCTCACCTCAATCAAGCTGATTGCCGTTGCCGCCGCCTCCAGCATCTGCAACCGTACTGCCGGGTTCAGGGTTTCATACGGTCGCCACAGACTTTGCCCAGCACGCAGCGGATGCCCGCAGCATTCCCAGATTTGGCGGAGATACCCCGCGTAGGTGCCGCACGTCGAAAGCGGGGTGTTCAGCTCATCGAGCAGCGTGCGTAGCAGCCTAAACCACAATCCGGCGTGGATGCGTCGGCGCGGCAACTCCACGTGGCCGGTCGTCAGTGCCTGCCAGGTACGCTGGTCCATCGCCGCAATCGCGTCGCTGGCAGTGCGCGGTTCGGCGTCGGCGTTCTCCCAGCCGAGAAACCGCCCTGGCACGCCCCAATAGGATTCCAGCCAGCAGCCATGCAGTGGGCAGCTCAGCATCAGGGGCAGCTTCCACGCGAGCAGTACGGCTTGGTTCTCCGGATCGTTCAGGCAGAGCGGACAGGCGCGGTGTATCGGTTGGGTGGGCAGCCAGGCACGCCAGCTCGTGATGGATCGCGTCTTACGGCGGAGTCTCGGCAGCAGTACCGAGAGCTGGAACGCATAGGTTTCCAATGCGGCTGGAATCTGATCATCAAGGCTGTCCAGTAGCCAAGGCACCCAGCCGGCGAAACTCATGCAGCGCAGCCGATCCAGCTCGATACCGCTCCGCTGGGAGAGCATCGCCAGCAGCGCCAGTGGTGGCGCGGTGTCCAGGTCATCAACCTGGCCGTGACCAAGATCGTGCTCCAGCAGCTCGGACACTTCCATGTGATAGCAAAGGGCCACGCGGTTGAGCCACGAAGACAGGGCTTCGGCTTCCCTGGGTGCCGGATGCAGTGGCCAGCGTGGCGCTGGCTTCACATCAGTTCCCGCTCGAATTGCCGACGCCGCTCGCTTGGGCCGGTGTAATCGGCCATGCTGAGCGTGCGGTGGTTGATCGCTTCCTCGCCGCTCTCCACGGCGACGAGGGCCGCCGCCATCAGCAAGTGCGCCAGTTCGCCGATGGTGCCCTCGCTGCGTGTGAGCAGGTAGCGGGCCATGTCCAGCGTGGCAATCGACGAGGGTCGCCGCAATGGAAGCGAAGCGGCGAAGCTGGCCAGCAGTGAGCAGCAATCGTCGTTGGCCTCCCACACCGGCAGCATCATGGGCTCGAAGCGGTTTTCCAATTGGTCATCCGAGCGGATGGCCAGGTAGGCGTCGCGCGTGCCGACCCCGACCAATGGGATGCGCAGCTCATTGCCGAGGAAGCGCAGCAGGTTGAGAAATTCCCGCCGGTTGACGCTGTTGCCGGCCAAGACGTTGTGCAGCTCGTCGATCACCAGCATGCGCACGCCGACCTTGCGCAGCAGTGCCAGCGCCAGTTGCTCCATTTCCGGCAGCCGTGGGCGCGGGCGCAATGGTGCTCCCATCGCCGCGAGCAGCGCGACGTAGAAGCGGATCACCGATGGCTCGGACGGCATCTGCACGACCAATACCGGGATGTGCTCCTGGTCGGCGTCGGAGCTGGCCGGGTGGGCGCGGCGGAACTTCTCGACGATCATCGACTTGCCGTTGTTGGTTGGACCGACCAACAGCAGGTTGGGCATGCGTTGTTTGTTTGGCCACGTATACAGGGCTTCCAGCCGGTTCAACGCCTCGACTGCTCGCGGATAGCCGATCCAGCGGTCGGCGCGAAGGCGATGGATGCGCTCGTCCGCCGGGAGACGGGCCAAGCCCTGGGCCGCCGGCAGCAGGTGGGACAGGTCGATGATGGGATATTCGTCCACGGCTACCACTCCTCAATCTGGTCGAACGGTTTGGCAGGTGGCTGGTTGTCCGCCTGCGGGTCTGCCATGTCCGTGTCCGCTGGTGGCGTGGTTTTGACAGGTTGTTCCGTTGACTTGAGATGCTGGCGTCGATCCGCGTCGCGCCGCGCCTTGCGCGTGGCTTTCTGCGCAGTGGTCACGATTTCGCGCATCTGCCCGATCATGCGGAACAGCGCCGACTCATCCACCTGTTCGCGCCCTTGCTGCCGCAATTTCGCCAGCGCCTGCCGTTGTTCCCAGAGGGTGACAGCCGGGTGCGACAAGGTACGGTATGGAATTTCCAGATAGTGCTGCCCCTCCGGCTCCAGCACCCAAATGCGGCTGATGTCGCGTGGGTCGCGCCGGATCAGGAACGCAGGCAGGCGGTCGCGCCGAGCTATCCACGGCTTGAGCGCATCGGCGTAGTAGTGGATGTGGTCGATGACGAAGCCAGTGCGGGTCAGGGTGCGGCGGAGGACGGGCAGGAAATCGACCAGAAAAGCCGTGGTGCGAGTGATGACGGTTGGAACGCCGGTACGCGCGACAGCTTCGGCCCAGCGTGCGGCCGGCGGTTGGAGCAGGCCGTTGTGCACGGAGCCGTGATAGGTGCCAACCGCCAATGCGAGCCAGCGTTCCAGCTCGCGCAGTGTCAGGGCGGCCATCTTCTCGGAGGCGTATTCCCCGCGCTGGTCAGGGTTGGAGAAGGTCGTCCCCGGCAATTCGTCGTGGATCATTTGCATCGCCGTGCCGATGATCCGTTCCACGATGCCGCCATAGTGCGGCTGCCCGAGAGGCCGATAGTCCAACCGGATGCCATGCTGCTCGCAGCCACGGCGTAGCGCCTCGCTCTTGAATTCGGCCGCGTTGTCCAGGTAGAGCAGCGCGGGCTTGCCGCTCATCGGCCAGTCCATTTCCACGTCCAACCTTTCCAACCAAGGGCGCTTGTCGCAACCGGCGTGTGCGAGGCACAGGCCGACCGAGACGGCAGATGGCGCTTCTAACGTGACCACCATGCCAACCACGCAGCGGGTGAACACGTCGATGGCGAGGGTCAGGTACGGACGGCCAATCGGTTGCCGGTCGCGCTCGTCCACCACGATCAGGTCGATGACTGTGTGGTCGATCTGTACCTGCTCCAGCGGTGCGGAGACTGGCGGAGGAACACCGCCAACACCTTGCAGGATGCGGGACGCATCCTGGCCTTCCCGAAGTCGAGTGGTCTTGAGTGGATCAAGGCTGGCGATCCGCAACGCGACCGTGTTGCGCGCCGGCATCCGCAGCTTTTGCAGCTTGCACACCCGCGCAACTTCACGGTGGAACGCCGCCAAGCTGCGCTTCTGCTTGGTCAGGAAGCGCTTTTGCAGTAGCTCGCGGATGATTCGTTCGACCGACTCCGGCAAGCGGCCTTTACCTTTGCCACCGCTCGACTGTCCAAGAGCCAAATCAGTGACCAGCCCCGAACCTTGCCGGGCACGGCGGATCAGGACGTAGACCTGCCGCCGGGACAGACCCAGCGCCTGGGCTGCTGCGTCGGCCGCTTCATGCCCGACCGTCTCCGACTGCGCCAACGGCCCAATGATCTCCGCGCGGCAGCGAGCACGCTCCCATGCCTGTTCTGACAGGGTGGCTACGCCGCGCTCGGCAATCGGTACGGTATCGGTCGCCATGCTCGCCTCGCTTTGGTGCACACGAGTATTGAGCATAGACGAGTTTCGTGCAGAGGAGTCCTGATATCGGGCTGTCAGGAGCCGTATGCACAGCAGGCTTCATGTCTCGTTGATTGGTGCAGTCGTCTTCTGAAAATGACA
>NZ_JBANSN010000064.1:0-7251 GCF_037070215.1 Vreelandella arctica | reverse complement strand
CACACTCTTGGCAGTGAGGTGCATCATGTTTTGCACACTCATCACCACATTTCTTACAAATGTCGGCACATAGACGGCAGATCTCGTGTGCAAACTCACTTTCTTGTGCCATAAATGAGGCGGCTAACCGACAAATTTGAGCACATTGCATGTTAAGGCGAATACATTCCGCCATCATTTTTACGTTGTCTTCTTTTAGACACTCAGTTGCACACTTGTCGCAATAAGCAGCGCATATGTGACAAGCTTCAATGCAGTTTTCGTATTTTTTGAAGTCCATCTCGGTTCTCCATTTATTAAATCAAATTTTATTTACCATAGTTCTTGCTTGGCATAATAAAGCTAGAACAACCTAAAAGATAAATCAAGGAAAGGGAACCTGGTAACTAATCAAAAAATATAAAAATAAACCAGGTAGCTGTGCGTTACTTGCCGTAATTTTTATTATTCAGCTAGGATTCAGGAAGGCCTACTATAATAAATTTTTTGTCAAAAAAACACTGAAACGTTCGCTGCGCTTGTAAGTTACCTCGCCACGAGATCCTAATTAAAATTAATTAGGTGAAAGAACTAAATTAACAGTGAAAGAAATTAAGTTCTAAGCATTATAAAAATAATCTCCTTTTAGGAGACTAGCTCAGCCTAATAAGCTTCTTAAGGAGTCAGTATGAAAAGTAATCTCTACTTCTCTGACGGCCTGGCTACCCCAGGGTCGCCAGGGAGGGAAAAAGGTCGACCATGATACTGGAAAGCCGCGTCATGGTACCCGAGACGATGGCGATGCCCATCAGGATCACAACCGTGCCCGCCACGGGGCGAGCATAGGCGCTCCACCTTCCTAGGCTTTGCCGATGCAGAGCGAATCGGTTAATCAGTAAAGTGCTGGCAAGAAAAGGTAGCGCTAGGCCAGCCGAGTAGGCACTGAGATATATCATTCCAGCCTGGGCACTAGCAGCATTGGACGTGGCCATCAAGATGGCGCCCAGGATGGGGCCGATACAGGGCGTCCAGCCGATGGCAAAAGATACCCCGAACACAGTAGCCGAAAGCGGAGAGCCACCCTGGACATTGGGGGTGAACTGAAAGGTACGCTGGAAAAGCGGCAATCGGAACACGCCGGTCATGAAGAGGCCCAGCACGATCACCGCCGAGCCGGCAACCCAGTTGAATTCTTGGCGATACCCTCGCATCAGTTGCCCGATACTACTGGCGCCGAGCCCGAGTAGGATGAACACGATGCTGAAGCCGAAGACGAAGAAGGCACTGAGGGTCAATGCCTCTAACCGCCTGTCGGCTTTACCGGCACTACCGCCTGTGACCACCGACAGGTAGGCCGGTAACAGGGGCAGCGTGCAGGGCGAGAAGAAGGAGATCAATCCGCCGATAAAGGCGCCGACCAAGCCGATGGAAGAGAGAGATTCCAATGTGTTATCGCAACTTAAGTTATGGAGACGGCCAACAAGGGTATTGATACCAATCCCATGGTGCTACCTCCTATCATATCCATTTTAGCGCCGTAAGAATTTTAAGGCTTACAGCTGCTTTAAGGTCAACCTTTATTGACAAATTATTTGTCTCCTATCGAATTGCAAATATTACACATCAAGCTTGACCTTAAAGTTGACTTCAAAGTTATGGTGGCTACTCAATGAATGACATGAGGACATTTCCATGGCGCTACAACTGGGCGAGACAGCACCAAACTTCACGATCGAATCCACGCAAGGCACGGTCAACTTTCACCAATGGCTTGACGACAGCTGGGCGGTGCTGTTCTCGCACCCCGCTGATTTTACGCCAGTATGCACCACAGAACTGGGCGCGTTTGCCAAGCGAAAGAACGAATTCACCCAGCGGGGTGCCAAACTGGTTGGGGTTTCGGTGGATCCCCTCAGCTCTCACCACGACTGGGCGGGGGATATTGAACAGACTCAGGGCACGGCCCTGAACTACCCCTTGCTGGCTGACGAAGATCAGGTGGTAGCGAAGCTTTATGGAATGATCCATCCCAAAGCCGACCCCAAACTGACGGTGCGTACGGTCTTCATCATCGATTCTGACAAGAAAATTCGTCTCACTTTGACGTATCCACCCAGCACAGGACGTAATGTCGACGAGATACTGCGGGTTCTCGATTCGCTTCAGCTAACTGACAAGCACAAAGTGGCCACCCCCGTTGACTGGCAAAATGGTGACGATGTCATCATCTCGCCATCGCTATCGAATGATGACGCTAGGCAACACTTTCCCGAAGGCTGGAACACCAAGACGCCCTACCTTAGGGTCGTGCGCCAACCGGAGCAATAGGAGCCCCGACCGGTAGATTCGTTGAGTCAGGCTGCCAGAAGCTTGGATTAATAATGTCGTGAGGTAACGCTATGCAAACACTAAGTATCGGCGAGCTTGCCGAACGAAGCGGGGTCGCTAGCCAGGCGATTCGATTCTACGAAAAAGAGAAACTTATGCCTCCTCCGAGGAGGACCGATGCCAACTATCGGCGTTACCCACTGGAAGCTGTGGATCGGTTGCAGTTTATCGTCCATGCCAAGCAGTGGGGCTTCACGCTACAAGAGATTCGGGAGCTGTTAATGCTTCAGGATGCTAATGGCGACCGGGCGCAAGCTAAACGCATCGCCAGCGAGAAGCTGCACAAGGTGCGAGAGCAGATCAAACATCTCACGCGGATTGAAGCCGTATTATCGAAAACATTGAGTGAGTGTGCAGGCGAAGGGCCTATGCAGGAAGGCTGCCCGATTGTTGAAGCTATCGCTGAGCAGACTGAATGATCGGGCATTTTCTCGATAGCGAACATGGGAATCAAGTTTGCCTACCGGGTCGTCGATAAATTAACAGGGAGATCGTCATTATGGCGCAATACGTCGATATCGAGATTCGTGGTATGTCCTGTGCTTCCTGTGTTGGGCGTGTGGAGCGCGCACTCAGCCAGCAGCCAGGCGTGATCAACGCTCAAGTGAACCTCGCCGCACAGAAGGCGGCTATCCAGGTCGAAGCAGGTACCGCGACCACTAGCCTACTCAACGCCATTGAAACGGCGGGCTATCAGCCGGTGGTGGAAAGTCTCGACATTCCCATCACCGGCATGAGTTGCGGATCGTGTGTCTCTCGGATAGAGCGAACGCTAACGAAGCTGCCCGGCATGGTGGAAGTAAGTGTTAACCTCGCCACCCAAAAAGCCTTCGTTCGTTTCCTGCCGGGAGCCGTTTCGTTACCGCGTATTCAGCATGCCATCCGCGAAGCAGGCTATGAACCACAGGATACCGATACGCCGCCACCAACGGACAGCGAGGATCGGGAAAGAGCCGAGCTTCGCCGTCGAGTCGTGCTCGCGGCAATATTTACGATTCCGGTAGTCATCATCGCCATGGGGAAAATGATTCCCACTTTTGACGCGCTGTTAACGAGTCTAATGCCGCATCGCGGCTGGATGGGCGTCGAGTGGTTATTGGCCACACCGGTGCAGTTCTATGCTGGTGCACGCTTCTATCGCGTCGGCTTCGCCGAACTCCGGCATTTTAATCCGGGCATGAACAGCCTCGTTATGATCGGATCGAGCGCTGCCTATTTCTATTCGGTCGCCGCCCTGCTGGTGCCCGGACTCTTTCCCGTCGGAACCGCCGTGAGCTATTTCGAAGCGGCGGCGGTGATCGTGACGTTAATTCTGCTCGGTCGCTATTTTGAACACATTGCCAAGGGCCGCACCTCCGAAGCTATCAAGAAGCTTCTGCAATTACAGGCGAAAACTGCCCGCGTCATCCGTGAGGATGAAACCGTCGAGCTGCCTATCGACGCCGTCGTCACGGGCGATCGTATTTTGGTTCGCCCAGGGGAGCGTGTTCCAGTCGATGGCATTGTTGAGGAGGGTCACTCCTACGTTGATGAGTCGATGATCAGCGGTGAGCCAGTGCCGGTCGTCAAACAGAGGGATTCCGAAGTCGTCGGTGGCACCATCAACAAGAACGGTGCACTTACCTTCCGGGCCACGCGAGTCGGTGCCGACACCGTGCTGTCGCAGATCGTCAAGATGGTGGAAACGGCCCAGGCGGAGAAGCCCCCAATTCAGCAATTAGCCGACAAGGTTGCCGGTGTGTTTGTACCCGTGGTCATCGCTATCGCCGCGATTACCTTTGCACTCTGGTTCGCTTTCGGACCGTCGCCGTCTTTGTCCTTTGCCTTCGTCACTACCGTTAGTGTACTGCTAATTGCCTGCCCCTGTGCGATGGGCCTGGCTACCCCAACGGCCATCATGGTCAGTACCGGGAAAGGGGCCGAGATGGGAGTGCTATTTCGCAAAGGGGCGGCGCTTGAGACGCTGGCCAAGATGAATACGGTGGTGCTGGACAAGACCGGCACTTTGACCCAGGGGCGCCCCGAACTGACCGACTTCGAAGCAATTAACGGTCATGAAAACGACGTGCTGCGACTGGTCGCGGCAGTGGAAGCTCAAAGCGAGCACCCCATCGCCGAAGCTATTGTACAGGGCGCCAAGGCCCGTGGGCTGGAATTACCCTCGGTCAGTCGCTTTAGTGCCGAGCCTGGCTACGGCATTGAAGCCGAGGTCGACGGCCACTTGGTACATGTGGGAGCTGATCGTTACATGCATCGGCTGGAAATCGAGCTCGGCCAGGCAGAAACACGCGCCAAGGTGTTTGCCGAGAACGCCAAGAGCCCGCTCTATGCCGCGGTAGACGGTCAGCTTGCTGCAGTCATCGCGGTGGCGGATCCCCTCAAGGAGGGCTCTGCCGAGGCTATCACAGCACTCAAAGCGCAAGGGTTGGAGGTGGCCATGCTCACCGGCGATAACCGTGCCACTGCCGATGCTATCGCCCGACAGGTTGGCATCCAGCAGGTTCTCGCTGAGGTGCTGCCCGACCAGAAAGCGGCAGAGATCCGGCGTCTCCAGGCGGAGGGCAAGCGTGTCGCTTTTGTGGGGGACGGGATCAACGATGCACCCGCTTTGGCCCAGGCCGACGTGGGCATTGCGATCGGCACTGGCACCGATATTGCCATCGAGTCCGGCGATGTGGTGCTGATGAGTGGCGATTTGCGAGGCATCGTCAATGCCACGGCGCTCTCCAAGCGTACCCACCGGACCATTATCGGCAATTTCGTTTGGGCCTATGGCTACAACGTAGCGTTGATCCCCGTGGCGGCGGGCGTGCTCTATCCGTTCATCGGCGTATTGCTCAGCCCCATGCTGGCGGCGGCTGCCATGAGTGTTTCCAGTGTCTTTGTACTGACTAACTCGTTGCGGCTACGCCGTTTCACGCCAGATCCCGGCAATGCCACACCACGTCCAAACGAGGCTGTTCATCGCGCCTAAACCAAACACCGTAGTGTTAAAAGAGGAATTCAAAATGATGGGAAGTGATAGTTGCATGTGGGGTATGGCGGGGATGGGCCTAATAGCGATCTTGTTGATTATTGCACTGGGGCTTGGTGTTGCTGCGCTTATCAAGTACCTGTTTTTTAATAAGAAGCACTAAAACCAGCCAGTAAATGTGATCGACCTAATCCCTTGGAAAAACAGTAATTGATAAAGAGAGCATTCATGAGGCATATCCTACATTCTACTTATTACCTAGCCGCTGCAGGTCTGTTAGGTCTTATTACGTTGCCTGCGTTGGCGCAGGAAGCAGGAACCGATGCCAATGAGAGTTATCAGGCCAGCAGCGTCATCGACACTGGGCCTCCCTTGCCCGAGACGATTACCGTATTGGTGGATCAAGGGTTCACATTCCATGGCACCTTCGAAGCGCCTGACGATCTCCAAGGCTATGCCTTGTCTTACGATAATGAGCCTATGGCGGCTTATATCTCCTTCTCTTCCGACTATGCCGTCATTGGTACGTTAATCGACCCTCAGGGTAATGCCGTCATGGAAAGCCAGCTTCAGGCTCTGGTGCTGGAACCCATGCGGGAAGCTACCTGGAGTGCGTTTGAAAACACACGTTTTATCTCGGAGGGGAATGATGATGCATCACATGTTGTGTACACACTAACAGACCCCAACTGCCCTTACTGCAACGCACTCTGGAAGAATTCACGTCCGCTAATCGAGCAAGGCGTGCTACAGCTTCGCCACGTGCTGGTTGGTGTGCTATCAGAGGACAGCCTTCGCAAAGCTGCTGCAATCCTTGAATTCCACGATCCGGTTAGCGCTCTCGAAACTCATGAATTGGAATTTCGCAATGGCGGCATAAGGCCGGTGGAGCCGTCGGAGGAGAGCCAAGCGCTTCTCAGAAAGCATGCCCAGATCATGCGTGAGGCCGGCGCTACGGGGACGCCGACCAGCTACTACCGTGATGAAGCCGGGAAAGTGCAGCGTATCAGTGGTGCAGTGTCGACCGACCAGCTTCGCGAAATCTTAGGTGTTGAATGATACACCATAACGGTACAGGGCTGAGATGACGTGTCTCCCCACTCCCACCACTGAGATGAACATGGCAACCAAGCTTAGCGTAAAGCAAAAGCTCTTTTTGGGGCTCACTCTATTGATGGGCTTGGCGGCCCTCTATTGGATCCTGATGGAAACCGGCGCCTTGTCGGTCTTGACCGACAAGCAGGCCTTGCGTGAGTGGGTTGATAGGCTGGGCGTCTGGGGGCCATTGGCCATCATCTTTATGATGATGGCTGCCATTGTCATGAGCCCGATCCCCAGTGGTCCGATTGCGATGGTGGCTGGTGCGCTTTACGGCCCAGCTTGGGGGACGGCCTATGTCGTTATCGGTGCCGAAGCCGGTGCTCTGCTCGCTTTCTGCATTGCTCGTTTTCTCGGCTATGAAGTGATGCAACGCTGGCCCCGTACACGGCCTATCCTCAATTGGCTGGGAAAGGAGCGCTCTCAAACCGGCTTGATGCTCATCGTTTTTGCATCCCGATTGGTGCCCTTCATTTCGTTTGATGCCATCAGCTATGCGGCAGGTATTACGCCCCTGTCCTTCTGGCGCTTTTTGATCGCCACATTGGCCGGCGTAATCCCCACGGCGTATCTGATCGTCAAGTTCGGCGAAGTGCTAATTACCGCCGACTCCCGTGGTCTCATGATCGCGCTGGTCCTCATCAGTGGCATCACATTGCTGCCGCTGCTGGCGAAACGCCTATGGGCTCGAAAGCCATGACCGATGCAACCTAGTGCTCCAAATCAACTTCCGTAAGCACTAACAATGCTCAGCAGGCACTTACCCGCTACTACCTGTGAGACGTATACGTGAAATCTCGGACATTGCTATT
>NZ_JBANSN010000063.1:0-7526 GCF_037070215.1 Vreelandella arctica | reverse complement strand
CACCCGAAACTGGGGGGTCACTGGTTCAGTGTCGCTTAACCCAGGAAAAGTGAAGGAAATCGAGCGTAATAAAAAGGCTGCTTAAGCTCAGCCATTTGGACAACTGGGTTGAAAATCACCGAACCGTACGTCACAAATATCCTATTTGTGCATCCTTGTGCTACTCAAGCAATCCTTGTCTAATCTTCCTTTTCGCGAGTTCCTTTCGCTGAGCACACAATGCGCTTTATAGAAGTATGTTTATTTAACCTGTGTTAGTTAATAGAAAATAAATTATTATTAAACGCTCGTTTGCCATTTTATCAAGCGGCTTGCCAAGCTTCCAAGCAAGCACATACAATCATGAACGTTTGCTTAATTCTTCTTAAAATGAGTGCGATCATGATTTCAAAATACTGGTGGCCAGCCGCCGCGCTTAGCCTCGCGATAGCTCCTCAAGCATGGGCCCAGCAATGGGAAGGCAGCCTCGGCGCGGGTGTCCTATATGTGCCCGATTATCTGGGCAGCGACGATTACGATACTCAGCTTTGGCCCTCTATTGACCTAAACTATGGTGATGCCCTTTCAATCAGCCCACGCAGCGGCATTGAATGGCACGCGATTCGCAATGGTGATTGGACCGTATCGCCTTTTATTGGCTATACCTTTGGCCGCGATAATGAAGGTGATATTTCGGCATTCGAGAAAGTGGATGGCGGTGCTACGCTCGGTTTACGGCTAGCGCTGGAGCAAGGGCAGTGGAAATATAGCTTGGCGGGAAGCACGCCGGTAACGGGCGATGTGGATGGCGCAGAGCTGGAAGCATCGGCTGCTTGGCGATTGCCTCTCAATGAGCGTACGTTCTTTACCTTTACCCCGAATGTGGCCTATGCCGACGAAGAGTGGACGGAATCGATGTTCGCGGTTTCGACACGTGACAGCCTGCGTAGCGGCATTGCCAGCTATAACCCTGATAGCGGCTCCTGGCGTTTAGGGGTTAGCACCAGCCTGACTTACGCTTTGACACCTCAATGGTCTGCCACCGGTTTTGTTGGCACCAGCTACCTGACCGGCGATGCGTCTGACTGATCCTGCCCAGTAACGGTGGACACCTCAAGAACGTCATACGTTACGATGAGGTGAACCATGGCAAGATCGACAACATCAATGAAGAAAAAATCATATACCCGTTACTCAGATGCCTACCGGCAAGAAGCCTTAGCGCTTGCGGATCGCATTGGCGTTGCAGCAGCGGCGCGTGAGCTGGGAATACACGCGAGTCAGCTCTATCAGTGGCGATCTAAAGCACAGCTGCAGCAAGACACATCCGAGCGAGAGCGGTCGTTGGCAGAAGAAAACGCCCGCTTGAAGCGCCAACTAGCCGAGGCAAATGAAGAGCTGGCCATCACAAAAAAGGCCGCGGTGTACTTTGCGAAAAGCCTGAAGTGAAGTACGCCTTTATCCACCGTCATCGTCAGGCGTTCAGTATTCAGCGTATGTGCCATGTTGTCGGGGTCGCTCGGAGTGGCTACTACGCTTGGCGGCAACGCGAAGGCGCATCGTCCCCAAAACGCAGCCAGCAAGCCATTATCGATCAGCATGTGGCCAAGGCTTATCACCAACGCAAAGGCCGCTCAGGCGCCCCGAGACTAACGCTAGACCTGCGAGATGATGGGATGCCGATCAACCGTAAGACGGTGGCTGCCAGCTTACAGCGTCAGGGCCTGCGCGCTAAAGCAGCTCGTAAGTTCAAGGCCACCACGAACTCACGGCATTCGCTGCCAGTCGCACCGAATCTACTAGAACAAAACTTCACGGCCTCAGCTCCTAATCAAAAGTGGGTGGGTGACATTACCTACTTGGCGACGGGCGAAGGCTGGCTTTACCTGGCAGTGCTCATTGATCTTTACTCTCGTAAAGTGGTCGGTTGGGCAATGAGTGAGCGTATGACGGCCGATCTTGTCTGTGACGCGCTACAGATGGCGCTATGGAGACGCAAAATGCCCAAAGGCGTGATAGTCCATTCGGATCGAGGTAGTCAGTACTGTTCCACGCGTTACCAATCGCTGCTTACCCGGCATGAGCTTACGTGCAGCATGAGCGCCAAAGGCAACTGCTATGATAATGCCTGTGCCGAAAGCTTCTTCCACAGCCTCAAGGTTGAAGCGATCCATGGGGAGCAATTTACAACGCGAAACGATATGAGGCGCCAGGTGTTTGAGTACGTCGAACTGGACTACAACAAACAACGGCGGCACAGTGCTATTGGGATGATCAGCCCAGAGGCCTTTGAAGCCCGAATGATCGCTTAAACCAGTGTCCACTGTTGCTGGGTAAGATCAGACAGCCCCATCGTTGACGATTTAGGCAGCGAATGGCAGACCGTGACGGGTGTGTCGCTCAATTATAATTTTTAGCAGTATTAAGACGCTAAAAAGCCTGGGTAAAAATAAAAGCGCCCTTCACGTTTAGGGCGCTTTTGCGTTTAGTGGCTGGTTCTTGGGAATGGTTCTTGCGAATGGTTCTGGTGGTGCTGCTCTGGTAGTTCTGCTCAAAACCACATTTTAAGCGGCATCCATAGCCCCATCAGTATCATTGCGATATTTTCCGTTAGCGATACAAACCCTAGTGGCACATTGCTGCTACCGCCCACACACGCGCATTTCAATTCACGCTTATCGATGTACACGGCCTTAAACACCGACACCGCCCCCACCGTACCGATAAACAGTGCCAACGGCGCCGCCAGCCAAATCAACGCGCCTGCCAGCATTAAGACCCCGGCCAGGGTTTCAGCGTAAGGATATACATAACTATAGGGCACATAGCGCTGAGCCAGCAGGTCGTAGTTAAGGAACATAGAGCTGAAGCTCTCTACATCTTGAAGTTTCTGTAATCCCAACAGCACCATGGCCGTCGCCACTGCGTATTCAGGCATCCGCGCGGCCATCAAGGTACCGTTGGCGACCCAACTAACCGCCAACCCGACCAGCAAGGCGGTAACAAAAATCGCGATCACCGGTCGATATGTGGTCTCTTTCGCATTCGGCACGCTCATCCCAAGATACTTACGCACCTCTTCATAACCACCAATACGCTTATTGCCGATATAAGTTTGCGGCGTGGTGTCGACATTTTCCCGAGCCTTGAACGCTTCTATTTCATCTCGGGAGGTTAGCGGGTGATCGTCAACCTCATATCCCTTACGCTTTAACAAATCGACCGTTTTCATACCAAACGGGCAAAGGTGCTCTGCCGTTTTCATCCGATAAATATGCGCCGTCTCCATGTTGACCACCTCCTTGATGCGTGCTGAAAACTACCTATTTTAAACAACCCCTCGCTACCTTATAAAGGTAGTCAGAATATGGTCAGTGACCAAAATAGAAACGGCGAGGATAGCCTCGCCGTTATCATTGAGCCTGCTTACCCCCTAGCGGTTATTTCTCCAGCCACGCCATCAGCGTTTTAGCCGTTAGCGCTGAAGAAGGCGGGTTTTGCCCGGTAATCAACTGGCCATCTTCACATACGTAAGGGGTGAAATCTTCCGCCTTGGTGTAGATACCACCACACTGTTGCAGCGCATCTTCGACCAGATGCGGCACGATGTCAGTCAGGCCAACCGCATCTTCTTCGCCATTGGTGAAGCCTGTTACTTGGCGGCCTTTGACGAGCGGCTCGCCTGCGCTGTTCTTGGCATTCACCAATACAATCGGCGCATGGCAAACGGTAGCGACCGGCTTGCCTTGCGCAATAAACGTTTCGATCAGACGAATGGAGTCTTTATCATCAACGAGATCCCATAACGGACCGTGACCGCCGGGGTAGAACACCGCATCAAAGTCATCGGCCTTCATATCGCGCAAACGATGGGTCGCTGCAAGCTCAGCATTGGCCTGTTCATCTTGCTTGAAGCGGCGCGTTTCATCGGTTTGGCTATCCTCAGCGTCGCTCTTGGGGTCCAACGGCGGCTGGCCACCTTGAGGCGATGCCAGGGTTACCTCGGCCCCCGCGTCTTTGAAGACATAGTAAGGGGCGGCCAACTCTTCCAGCCAAAAGCCGGTTTTATTACCGGTGTCGCCCAACTGATCGTGAGATGTCAGTACAATCAAAATGCGCTTGCTCATATCTTTCTCCTAGCGGTGAAAAATAAGGCTATTAAAAGGCCTTGTTGATACTTAGTGGGGGCCTCTGAGGTGGAATGCAAGGAGATATCCAAGATCGTCGTCACCGGCTCAAGCGGCAAATGATCACCAGTAGTGTCAATCTGTTAGTGGCGCTTTATCATGGCGTCATTCAGTCATCGTTCAGGTGAAGCGACCAGTGAGTATTGAAGCGCGGGATTTTTACCGCAGCGGCCCTGACCACCGCCAGGGGCAAGCCAGCAGTTTTGCCTTGATCCGGCGTCAGTTTGATTTTCGCTCTATTGAGATTGGCCGCTGGGTCACCAGCGCTGAGCGCGATCGTGCCGCCGAGCTGTTTCACGATGCCCTGTGCGATCTCATGCTGATTCTACAGGGGCCAGAGGCGCTGATTTCGTTACGCGGCTCCATCGCGCTGCAGTACGGCAGTGGTGGCCGACCTGGCGTTTCTGCCCACTACGACCCCAGCCAACGCAGTTTTGCGCTGGCCAAAAACGCAGGGCCCGGCAGCATTGCCCACGAGTGGTTTCATGCTTTTGATCACTATATCGCCAGTAAGTGTTTTCGCGGCACGCCTGCCGGTATGTTCGCCTCTACTGCTTGGCTTGCCGATGCAACGCCCATCGCCCACCCTCTGAATCAACTGCTGATGCGCTGTTTCAAAGCCGTACTACTGCAGCCCGAAGGCGACCAGCCTAGCGCTCTGTTTCAAAGCTCAGTACAGATGGATAAAAAGCTTGGCCAGCTCTATTACAGCAAGCCCGAAGAACTCTGTGCACGCGCCTTTGAGGCGTTTGTGCAGGATGCCGGCATCACTAATCACTTTCTGGTCAAGGGCACCAAGGCCTCTCTTGAAGCGGAAAAAGGGCTCTACCCACAGAGCGCACAACGGGAGCAGATCAATGCCGCGTTTAGCGACTATTTTGCCAGGCTGGGAAAGGCGTTACGGGAAACCGGATAAGCATGACAGCGTGCAAAATGGTGCAATCGTGCCTAATATGTAGCAACGCTCACTACTCAAAGGAAGAGAACATGCCATCTACTACCACTATCGTCGTTATCGTTGTTGTTATCGTTGCCGTGCTTGGCATTGGCTTCGGCGGTGTGCTGCCTTTTTAATCGCTCGCAAAGGTGGTTAACGCAGGGCGCCTGGCCACGCATCACACCCCTGCCCTGCCCTGCCCTGCCCTGCCCTGCCCTGCCCTGCCCTGCCCTGCCCTGCCCTGCCCAAACACCTTATCAAAAATTAAAATAAAAAAGGTTAAAAAATCAAACAAGCTAGCCTGCAAAAGGCTAGCTTTAATTTAGCATAAAAAATTACCTTTATTTTCATAAAGATATTGCCGTTTAATTTATATGTTTCATTTCCCTAAGCGCCCTAGTTAGCAGGGTAGTTTTTTATCTTTTTAAGCAATTTAAACAAGCTTTTTACAAATTTATTTTTAAACTATAATTGTCAATAATATTCGGTTATATGCCTAAACATTATTTATATTAGAAATTTAGCAGAGACACTGTTGCGAAGGGCTTCATTCCTGCCAAATCTGGAGCCAAACATGCCTACTGCCCTGCCTTCTCATACCCACCTGATGATTCGCAAGTTAGAAAGTAATTTTACTCTTACCGCCGAAGAGAAGCAGGCACTCCAGGAATTACCGGTACAAACACAAGACGTCAAGTCTAACCAAGACATCGTTAAAATGGGCGACCAACCTAGTCAATGTTGCTTACTGCTGGAAGGTTTTTCGTGTGTCTACAAATTAACCCTTGAGGGCAAACGGCAAATAATGGCGTTGCATATTCCTGGGGATATGCCTGATCTCCAAAGTCTGCACTTGCAAGTTATTGATATCAACATTGCTTCACTTAGCCCCTGCAAGCTTGGTTACATACAGCACCAAGACTTATCGCTTTTATTTGAGCGCCACCCTCGCCTCACTGCGGCTTTCTGGCATGAGACGTTGGTGGATGCTTCCATTTTCCGAGAATGGTTGTTGAATGTAGGGCAACGTGAAGGCTATTCACGGGTCGCTCATATTATCTGTGAGCTCTTGCTGCGCCTGGAGGCGGTGGGGCTGGTACAGGATGAGAACACTTTTGATATGCCCATTACCCAAGCGGAGCTTGCGGATGCAACGGGGATGACCCCAGTGCACGTAAACCGAGTGCTACAGGCCCTTCGTAACGATGGCTTGATCATTACGAACAAAAGAAAGGTAACCATACCTGACTGGCAGAAATTAAAGGAGGCTGGCGAGTTTGATTCACTTTACCTTCATCTTGAGAAAAAGGTCATAGGGTAAAGTATTTTTTACTTTTGATATAATAGCCATGAAAGGCGGATTCAAGAGTTAAACCCGACCTGTAAATCTTCTCGTTAGTAGCTAGGACGCCAGGGCCAAACACCTCACCTTAAAAACCGTTCTCCTGTCTGTACGCATATAATAGCGGCATCATCAGGTAAGTAGGAAGAAGCTCCTCTTTCCAACTGGAGGGTGGGCCTTGATCAGAAGGCTACCCAAAAAATATGTTATGTTCCAAGGTAGAAACCCCATTTGATCAAGCCTTTCCTTTACAACCCCCTCCCACTAATTACTTGAAACGGGTGTTAAAGGCTCATCATCAATATCGGGATCATGATGGAATGTAGCAGCTAGTGTATTAGTCTGTTCTTCTAACCCTACTGCTGTTTTTGCATCGATAAGAGGGGAATCGACTTCCACAATGTTCGTCTCGACAGTAGCGTTGACCACCAGCTCAAACCTGGGATCGTCGTAGCGATAAACGAATTCATGTCGGATTTCATCATCATCGAGAATACGTAAGCCAGCGTGTAGCAAATTAAGGTCTTGGCCTTGCACGACAACCTCTTCCTCCACAGGCCCCAAGATACGTAGCGTCACTTGGCCAGTCCATTGCAATGGCATGCTCCCTCTCCTTAACTGTGCGTGTAGCAAAAAGCATAAGCCGTGACTGCCCAAGATGAAAGCTCGCATCACTCCTTCCAGCTATCGACCTGTTTCATCGAGAAGCGATCTAACCTTGTACCGAAAATCGATGGTGCTTCGGGAAATAATAGACACGTTGGAGGCGATGCAATTTTGCAATGCGCTAATTGCCAGAAGAAGCTTCGTCTGCTTCTACGTAGGGCTAAAGCCATACATTCTGTATTGAATACTTGGTCGAGCTGGATGGGAAACCCTTATGCCGCCCTGCGAGTTATGCGAAAGGTGGGCTGATTATTCCCTATTGCTCTTGTGTACATAGCAAAAAAGCCCGCTGATTGTGAACTGCACCCCAAAAGTTGGACACTCATCCAGCGATTGGGGTGTTTTTCATGGCGAAGTATAAGGAAGCGTTCAAGCTATTAGTCGTACAGCGCTACACAGAAGGACAAGAGGGTTA
>NZ_JBANSN010000062.1:0-8253 GCF_037070215.1 Vreelandella arctica | reverse complement strand
AGCACGGTGGGTTTTGGCAATAACGGGCTTGCGAAAGCCAACTTGCACGGGGCGAATGATCAAAAAGTGCTCGCTGGCGGTGATAGGGAAAGTGTCGGCGCCGGCTTCACGGATTCAGGTTTCATTCTTGGCATGCAAGCCCGTGCGCACCTTAACGTTTTTTTGCATGAACTTTACCTTGAAGGCAAGGTACGCAATTTATCGGTGGGGGGCTGCCTGGTATATGTCAGTCTTGAAGACAGCATGGCACTCACCGTCAATCAGAGACTGCCAGGCGTGACCCTCGAGTTTCCCAATGGCGATACCTTCACGGCCGAGGGGCGTATCCGTCATATGCGTCCTTTTGGTAGCCATGATTATGCGGCCATTGGTATTGAGTTTATTAATATGACAGCCACTATGACCGAGACACTTTTCCATTATGTATCGGAATCTGAGTTCGAAGCCGCTTTTCGCTCGGGCCTGCAAGATAATGCTTCACGGGTGAAGTCACGGCTTTTTATAGCAGATGCTAAAGAGAAGAAGTTACAGCACAAAGAAGAGCGGGAGCAGATCCAAAACACCCAAAAAACTCCTTTATTACGAGGCATTCAGGAAATCGCTCACCAGCTACAAGTCATATTAATGTTTATAAAAAGTAGAGATATGCTGCCCGAGGAGAGCCTCTATGAGTGTGTTGATAGTCTCCTATATATGATTAACCAAGATCAGAAAGTAGTGAAGTACGCTCTGGCATTTTTGCATAACGAGCCCGAGTGGGTACGCCATGCCGTACAGGTGGCGAGTCAACTAGCGATGATATTAATCAGTCGTGACCCACACAACTCTCAGACACGAGAAGCGGTAGCTGGCGCCCTACTGCACACCATGGGCAAGCCACTGCTGATTAGTGAGAAACTGCCCTCACTTAAAATGCATATGTCACCGTCACAAACGGAAATACTTAAAGGGCACGTGCAAGCACTGGATCATAAGCTTTCAAGCCTTGGGTGGGCGCCCAGCCCCACCTGCCGTGACATTATTTTAAATGCTAACGAGCGTCTGGATGGCAGTGGCTATCCGGACGGTAAAACCGCAGATGTATTGTCAGAGCAGGTGCGTTTAATCAGTGTCATAAAAATTATCAACAAATTAACCCATGAGCGAAACAGTCAACAGCCACGACAGCCGCTTGATGCCTATCGCTGGGTTAATGACCTTCCTAGTCTTTATGAGAAATCATTACTTGTGGAGTATATCCAACACTTTGGCCTTTACCCCATCGGCAGCTTGGCTAAATTCTCAAACGGTTTTCTAGCCTGGATTATGGATGTTGACGCTAAGGGTATGCCCTGCAAAGTAAACGTCATTAAAAATTTGTCTTTCAAAGATACGTCTATTGATACCGTCCTTGAGAACAATGATTTCACCCAAATTGGTCGACTGGAGGGCACGGTGAACCCCTCCGATTACGATATTCATATGGTTAACCACGCCTAATTGACGATGCACCGTTGCTTTTGATGTTAAGCATACTCAAAATGGAACCGTTCCCATTTCATGAAGGCCATTATGTCATCTGCAGTTCGGCGTTCTACCATTCTTGAAGTCGCTCGTTTAGCCGGTGCTTCAAAAACCAGCGTTTCGCGCTATTTTGGCGATGAACGGGCACGTCTATCGCCCACTCTTCAGAACCGCATTGCCCAGGCAGCAAGCACCCTAGATTACCAGCCCAACCAAATGGCGCGTGGATTGAAGGGTGGGCGCTCCAAACTCATCGGGATGCTGGTAGCGGATATCCGCAACCCTTTTTCCGTGGCGATTACCCACGGTGTCGAACAAGCATGTCGCCAGTACGGCTACTCATTATTGGTATGCAATACCGACAATGATTCTGAGCAGGAGCGCCAGCATTTAGACCTTCTGGGTGCGTATCAGGTGGCAGGCTTAGTGGTTAATGCCACCGGCAGCCCCGAAACCCAACTACAGGCTTTCATCAGCCATGGAACGCCAGTCGTGCTGCTAGACCGCGAAGTCAGTAATGTGGATGCAGAAGTAGTAGGGCTTGATAACCAGCTAGCGATTGATAGCGCACTTGATCACCTTACTACCCAGGGTTACCAAGCCGTGTTGTATGTCAGTGAAGCCCTTGAGCAGTCGAGCACACGGCAACGACGGCTGGCCTGCTTTAACCAGGGAGCCCAACAGCGTGAGTTAAGCCATACAACGCTACTGTTAACAAGTGACACCAACGTGCTCCAGGCGCTAAGCCATTTTTTAGCCGCCCATCCCCAACACGCCTGTGCCGTACTGTGTGGCAACGGCAATGTGACCTTGACAGTAACGCGCCTTTTCCAGCAGCTAGGCCTACCGCTTGGTCAAGTCGGCTTAATGGGCATTGATGAACTCGACTGGTGCGATCTAGTGCCTCCTGGCATAACCACGCTTGCCCAGCCAACCGATGCTATCGGGAAAACGGCGCTTCACTGCTTGAGGCATAGAATTACATCTCAAACATCGCCGCAGCCGACAACATTGAGTTTTGCACCTACCCTAATCGCAAGAGGCTCCACCCGGCGTTAGCATTTTATGATCGCCCAAGCTTTATAAAAGCAACACAAATGGTATCGTTCCCATTAACCGACGACCAACAACATCAAGAGATGACTGACCATGTCCCACTCCTTTACTAACCCACCAGAAATCCTCACTTTTGGCGAAGCCATGACCATGTTCGTGGCTGACTCCCCCGGCAAGCTTTCCGAGGTTGAGCATTTCCAGCGCCGGATTGCAGGCGCAGATACCAATGTGGCGATTGGTCTGGCGCGTTTAGGGTTTCATGTCGGCTGGTTAAGCCGTGTGGGCAGTGATAGCTTTGGCGACTTTATTCGCAATACGTTAGAAAACGAAGGTCTGGATTGCCGTCATCTTCATACAGATACCCAGCACCCCACCGGGCTACTTTTTAAAGAGCGTGCACTTGGCGGTGCAGACCCAAAAGTGGAGTATTTTCGTCGCGGCAGCGCAGCCAGTTACCTAACCCCACAAGACGCTAGCGAAATTGACTTCGGCGCCCTGCGCCATGTACATGCAACGGGCATTCCCCCCGCCCTCTCCGCCTCTGCCCGTGAACTCGCTCACCATACGCTTAAAGAAGCCCGAGCTAAGGGTGCCAGTATTTCTTTTGACCCCAATCTACGTCTCAGCCTGTGGGCCAGTGAAGCTGACATGCGCGAGACGCTCAATGCCCTTGCCATGCTCTCCGACTGGGTATTACCTGGGCTTTCAGAGGGCCAACTTCTCACTGGGCAGAAGACGCCTTACGACGTAGCAGGCTACTATCTGGATCAAGGTGCCTCGGCGGTGATCATCAAGCTGGGGCCGGAAGGTAGTTATTATCGCGGCAACCTAGGTGGGCAGGAAGAGAGCTTTACGGTAGACGGTTGCCACGTAGCAGACGTTGTGGATACCGTAGGTGCTGGCGATGGTTTCGCTGTCGGCGTGATCAGCGCCCTGCTTGACGGTTGCTCGGCACGTCAAGCAGCCCAACGGGGCAACCTCATTGGTGCTCAAGCCATTCAGGTGGTTGGCGATATGGAAGGCCTACCTAACCGCCAGCAACTTCAAGCGCTTGAAACCGATCAACCCACTGCTTAATTCGCCCCGTTATGCTTTATTAAGCGCTTTATAACCAGGAGACAACAATGAAAAAACAACTAGTGGTTCAAGGACGACTCAGCGATGCTCAGTTAGCCGAGCTTAGCGGCTTGTTTGAGGTGGAGGTGCTGCCGAAAACGACCGCACTGAATGATCCTGCTAATCACGCTCTACTGGCTAACGTTCATGGCATTATAGGTTCCGGCTTAGCGATTACTCCTCAGCTTTTAGACGCAGCGCCTAAATTGAAAGTCATCGCGACTATCTCTGTTGGTTACGACAACATCCCTGTTGATGAACTGACCAAACGCGGCATCATGCTATGCAACACACCAGATGTGCTCACTGAAACCACCGCCGATACCGGCTTTACCCTGATCATGGCCACGGCTCGCCGGGTAGTTGAATTAGCAGAGTGGGTCAAAGCCGACAAGTGGCAAGCGAGTATTGGCCCTGCACTGTTTGGCAGTGATGTACATGGCAAAACCTTGGGCATGGTCGGGTTTGGACGCATTGGTCAGGCGGTGGCCAGGCGCGGCGCCCTAGGGTTTGGCATGAAAGTGATTTACTCCAACGCCTCTCCCAAACCTGAATTAGAAAGCGAATTAGGCGCGCAGCGTCGCGAACTCAACGAGCTGCTAGCCGAGGCCGATTTTGTCTGCGTGACGGTCCCTCTCACGGCCGAAACCGAACGATTGGTCGGTGCCCAGGAGTTCGCGCTGATGAAACCTTCGGGCATTTTTATCAATATCGCCCGAGGCAAAGTCGTCGATGAAAGCGCTTTAATAGACGCCTTGGAAAACGGCGTTATTCAAGCAGCCGGGCTGGATGTATTTGAGCAGGAGCCGCTACGCGCTACGTCACCGCTGACGAAGATGCCCAATGTGGTCGCCCTGCCTCATATAGGCTCCGCCACCCATGAAACCCGCGACGCCATGGCCCAGCGCGCGGTGGACAATATTCGCCTAGCGCTGCAGGGCGAACGCCCAATTAGCCTAGTGAATGAGGAAGCCTGCCGATGAGTACTGATACCTCGCCTTTCTGCTTACTCTTCGACTGCGACGGCACCCTGGTGGATAGCGAAATACTGCTTGCCGAGGTGATGGGCGCGATCCTTCCCGAATTCGGTTTACCCTTCTCAGCACAGCAGTATATGGACGAATTTAGAGGGGTACGTTTCCAGACGATTGTCCAAACGCTGGAAAACCGTTTTCAGGCTTTAGAAGAAGACGCTTTTCCCCAGCTTGAGGCGGGTATGCGAACCCGTATGGAAGCGCGCATGCGCACTGAACTTATCGCGATACCTGGCATGCCCGCCGCGTTAGAACAGTTAAGCAGCCACTCTAAAGCCGTGGTCTCTAATGGACCAGAGCGCAAAATTCGCTGCGCCCTGGAAAGCACCCAGCTGGGTCATCACTTTGCAGGTTATTTATTTAGCGCTTATACCCTCAATGTCTGGAAACCCGACCCTGAGCTTTACCTTAAAGCGGCGGCCGCCATGGGCTTTGCCCCCCAACGCTGTATTGTGATTGACGATGCGGCCGTGGGAGTGGAAGCCGGCCTAGCGGCAGATATGCACGTTATTCATCTCAACCATTTCCCGAACGAGGAAAGCACCCCCGAGGGCGCCGTGGGGATTCATCACGCAAGCGAACTGCCAGCGGCAATTTCACGCTTATCGACCGCCGCTATCGCTTAGCGGCAGGAGCGAGGAGGCTTTTAAAAGCAGGTCGCCATGTGTTCTTTCACGTTCAAGGCGTCATCGACCAGCAGCAGTTGGCGCCATTTATCAAACGTCAGGCATGGATGGGAGGCACCAAACGCAACGATGTCACCGATCTGAACGTCCTGGGCATCGTCAGATAGCCGCACGAACGTGTGCTGATCCATGATTTTCGTCACTTCCCAGCCAGCCACCGATAACGGCTGCGCTGGCGTACCAGCTTCCCGGTAGCGACGCAGGACAATGGGCAACTGATCATGTCCGATATCACGCTTACCTAGCGCCACAATCGCAAGCCCAGGTTCGGGAAGCGACTGCACTTGGGCAAAGACTTCCAAGGCAGGCACAAGCCCCTGTTGCAAATCCGGCCGACGGTCTAATACGGCCGATTGCGCTTCACGATAAAGCCCATGGTCGTGGACGATGTAGCAACCTGGGCGTAGCACGGGGTTAAATTTCCCCTGCAGTGGTGCGCCCTGAAAGGACTCCGCAATCACGTCATACCAGGCGGAACCTGACGCGGTGACAATCGGGTTTTCTTCAGCAAAGCGTCCAGCAGCTTCAAGCTCTACGGCAACATCCACCAGGTAGTTAGCATAGGTACGAATACCTGATTCGGGATTATCCCCGTGAACTACACCTTCATAGCCCTCTAACCCCACGAGGGAGAGCGCTGGCTCATTGCCAATCGCCTCTGCCAGCGAAAGAATTTGCTGCTGATTGCGGCAGCCACAGCGGCCTCCGGCCACGCCCACTTCAATCAGCACTGACAGCGTCAGCCCCCGATCGGCAAAAAAGCGCCCGAGTTGGCGCGCATTCTCATGGCTATCAACCACACAGTAAAACGTAGCACCCTGCTCAATCAGACTCGCGATGATGGCCATATTGGCATGGCCGACCAGTTGATTCGCCATCAGCAGCCGGGTAACGCCATGGGCAAAAGCGGCTCGACACTGCGGCGCAGTCGCTAAGGTGATACCCCACGCCCCCGCCTGAAGCTGACGGTGGAAAAGCGCGGGCGTCATGGTGGTTTTTCCATGGGGCGCCAAGTGAGCACTGTGAGCCTCTGCGAATCGTTGCATCCATATCAGGTTATGCGCGAGCGCAGCCTCATGCACCACCGCTGCGGGCAGGCTAACACCGGACAACAAATTAGGGCCGAGCTCCACCCCGCCTTTATCTACCGCTAATCCATGTGAACGCATACGCCTCCTTTAGAACGTAGCCGCCTATCTGAGTGTTAACTGACGCACCGCCAGCTCCACACCGCGCAGGCGCCCGAAAAGCGGCTAGCCGGGTGCCGTATTGCGCTGTTTATCATCAAGGAGCTGATGGCCGTGATGCGGGCGCAGTGGTAAACGTTCCTGCTCAGCTAGCTGCGCCACCGCTTGGTGTGTTCGCTTCCCGTTATCCGGCATGTTGTCGCAAGAAAGCACTGTAAAGGGAGCAATGCCTTTCTCACGGCGGTGCGCGGCTGCTGGGGCGAGGCAATATCGCCAATGATCATTAGGTCATCAACTCTTTACTCACCGCTAGCGGGGCTTAAAAAGTAGCCCTTCTCGGTCACCGTTAGTCGCCCACTGTTCTTCCAATTTATAAAGAACAATCACCTCTAACAATGATTCCGTGGCCCCTCCCCTGCAATGCATAAGACACGCGGCGGTTGGCGTAATTTATCAAAGATCAAACATGGAGCACTCAATTGAAAACCACCGTCAACGGGCTAACATAAAAAAAAGAAATATGTTTATAGCCAAATACAAGGTGATTTTATGCTCAACATTAATGGCTTTCATTACGGTACGTTTGTCGCATCGATCTTTACTCTAGCTGGCTGCACCGGCATGGGTGAGACGCACTCGACCACCGAGGTTCCTGGTAGAGCTGAGAGTGCAAAATCTCAATTATTAGAAGCAGGAGCAAGCATGATGCAAACGGACGCTCCCCCATCGCGTCTTAATGTTTACCTCGTCGGTTTTCATCCGCTAAAAAAAGAGCCACTGCATCAGTTTGAGGCCCATCACTTCTGTGATCAGGTAAACGAAGACTTCTTGCAGTGCGCTCTTTACGACGGCAATACTGATGATGCGAAGCTAAACGGTATTGAATACATCATCTCTGAAAAACTCTTTGAGCAACTCCCAGAAGAAGAGAAACAATACTGGCATCCGCATAACGGTGAAATTCTTTCCGGCCAGTTGGTTGCCCCTAATTTACCAGTAGTCGCCGAACATGAACTTATGAAAAGTAAGGTAAACAGCTACGGTAAAACATGGCATACGTGGGGTACAGCGCATAGTGAGGGCAATGAACTTTCATTACCCCTTGGAGAACCCTCTCTGGCGTGGTCGTTCAATCGTGACGGTGAGGCGCAACCTGGCCTGATTGAGGAACGCGACCAACGGATGGGCATTGATACCGAAGAGCGGCGTAGAGCACGGCAAGATTTAGTGCCATTAGCAAAGCCCCAGAGGGGCATTGATGCCTTGAAAGGCGAGTTTTCTAGGCCAACAAAGCCAATCCCTGGCGTCGAGGCCAAGCCTTCTTATTAAAATAGTTTGGCGAGAAAACCTAGTGGAAGATCTAGATCTCGGTGGCCGACTACGGCGTCACACATAAAGCGGAATATATCTAAATGTGTTGCTGGCTAACTGCGCATTGCTTGCGCTCTAACTCACTGGGCTGAAAATTTCCACTGTGAATGGCTACTGTCATTGAAAGCAACTTAAAGAAACCAAGAGTAAAGCAAGGAAACTTAAAGTAACGAGCTAGGTAAGTACCTGATCTAAAGTTTTCGTGTAATATCCATGCCAGGATTTCTGACACGGACAGAACCATGGAAAAACGCTTCGTTGCCCCTCTCACTGAACCTGAACAACAGACGCTGACCTCCG
>NZ_JBANSN010000061.1:0-8410 GCF_037070215.1 Vreelandella arctica | reverse complement strand
GTGTATCTGAACGACGGAAAGTGGTTAAAAAGTAGGCAATTTAAGATGTACCAATAGGTTTTTAATAGCATGGCGGCCTGGGTGCGGTACTTGCTGAGGTGCTATGAGAAATCCGGGCTAGTACCGTTAATGCTAATAGGGTGGGCTTCTTGTCCGTCAATCGGAATGGATTCACGGCGGATAGCCAGTGATATCTCGGGCCCTTCTTCGACGCCCTGTGCATAGACATTCGTACGGCCCCAGGGGTTTGCCCAGGCGGGAGTTAGCCCCATTGCGGCAGCGGAACCTAACCCTAAGGCAGCACCGCCTTTTAGGACTTGCCGGCGAGAAAGCGGGTGAGAAATAATGCTTGAGCGTGCCATGTGTAACTCCCATCAATGATGAATGACACCATCTTGATGGAAGAACCTGAAACAAAGCTGAATAATGATTAATTAGCTACTTCACCCGCTAGAGGCAGGATAATCGTAACGCGCAGTCCACCCAGTGGACTGCGCTCAAAATACGAGTGCCCTGAGTAGCGGGCAATTAGCTGCGCAAGAATCGACAGGCCTAAGCCGTAGCCGGGACGGCGTTCATCCAGTCGTGTGCCACGCTCTCCCAAGCGCGAAAGATCCTCTTCTGCAACGCCGAGGCCGTCATCATCAATGGTGAGCGTGAGTGTGGTTGCGGAGACGGCAATATCGCAATTAACGCACCTATTCGACCATTTGCCAGCGTTATCGAGCACGATGCCTAATATTTCAGAAAAGTCGTGAGCCTCAATAGGCACTTGGTCTTTCTCGCCTGCCGAGTGGGCGAGGTTGAAGATACGCTCAGGGTAAAGGCTGCGGAACATCTCGATGAGCCGTGAACTATCACGCGTGACGTTGGCCATTCGCCCCGCGTTAGGGCCTGCAATACGTGAGCGACGCAGCTCCGCATCCAGCTGGGCGTTAATATCCTCAATACGGCTGAGCAGTTTATGGCGTCGGGTTTCATCAATGGGCCGATTGCCACGCAGTACTTGGGTAACGGCTGCCAGCGGGGTTTTTAATGCATGTGATAGGTTCGCGACCGACTCTCTGGAGCGCTTCAAGCGAAGGTCAATGTCATCCATAAACCAGTTCAACTGGTCGACTAATTCATCTAGCTCAGAAGGGGCTATTAATGACAAGCGATCACGTTTGCCCGCTCGCAATGCTTCAAGCTGTTGACGCAGTTGCCAGAGTGGCTTAAGTCCACGATTAACCGCTAACATGTTGAGTATGATGAGCATTCCTAACAGCACGCTGGCAATCCCACCGACCCACCAGTGCAATGTTGCAAGCCCTGCTTCTACTTGAGAGAAGTCCTCACCCACCAGCAGCACACCCTGCGTGCCCTGCCATTCAAAATGGCGACGATAGACGAGCATGTGTTGCTCGCCGCGATTCACGTCTATTAGAGCATTGCCGCTTTCATCTAGCAGCGGAGCCAGCTGTTGCTGCCATTGTGGGTCGGAAGCGCTGACCGAGCCGTTGAAGCGGAGTACGTAGAGATGATGAAAGACTTGATAGCCTTGGCTAACCGAGTCAAGCGCGGCAGGCACGGCGGCTTCACCTTGCTCAAGCTGCGTGACGGCATGGTCGGCTTCGCGCTGAAGACGCTCACCCAAAAAATCCCGAGCAAGATTCTGTAACAATATGCCATGCAGTAGCCAGGTCGTCACCACTACGAATAGTGCCACGCCTCCTAGCCAGGCGAGTAGTCGAAAACGTAAACTGCGCCGATCAATGTGAAGCAAAGAAATACCCCTGGCCGCGGCGAGTTTGGATAATTGATTTGCCTAGATAACGGCGCAGACGAGCGACATAGACTTCGACCAAGTTAGGTGCGGCGGCATCCTGTTCCAGGGCATAGAGCTGCTCTAATAACTGCTCTTTGGAGTGAATGCGATCTGGATGCAGCATTAAGTAGCGTAGTAATCGAAACTCCGTCGCCGTGAGCGAACGCCAAGTTTCTCCCTCTAGACATACTCGTTGGCCTGCTTTATCCAGCGATACGCCATTGAGCGTCACGACTTGAGATAACTGACCAGACTGCCTGCGCAGCAGTGCCTTCAAACGGGCCATAAGCTCGGCTTCATGGAAGGGTTTTGCTAGGTAATCATCGGCACCCGTTTCAAGACCAATGACTTTATCTTCCCAAGTATCGCGCGCCGTCAAGATCAAGATAGGCGTGCTGCGTTTTTGCTTGCGCCACTGGGCTAGTAGATCTAGTCCCGAGCCATCGGGCAAACCGAGATCTAAGATAGCCAGCTCGTAATGCTCGGTTGCCATGAGCGACTTGGCCGCTTTCAATGAAGCGGCCAAGTCGACAAGGTAACCGTTGTCCTTGAGACTCTCTGCCAAGCTTTCTGCCAGCAAATCATCATCTTCGAGTAGCAACAGTTTCATGGGTAAACGTCAGATTAGAAAGTAAAATTGCCGTACATGCCGGATTCGTAATGGCCGGGAATGTTACAAGCATACTCTAGCTCGTTAGTATTATCAGGAACACTCCATAATAGAGTCCCGGTCTCACCAGGTGCAATTGTGACGCCTGCCATGCTCATATTGGCCATATCGTGGCCTTCACCTTGTGACATGTTTGACATGTCATGACCTTCGCCATTTGCCATGTCTAGCATCATTTGACGATGCTCTTCCTGGGCTTCTTTACTGCCAATCACAAATTCATGCTCTAAATTGCCGGTGTTGGTGATTTCAAATTTAACCACCTCCCCAGCCGCCAGTTCTAGCTCTTCAGGGTCGAACCACATATCGCCAGCCTCAAGGCTGATCGTGCGGTCAACGTCAGCCTCGGTTAGGTTATTGCCACCACCGCCGTGGCCGGGTGCAGCCAGCGCCGCGCCCGTGATCAGACTTAATGAAAGGGCAAACAAAGACGTTGTTAAAAGAGTGTAGCGCATGGTCATTTACCTCAGAGGTTATTGTCACCCGTTCTTTATACGGTGTTAACCTGAAACGAGCCTGAACCTACAGTAAAAATATGACCTGCCGGATAAGTAGCTATCACGAAAACTTGCAAGCGCAAGGCCTTATTTCGGGACCTTTTTTAATTCAATACAGCATCTTCCGCTTAATAGTGAAATTTGTTCAGTTGCCGATGTCGGCAGCAGGGATGCTCTTGGTCATCACTGCGCATCATTGTCGGCAGAAAATAGTTGCCCCTTGTTGATGATGATGGTAGCGCTAGTTACTTTTATCGCTATGACCGGACGTCGGCTTTCCACTTCATCTATATTAACCCTTGTGTCTACATTTCCTGAAAGTTTTGCCACAAGATGTTAATGCGAGCGTACAAGCACCATGAGCGCTCATCATCGACGTTGATCTATCAGCAGAAGGTGTAGCTCGTTAAATATCGCCCTCATGAACTCAATGACCAGCCGATGCTGGCCAGTTTGATCTAGATCAGCGTGAAAAAACCAGAGGACAGCTCTTGCAAAAGACCAGTGGCTCCCCAGGGATGACAGAAGCAGAAAGGCTGAACCAGCACTGCACCTGTATCACTCTAGACCGACGAGCAGCCACCCAAAGTCTTATCGACCAGTTGGGCGACGATGCCGATGAGGCCTTTATCCGTTCGACCTGGCATCAACTTTTCTCGAATGTCGCTGTCTTTGTCCCATCTCAGGTTCTGGAGCAGATGAGGGCCACTGTTCAGGCCATAGAAAACGCCGCCGCTCTTCCCGACTATCAGCGACAAGTACTGTCTTGGGCCCCGCAAAGTGCACAGTTAAACCCCGGCCCAGTAGGTGTCTTCATGGGCTATGATTTCCATCTCGGCGAGGACGGGCCTCGCCTCATCGAAATCAATACCAATGCCGGAGGTGCATTTCTTAACGCGATCCTGGTACGGGCCCAACTGCAGTGTTGTGGTGATGCTAAAAGTGCGGCCGGGTCTGCCGACTTCGAGGCTAAAGTGATAGCCCAGTTCGAGAGCGAATGGCGTGCCCAGCGTGGCAATGGACGTCTGGAGAGGATAGCTATCGTTGATGATCAGCCTATGGGGCAATACCTCTATCCTGAATTCAAACTTGCCCAGCAGTTATTACGGCGTCATGGCATTGATGCTCTCATCCTCTCGCCTGGCGACCTTCGGTATGAGTCAGGCATGCTATACAGCGGCGGTAAGCGAGTAGATATGGTTTACAATCGCTTAGTGGATTTTGGGCTCGAAGCACCCGGAAACTCCGCCTTACACTCTGCCTGGTTGGACGGAGGCGCAGTCATAACCCCAAATCCCCATGCACACGCATTGTTCGCGGACAAACGCAACTTGGCTGTGTTATCAGATCCCGCGACGCTTATGGCTTGGGGGTTGAGCGCTCAAAATGCCGAATTACTTCGCTCTTGTATTCCCCGTACCTTACAGGTCAGCGCTGATAATGCTGATACCCTTTGGCAACAGCGACGGCAGTGGTTCTTCAAACCTGTCGCAGGCCACGGAAGTAAGGGAGTGTACCGGGGAAGTAAACTCACCAAAAAAACATTCAGCCAAATCTTGGAAAGCGACTATATTGCCCAGGCCCATGTGCCTCCCTCCGAACGCCTCGTTCTGGTCGATGGACAGCGTAAAAATCTCAAGGTCGACGTTAGACTGTATACCTATCGCGGCACACTGTTAATGGCCGCAGCGAGACTTTATCGAGGACAGACGACCAATTTCCGTACGCCAGGTGGGGGGTTCGCACCTGTGCTTCTCATGAAAGATTAGTTATCAAAAATATGATCTAAAGAGTTTGTCCCACAACTTATGCGATTATCGTGATAGGGCGTGGAACTCATCTTGCAAGGCGATCGCCTCACTTCGGCCCGCGATTAGTTATTCGGAAATTGCTCCCAGCAACCTTTCAATTGCGCGCAAGTTTTTCCTGCGTTTGGATTTAAAGCCTGGAAACTTACAATATTATCAGCTACGCGGATGAAACCTCGTCAATGAAGGCTGCCCTTAAAGGGGTATCTCTGGAGCGATATAGATAGCCACCTAGCCGAGCGATGGCCTTCATATAGAAACCATGTCGCGTCGCTGACCCAGTCGAGGCGGTGGAATCGACCGGTCGACCAGAACTAATAAATGATCAGTAAAGAACCGTTGCTAGCAAGGCAGCCGGGAACTGATGCCTAAGAATGATCAGTCCGGATACGATGTAGCCGAGCATAATGCCGATGGTGAGTCGATCGGCTGTGGTGAAGCACATATCCTCAATCCGGTAGCCAGTTTTTCAGATTCCATCATATACGTGTGTGCTAACGCACAGATCGTGTGATGTCAGACCCTGAACATGATGGTGCGGGTCCGTGTCGTTTGATCGCCAAGGTATCGGTCGCGTTACTATCCGCGCTAGATAACGAATAGTGCATTATGGAAATACAATCCTAATAATGTCAGGAAGGGTCTCCTCATGAATAGAGTCAACACTGCAGCAATGGCTTTTTGTCTTCTCGCTGTTCTGCCTAGGGCAGCATCCGCCCAAAACTCAGAGTACGGCCCACGGGTGTCCGTGAGTTTTCGATCTCTGGAACTGGCAGTAACGATCGGAATTTTAATAGCGGAAACTTCGGCGTGAGACTGTTGATCTTGGTTGGTATCTGAGGGATAACATGGTTGCCGGTGTTCGGCAAAGCGTCAATTACGCCGATGTCGAAGGCGAAGGCGGGCGTCACAGATGGTTTCTGGAACGGCTCAACCCGTGGTTACCTAACCCATCAGTTCCTTGATGGTCGTGCGCGGCCCTTCGTCGGTGCTAGCCTCGGTGGTATCTATGGAGACGGCGTCAAAGACAGCGCCTTCGCGGGACGGGAAACGGGTATGAAATACTATGTTCTGCCCAAGGCCTATTTCCTCGCTCGCGCTGAGTATCAGTTCCTGTTCAGCGATACCGACGATGCCACCGATGCGTTTCAGGAGGACGGTATCTGGGCTTATACGATTGGTCTGGGCTACAATTTCTGAACCACATCAAGATGCCACGAACCACCACGGCCACGTGGCGGGTGTGCATCTCTTGTCGCGCGCGGATGGCATCGGCCTTGCCTTCCGGATAGCGTTGCTTATAGCTATTAAGCTAGGTTCTTAACTACCTAAGGTGGTTGTCCTGACGGTCACCCATTCGGTGATGTCACCCTTGTCAGCACCGCCGTGATCAGCAGGATAACCACGACCAGCACCACCTCCAGCGCAATACTGCGCTGCAAACGTCGTGGGGCTGTTGCATCGCCGCTCTCAAAGGCAGGTACAAGCCGCCACTTGTTCGCGGCAGCAAATAACAGCAGCACCGCGACAATCAATACTTTGCCGATCAAGAACTGTCCATATGCCGTGGTGAGCAGGGGTGTGAGACCGCCTGTTAGCAGCGTGGCCAAAGTGACGCCCGCCAGTACCAACACGCCAACTCCGCCCATGGCGAGTTGCCCGAAACGGGTCAGAATGCGGGCGGTATTGCCGTGGTTGTAATGTTGCCCCACTAAGTGGAACAGCGGCCACAGCGAGGCTACCCAGAATGCTGCCGCCATCAGGTGAACGATCAGCAAGACAGCCAGAACGAGGCGTGGGGTGTTTACTGTATGCCCCACCTGCACGAATGCCAGCATCACCAATAAAACGCCTACTAGGCTCAAGCTGTTGGCTGTTTTCGAGAACGCTAAGTTATTAAGCTGAATCGCCTGGACCAGCAGCAAACCAGCTACCACCAGTATTAGTCGACCCCCGGACGCGCCATCGAACACGATCCCGAGCAACATTGGGTTGGTTGCAGCCGCTATATTGCCGCCTCCAAGGTAACCAGCTTCTAAAGACCACTGGAACAGAATCAGGATGACCCCCGCCCAGGCAGAAAGGACACCCATGCGGGCGACGCGCCTCCGGTCGTGATCAGGGAGCCGGGGAAACGCTAGACGAAACAACACGGCCCCCGTCGCGACTAGGGCGCTAAGGTAAATCCCGGCCGCCACGAGAATCATCGCGACGGTCCAGACATCGAGGCTATTTACGGAGAACCACCAAGCCACGGGTCAGGGCTCGACCGAGAAGTTAAAACCGTCGGACATCATGTGTCCGTCATCCGATAGGCCGCGCCAGTGCACCTGGTAGTCCCCAGCCGAAAGAATTTCACCGGGCTTCACGACGTAGCGTTCGACCTGTTCACTGCCTGGCTGACCATCAAGAGGAACGGGGCCGTTTGGGCCTGTCACTTCAAACTGGGTGATGCGCATCATGCCACCAAACTCGATGCCAATCTCTGCTGGGGAATCCTGAATGGTGACGCCATCCTTAGGCGAAGTGCTTGCGCCCCCTTCATGGGCCAGCACTGGGATTGCTAGCGACAGCAACAGCGTTGCTAAGGTAGCGTGAATGATAGGGAGCGAACTCGTCTTCTTTTGCATACCGTATCCTTATATATTTTTAGGGTTGAATGGATGCCGTTACTTCATCGCGGAGGCGCTAAAACTGATTCGGCTGAGCCTTCTTACATCGTTCATCTGCCCTGTTTGGCGAACAAGGCGCATGGCGTCGTGCTTTTCTTCATGGAAATGAGTCGGTGTTAAAACGTGCCAACCTGAAACAGGGCTGAAAATGGCGGAAAAAATGATCTGTGACAACACTTAGGTATTGGGATCGGTTTCTCCTTTACCTTTGGGCCACCTATAGGTTGTAGGCTTATAACGAAAGCTAACTCCGCCTTCTTCCATTTTTAATGGATAAGGCGATGTCTCGACCAGCAACATGATAAGAGGAAATATCATGGTTAAGCACAAGATGATCTTTGCCATTGGTCTGGCTGCAAGCCTCAGTGTCCCCAGCAGCGCCATCTTCGCTCAAGGTATGAGCCAAGGCGCCCAAGGTCAGGGCAATATGATGGACGGCCAAGTCGGTATGGGTTCGGGCATGATGATGGGCAGTCAAGAAGGCATGTACCCAGGAATGATGATGGGAGGGCAAAGCGGGATGATGCCTTGTCCAATGATGGAAGGCATGGGGAGTATGTCCGGCATTGGCGGTATGCTCGACGAGCAGCAGATGAGTACCATGCGTGAGATGCGCCAAGAACACCGCGCGGCCCAGCTTGAGCGGATGGGCGAATTGATGAACCTGCGCGACGACATGATGCAAACCATGCAGACTGAACGCCCTGAACCAGAGGAAATAAAGGCGCTGCATGCTCAAATGGCCAACCTTCATGGCGATATGATGGCTGATAACGTGCGCATGCATAATCAGATGCAGGACTTACTGACCGATGAGCAGCGTGAACAGATGAGAGGAAGCATGCCCAGCCACCATGGCCCGCAATAAGCCTTGGCGATTGCCTCTTTTTTTAGGAGTGATGGCATGATGAACGCGGAATGTTTTGCTTTTATGGGGTCAATGGGGTGGCTAGGCT
>NZ_JBANSN010000060.1:0-8752 GCF_037070215.1 Vreelandella arctica | reverse complement strand
AAAGGGCTGCGTTCTGGCATTACTCAACAGCCACTCGCGCTGAAGAGGCGAATCCTGATAAGCAATGCCAACAGCCAGTACCTTCAGACCGCTCAATCAGCGCCCTCGTGAATAAGGCGGGTTAAAGACAGGGTTGACGAGCAGTGTGTACATTGTTTTTGTAGTTTCTTTGATGGCCTGAACACCTCCTTTAGTGCGCTGTTTATGCGTTAACGCGGGGCCGTGGCCCATCGCGTTAAACGTATCAACGACGGCAACAGCCAGATCATGATCACCAGCGCGCCCAGGCTGGCGCTGATGGGCCTGGAGAAGAAGGCCAACAAATCGCCATTGCTGCGGATCATCGCGCTCATGAAGCTCTTCTCCAGCATCCCTCCGAGCACCAACCCAAGAATGATGGGCGCTGCCGGAAAGCCTGCGCGCCCCAAACCGTAGGCCGCGACCCCAGCCCCCAGCATGAGCATGACATCGACCGTCGAATTGTTGATGGAGTATGCCCCGACAATGCAAAAGGCCAGCACGATAGGCATGACGATTCGGGTGGGGGTGGCGACGAACCCTTTGCCCAGGCGAATGGCGACATATCCCACGGGCAACATCACTAAGTTGGCGACGATGAACACCATGAACAGCGCATAGACCATGCTGCCCCCCTCCATGAAGATGGCGGGCCCAGGGTTCATGCCCTTCATGTACAGCACGCCGATGACCACGGCAGTAATCGTGTCGCCAGGAATACCGAAGACCAGCGCCGGAACCCAGGAGCCACTAACCGCGGCATTATTGGACGAGCTGGTTTCCACGATGCCTTCCGAGTGCCCCGAACCGAACTTTTCTGGCGTGCGCGAAAACTTCCGACTGACGGCATAGGAGACCCAAGCGGCAATGTCGGACCCCGCACCGGGCAACACCCCGATCAAGCTGCCCGTGCCGCTACCGCGCAGCACGGATTTCCAGTACTTGCGTAGCGAAGGCTTGACCTCACCGAACACGCTGCCGGTGTCTTTCACCGTCACCGCCTGCGTATCGGCGGGCTTGGCGGTGAACCTCATGACTTCGGCAATCGCAAAGAGGCCGATCATCACCGGAATGAAATTGACCCCGCCCATCAGGTCCGTCACGCCGAACGTAAAGCGCGGCGACCCCGTAGTGGAATCCAGCCCCACCGTCGCCAGAGAGAGTCCGATACACAGCGATAGCACGGCTTTCAAGTGCGAACCCGGCGATATGAAGACCGCACAGCTCAGGCCCAGCAGCGCTAACCAGAAGTACTCGAATGCACTGAAATTGAGCGCGAACTCTGCGAGAGAGGGGGCCACGAAGATCAGTACGAGGGTGCCAACGATGCCGCCCGTGACGGAACACACCAGGGCAATGCCCAGGCACTCGCTGGCCTTGCCTCTTTGCGAAAATGCATAGGCTTCATCGACATAAGCTGCGGAAGAAGGCGTGCCGGGAATGCGAAGGTAAGCGCCGGGAATATCGCCGGCGAAGATGGTCACCGCCGCAGTGGTGACCATCGCCGCAATAGCGGGGATAGGCGCCATGAAGTACGTGACCGGCACCAGCAGCGCCACGGCCATGGTCGCCGTTAGTCCGGGAATGGCACCCACGAACATACCAAAGGCTGCCGCCGCCAGAATCACGACCAACGTTTGCAGATTGAAGACCAGTTCGGCACCACTAAGAATAGCGTCCATACAATTATCCGTTAACGAGCGTGCCCAGGGGTAAAGGCACCCTGAGCATGTAAACGAAAGCGACCCAGATCGCTGCCGCCGTCAGCAGTGCCATCACCAGCGCCAGCCAGGGCCGCACGCCGCTCACTAGCATGAGCAAGGCGACCAGAAGCGCCAGCGTCAGAAGCGCCCCCAGAGTGTCGGCCAATAGCAAATAGCCAATGACCAGCCAGACGGGTAGGAACAGACGATGAAAGTTCAAGGCTGTCGCTTTGAGGTTCACTGGGCGAGAAACGGTGAAGCACTGCATGACGGGGCGAAGGTTGGCTAACGCCAGCCAGGCGCCGCCCACGACCATGGCATAGCCGATGATAAGCGGGAACAGCGCGGCGCCGTAGCGCTGGCCGGGCAAGGTGGGAAAGCCTTGGGCCTCCATGACGATGAAGAGGCCCAACGCCGCCACCACACCCCCTGAGAAACACTCACCGAGCGTTTGCGAAGAGCGATTGAGCATGGCGACGATACCCTAGCGTTTGAGCCCGAGATTCTCTACGACATTGCCCATCAGGGCGTCGGTCTCTTGCATGAAGTCCGCAAAGTCGGCCGAATCACGCCATACCGCGCCGAACCCCTGCTGCCTCATGAAGTCTTGATAGATATCGCTTTCAGAGGCGTTCTCCAGCGCGGCTTCTAGTGTTGCGACGACCTCCTCGTCCATGCCCGCAGGCCCGCCAATGCCACGCCACTCGCCAAGGGTGTAATTGGAATTGATCTCTTCTTTCAGCGTGGGAACGTCTGGAAAAACGGGGTTACGCTCAGGGGCCATGATGGCGAGGGATTTGACGCGTCCGGCATCGATCATGGCGCGTGCTTCGGGTACTGACGTAGGCGCGATATCGATACCGCCGGCCACCAGATCGACCATAGCAGGAGCTGCCCCTTCACTGGGAATCCAGCGCACGGCGCGCGGATCGATCTCCTGGTCGACCAGCATCCCCCCAAACGACACGTGCCAGATACCGCCCTGGCCGACGCCAGAGGCTTTGAAGGTACCCTCTGGTTGGGAGCGAATGGCCTCGATCAATTCGCCCAAGCTGGCGTAGGGCGATTCGGCGCTGACCTGAACCCCCGCATAGTCATAATTGACCTGGGCAATAGGGGTAAAGTCTGTGTAATCGAGCGCCGTCAGGCCTTGCCAGTGCATCATGCTGATCTCGCCGGTCATCATGCCGATGGTGTAGCCATCCGGGGCCGCATTGGCAAGCACGGTATGACCCACGACGCTGCCGCCACCGGCTCGATTGACCACGTTGACCGGTTGGCCGAGCTCCTGCTCGAGCGCCACTGCAATCGTTCTTGCGATCGAATCGGTGCCTCCTCCGGCGGCCCAGGGGACGATCATCTGGATCGGGCGTTCAGGATACGCTGCATGCGCATGAAGCGCCGATAAGCTTAATGGTAAAATCAAGGCACTTAGCGTGATACGTTTTAGAGTTGGCGTTTTGAACATCATTTTTATAGAACCTATGTTGTTTTATTGTGGAGATGTGCTGCGCGTGAACCGGCGTGCTAACCGAGTGAGTCTCGGCTGAGCTGCCCGTTGACCAAGCGCGTCAACCCTAATGGATTGGCGTTTTGCAGGGCGCTCGGCAGGAAGGCATCGGGGTAGTTCTGGAAGCAGACGGGGCGTAGATAGCGGTCGATTGCCAGCGTGCCGACCGAGGTTCCCCTGGCATCGGAAGTCGCTGGATAAGGCCCCCCGTGAACCATCGCATCGCACACTTCCACCCCCGTGGGATAGCCATTGAGCAGCAGGCGCCCGGCGCGATGTTCTAGCTGCGTCATCATCGCCGCGTGGGCGGAGAGGTCTTCCGGCTCGGCCTGCAGGGTGATGGTCAACTGCCCCTGCATGATCTCGAAATAGCGCGCCAGCGTTTCGGTATCCGGTACCGTCACGACGATGGTAGTCGGCCCAAAGACCTCGTCTTCCAGCGGACGATCCGACCTAAAGAGAGCATCGGGCGTCGCGCGGAACAGCTGCGCCCGTGCACGACCCGGCCCGGCAGTGCCCCCGGTGAGCTGAGTGACTTCGGGCAGCTCGGCGAGCCGCGCGACGCCCTGCTGATAGTGCTCCAGGGTTTGACGGTTGAGCATGACCTGCTCATCGGCACTCGCCAGGGCGTCGCCCAACGCGGCAATGAACTGCTCCGTTTCCGGGGAGTCCACCGCCAACACCAGCCCGGGGTTGGTGCAGAACTGGCCGCACCCCAGGGTCACCGACGCCGCTAGCTCAGTGGCGATGCGCTCACCTCTTTCTCGCAGCGCCGCCGGCATCAGCCAGACAGGGTTGATGCTCGACATTTCGGCAAACACCGGGATGGGCTCCGGGCGTTGCGCGGCCATATCACACAGCGCCCGCCCCCCTGACAGCGAACCGGTAAAACCCACCGCCTTGATACCCGGTGCCTGTACCAGGTCTTTACCGACCCCACTGCCATAGATCATGTTGAACACGCCTGCAGGCATGGCGGTGCTGCGTGCCGCTCGCTCGATGGCCTGTGCGACCCATTCGGCGGTCATCATGTGGCTGGAGTGGGCTTTGACCACGACGGGACAGCCAGCGGCCAGCGCCGAGGCGGTATCACCCCCCGCCACGGAAAACGCCAGCGGAAAGTTACTCGCCCCAAAGACCGCCACCGGCCCAAGCCCCATCTTGACCTGACGTAGGTCGAGACGCGGCATGGGCGTGCGCTCGGGTAGCGGCAGATCGATGCGCGCGCCCAAAAAGTCGCCTCGACGCAACACCTCGGCAAACAGTCTTAACTGCCCGCTGGTACGTCCCCGTTCACCGTTGATACGGGCAGCGGGTAGTGCCGTCTCACGCACGACGTCATTGATGAAGTCATCGCCCAGCGCGTCGAGCTCGTCGGCAATCGCCTCCAGAAACAGCGCCCGCGCTTCTGGCGAGAGCTGTCGAAAATCTGGGTAAGCCTCAGAGGCGGCCGCTACCGCCTGCTCGACCTCTTCCACCGTCGCCTGAAAGTAGGCCAGATCATGGTGGCTACCATCCGCGGCGGCGACGCTGGCCAGCGACGCTTGGCCCTGGCCGCTGCGCTCGCCGCCAATGAACTGCTGGCCGGTCAACGTGGTACTCATACTTTGCTCTCCCGATGGTTCAGAGGAATCGCTCGCCGAGGTTTACAGCGAACATTCGAGAAGGTGGCGGTAGTCGTTGGCGCTGGCATCGATGGGATTGGTCTTGTGGCTATGATCCGCCAGCGCCCCCTTGATGATGTCGTCGAACATGGCCGAGGTAATGCCGAGCTCGCCCAAGCCAGTGGGTAGGTTCAAACGCTTAGTCATTGCCTGCATGGCGGCCGCCACGTCCTGGCCCGTTGGCAAGTTCATCGCCTGCGCCATCCGCGCCAACTTGTCCTCCTTGATCATCGTGTCGGCCTGGGCGTTGAAGCGGATCACCGCAGGCAGCAGGATGGCGTTCAGGGTGCCGTGGTGCAGCGACGGATTGAGTCCACCCAGCGAGTGGCTCAGGCTGTGCACGCAGCCAAGCCCTTTTTGAAAGGCCAGCGCGCCCTGCATGGAGGCACTCATCATGTTCGTGCGCGCCTCGCGGTTGCCCGGCTCGCTGACCGCTGTTTCGATATGTGCCCAGGCGCGCCGCAAGCCATCCAGGGCAATGCCATCTGCCGGAGGATTGAACGAGGGAGCCATGAAGGTTTCCATGCAGTGCGCGATGGCATCGATGCCCGTCGCAGCAGTCATGCGGGCAGGTAAGCCAAGCGTCAGCTCGGGATCGCAGATCGCCAGCTTGGGCACCACGTGGGGCGACAGCACGCCCACCTTGCGGCCATCGTCGAGAATCAGAATGGCCCCACGACCGACTTCGCTGCCGGTGCCTGCCGTTGTCGGAATGGCAATCACCGGAGCGGTTGCCGACGTGATCCGTGACATGCCGCCTTCGATGACGGCGAATTGGCGCAGCGGTCCGGGATGCGCCACGCTCACCGCCACCCCCTTGGCCAGATCGATGGGCGAACCACCGCCCAGCGCGATCACACCATCGCACTGCTGGGACTGGTAAAACGCCACCGCCTCGCGTACCGCGCCCTCGTTCGGGTTGGGCGGCGTCTTGGTAAAAACGGCGGCGGGATGATCCAGGACACGCTGAATCCGTTCCAGCAGCCCCGCTTGTTGAATACCCTCATCTGTTACAATCAATGGGCGATGGATGCCCAGGCGGTTGCATTCGTCTTGCAGTAGCTCGACGCTGCCGTCGCCGAACTGAACTTGGGTCACGTAATTGATCAGTGCCATAGCGTGTTGTCGTCTTTGTTAATTATTCGGAAATAGAGAGTGACTTTCTGCATTGACTATATTCACGGGGCCCAGCGCTGGATAATGACAACCTCTGATAGCGGTATAACGAAAATTCATGTCTACACTAACGTCGATCATCTCCCGCCTACGCATGCGCCACTTGCGTCTGCTGATTGCCTTGCATGAACATGGCACGGTGCAGAAAGCGGCCGAATCCGTGGCGCTGACCCAGCCTGGGGCCACCAAGGCTCTCAACGAAATCGAAGCCATGTTGGACGTTCAGCTGTTTCAACGTACCCATAAGGGGCTGGAAACGACGGACATGGGACTCTGTGCGGTGCGCTATGCACGGCTGATCAATACGGACCTAGCCCACTTTCATGAAGAGTTGGAAAGCATGCAGCAGGGCCGGGGTGGCCGACTGGCGGTGGGCTTGATCATGGGGGCCGTCCCCCTGATTTCGGCGGCATTGTCAAGGGTTCGTAGCCTGCAGCCAGCAATCTCCATCGAGATAGTCGAGGATACCAGCGCACGCCTGCTCAACTTACTTGACCGCGGTCGACTCGATGCCGCCATCTGCCGGTCGCGAGTCAATCAAAGGCCGCACCTGTACACCAGTCTGGACATCCACGAGGAGGAGCTGGCGGTCATCTGCCACCCTGACAATCCGCTCGCTCAGCGCTCAGCGCTGACATTGATCGATTTAGCCAACACCTCGTGGATCGTGTATCCCGCCAACATGCCGATGCGGCTGCTGCTGGAACGCGAGTTTCACGAGGCCAAGATACCGTTTCCGCTCTACCCTATCGAAACGGCTTCTGCGTTCACGAGCATTTCGATGCTTCGCCATGACCGGGCATCCGTCGCGCTCATGTCCGTCGATGCCTCGACTCCCTTCGTCGACGCTGGCATGGTTTACAGGCTACCCATACGTTTACGCTCACGTAGCGAGCCCTACGAACTGGTCACCCGCAAAGGGGCTAGCCTGTCGCCCGCTAGCCAGCTCTTCATGAAGGAAGTCGCGTTAGTCGGTAATTTGAATGTGGATGCCGACACCCATATCGAAGAATTACGTGGCAACAGCTAGCGGAGCATCGGCTCAAAACTCCGTCACCACGGTGACCCCCACGCCTTCGAACTTATCCATATCGATCAACGCCTGCACCGACTCCTCCAGCGTGATGCGGCGGCCAATCAGCCGCTCGGGCGCCAGTTTGCCCGACTGGATCATCGCCAGCATGTCGCCGTAACGGTGCGCCTGCATGCCGTGGCTACCGAGAATTTCCAGCTCGTTGGCGATCACTTTGCTCATCGGCACGGCGGGCGTACTGTGGTCCGCCAGCATCAGCCCCACCTGGACATGCTTGCCGCGCTTGCGCAAATTGCTGATGGAGTTGAAGCAGGTGGTGGGATGGCCCAGCGCGTCCAGCGAGACGTGCGCACCCCCTAGGGTGATCTCGGCCACCGCCTCCACCACGTCGGCCACCTGATTGGCATTCACCGTGGCCACCGCCCCTAGCTGGCGCGCCAGTGCCAGGGCCTGCTCGGAAATATCCACCGCCACCACGTTCGCGCCTGCCGCGCTGGCGATCATGATGGCCGACAGCCCCACGCCGCCGCAGCCGTGCACGGCCACCCACTGACCCGCCGACACACGGACCTGGCCTACCACCGCACGAAAAGAGGTCACGAATCGGCAGCCCAGGCTGGCGGCGGTATCGAACGTCAGGGTGTCCGGCAGCGCGACCAGATTCACATCGGCGTAGTGAATGCTCACATACTCGGCAAACGAGCCCCAGTGGGTGAACCCTGGCTGAAACTGGTGATCGCACACCTGATGGTGGCCTGCATGGCACTCCAAGCAAGTGCCGCAGCCGCCCACGAACGGCACGGTCACACGATCCCCGACCCGCCACTTCGTCACGTCCTTGCCCACCGCCTCCACCACGCCGGACAGCTCGTGCCCCGGCACATGGGGAAGTCGGATATCCGGGTCGTGGCCCATCCAGCCGTGCCAATCACTGCGGCATACGCCGTTAGCCATCACCTTGACCACGACGCCGTGGGGTTCGGGAGTCGGATCCGGCACCTGCTGAATAGTGGGCGGGGTAGAGAACTGCTCGAATACGACGGCTTTCATGGGCCACTCCTGAACGTTTAGGCTGCGGATTCGCTAACACTACTATAGCGAGCCTGGTCTGAAATGAGCTTTCCATATCGTGGACAACACTCATCAATGTGAAGCACTCTTTCTCTTTATAGTGTTGAGCCCGGCTTATTCATGAGGCCGGCCCGAAAACGAAGATAGCGGATGGTATTCTCTTGAAAATTCAGTGTGTTCCGCCAAGAATCTGAACCAAGAGAGCCATCCGCTATGGATGAAAGCCTATCCACCTGGACGCCCTCATGCAACGGCGCTGTCCGTGTTGAGCTGAGCGGCCAGCGCACTACCAGCGACAGCGGCGCTCTGCTGTTGCGTGAGGCCCTCGACAACAGCGGCGTGATTGAGGCGCTGGAAGACAATCTGGTCGATCGACGCCACCCGCTGCGCATCCTTCATTCGCTGGCCAGCCAGTTGCGTACCCTGGTGCTGCAGCGTGCGATGGGCTGGATCGACCTCAGCGATACCGACACGCTGCGCCGTGATCCGCTCTGGCAGCTGGCCTGCAGCGATGCGCGCGGGACAACGCCCCTGGCCCAGGACCGGCCCTCTCAAGCCACGCTGTCGCGGCTGCTGA
>NZ_JBANSN010000005.1:0-255568 GCF_037070215.1 Vreelandella arctica | reverse complement strand
CGGGAGCCGGAGCCCCCTTTCTCCCGTAGGACGTATGCGGTATTAGCCTGGGTTTCCCCAGGTTATCCCCCACTATCGGGCAGATTCCTATGCATTACTCACCCGTCCGCCGCTCGTCAGCATCTAGCAAGCTAGATCTGTTACCGCTCGACTTGCATGTGTTAGGCCTGCCGCCAGCGTTCAATCTGAGCCATGATCAAACTCTTCAGTTTACAATCATTGTGATCCTTACTCGCTGACCTACGGACTAGCCGAAGGCAGCAAAAGCGGATCAAACTTGGCTCAAGGTTCAAACGAATTCATTTCAATTTACATTGTCATGACCGCTTGCCTTGATATTTGGTGATTTGTCACCAACGTCAGCAAGCGCCCACATGAATTACCTGATCAAATTGTTAAAGAGCTGTTTCGCTGTCGTGGTTACTGTGAAAGCAACCTGGCGAGCCGTTGACTTGGCTTGCCGCAGCGAGGAAGGCGTATTCTACGCATTTCCTGGTGGTTGTCAACCGCTGTGTTTAGCGGGTGAAGCGAGCAATGGAACGTGCGCTAACTTCCTGACAAACCAAGGCTTTTACACCTCATTCACCGCTGGTAACGCTTGGCGTCCCCGGCAGCGGATGCGTACTTTACGGTTTCGCGGCCGGGTTGGCAAGAGGTTTATTAAAATGAGTAGGAAAAATTTTTAGTGCTTAGGTTTTGCTTTGCGCATTACGGCCAACACAGGCCCGGAAGCGACATAAGTACCAAACAGTAATAGCAGCATTACTGAAGGTTCAACCGAGATCATCACAAACGCCAACACAATGGCTAACAGCACAACAAAAGGTACCGGCTTTTTAAAATCGAGGTCCTTAAAGCTGTAATAACGGATGTTACTCACCATCAATACGCCTGCTGCTGCCACCACTACCAACATCAACAGTTTGAAACCAAAGGCATCAGCGTCAAAGCTATGGAAGGTCCATACACTCGCGGCTACCAATGCTGCGGCAGAGGGGCTCGGCAAGCCGATAAACCATTTTTTATCCACGCTGCCAATCTGCACATTGAAGCGCGCTAGGCGAAGCGCGGCACAGGCAACATAAAGAAAGGCGACTACCCAGCCGGTTTTACCGATGTCCTGCAGAATCCAGGTAAAAGCGACTAATGCAGGCGCCATCCCAAACGAGATCATATCCGCTAAGCTGTCGTATTCGGCCCCAAACTCACTTTGCGTATTGGTCATTCGCGCAACACGCCCATCCAAGCCATCCAGCACCATCGCAATAAAGATCGCGACGGCAGCTGAGGTAAACTCACCATTAATGCCAGCGACAACCGCAAAGAAACCGGCAAACAGCGCCGAAGTGGTAAATAAGTTAGGAAGTAAATAGATACCACGGCGGCGAATTTTTTTGCCGTCTTCAACAGTCTCCTCAACCACTTCGGTTTCACGCAAGAAGGCAGTCGCCAAATCCTCATTACCAACTACTTCTGATTGGTCAGTACTATCTTGCTGTTCAGCCGTATCAGGCTGGCCTGGATTTGACTGATCAGAGTTTGAGTGCTCTTGATCGCGAGCGTCCTGTGTCATAGGTTTCATCCATTAAAAGTGAAGTCACGGGAACAGTAGTCGCTTTCATTCTACACGGTGAGTGCTACTCAGCCAGCCAATTGCTGCATTGATGCCTTGTGGGAGCTGGCGTTAACGAGCGTTAACAAGCTAATAACTAAAAAGCGCCGCTCTGGGAAAGAAGCGACGCTTATGCTTGAAAGGCTGCGTACTTTCGGGCTTAGAGCGACAAAACCTTATCACCCCGGGCAATTCCCGAAACCCCAGTACGGGCGACTTCAAGAATACCCACCGGCGCCATGGCCTGAAGGAAAGCATCTAGCTTGCCCGCATCGCCGGTGATCTGCACCGTGTACAGGCTTGGCGTCACATCGACGATCTGCGCACGGAAGATATCCACCGTACGTTTCACTTCATCACGCGCCGCACCAAGCGCCTTCACCTTCACCAACATCAATTCGCGTTCGATATGGTTACCTTCGGTGAGATCCACCAGTTTCACCACATCGATCAGCTTATTAAGATGCTTGGTGATCTGCTCTATCACACGGTCATCGCCCACGGTAGTCACCGTTAAGCGCGACAGCGAAGGGTCTTCCGTGGGGGCAACGTTCAGCGTTTCGATGTTGAAGTTACGCTGGGAGAACAACCCGACTACACGTGACAGCGCACCCGGTTCGTTTTCTAACAGAATCGAGATGATATGACGCATCAGGTACGCTCCGTTTTAGACAGCAGCATGTCGCGCATGGCACCTAGCGGTACCTGCATCGGATAGACGTGCTCAAAGGGGTCGACCTTCACGTCAAGAAACACCAGCTCATGCTTATCAGCAAACGCACGCTCTAGCGCTGGCTCAAGCTCGTCAAGCGTATTGACGGTAATCGCGGTGAACCCATATGCCTCAATCAACATATGAAAGTCGGGCAGCGACTCCATATAAGAATGTGCATGACGTGACTTATAGTTCAAATCCTGCCACTGACGCACCATGCCCAGTGATGCATTGTTAAGATTAACGATCTTAACGCCCACCCCGTACTGCTTACAGGTAGAGAGCTCTTGCATCATCATCTGGAAGCTGCCTTCACCGGTGACGCACACCACATCATCATCCGGGTAGTTCTGTTTAATACCCATCGCGGCAGGGAAACCAAACCCCATGGTGCCCAAACCACCGGAGGTAATCAGCCGGTTGGGTTTGTCGAACTTGTAGTACTGAGCAGCGAACATCTGGTGCTGACCAACATCAGTCGTCACATAAGCTTCACCCCGCGTAACACGGCAGAGTGCTTCGATGACTTCCTGTGGCTTCAGCGCTTCGCCGGGCTTGGACGGCTCATAAAGCTTGCCTTCACGGTCGGCGCGCCAGCCGTCAATCTTCTCCCACCACTCCGTCAGTGCTTCAGGATGCGCAATGTTATGCCCCTGCACCAAGCTGATCATCTCATTGATAACGCTGGAAGCCGGGCCAACGATGGGCACATCGGCACGTACCGTTTTAGAGATCGAGCTTGGATCGACATCAACGTGAATGATTTTAGCTGTCGGGCAGAACTTCGACGTGTTATTGGTGACTCGGTCGTCAAAGCGCGCCCCAATGGCAATAATCAGGTCGGCGTGGTGCATGGCCATATTCGACTCATAAGAGCCGTGCATACCTAGCCAGCCCAAGCACTGTCGATCACTTTGCGGATACGCGCCAATGCCCATCAACGTAGTGGTAATCGGATAGCCCAACTGTTTGACCAGATCAGTCAAGCCTTCGCTGGCTTTGCCCGTCACCACGCCGCCACCGGTATAAAACACCGGGCGCTTGGCCTTCAGCATCATTTCGACGGCTTTCTTGATTTGACCGGTATGGCCGCGGGTTACCGGATTGTACGAACGCAGTTTGACCTTTTTCGGGTAAACGTATTCGTAGCGCTCCGTGGGAGCAGTCATGTCTTTTGGGATATCGACCACCACCGGGCCGGGGCGACCGGTCGACGCCAGGTAGAACGCCTTTTTCAACACTTCCGGAATTTCAGACGGGTGACGGATTGAGAAGCTATGTTTCACGATCGGGCGTGTCACACCGACGATATCGGTTTCCTGGAAGGCATCTTCACCAATTAGGTGGCTGGCCACCTGACCACACAGCACTACCATGGGAATGGAATCCATGTAGGCGGTGGCAATACCGGTCACGGCATTCGTGGCACCGGGGCCTGAAGTGACGAGCACGCAGCCCGCTTTGCCCGAGGCGCGAGCATAGCCATCGGCCGCGTGAGTAGCCGCTTGTTCGTGACGCACCAGAATGTGCTTCACCTTGTCCTGGCGGAAGAGTGCATCGTAAATATGCAGCGCTGCACCGCCGGGGTAACCATAAATGTATTCGATGCCCTCATCTTGCAAGAAGCGGGCGATCATATCTGCGCCGGAAAGCAGTTCCACTGTATTTCTCCCCTGGAGGTCTCGAGTGCGATCCGTACCCACACGGGCACGGTGTCGAGTGCGGCGGTATGCCGCTGCCGGCCCTTGCCGGCACCTGATGCCAAACCCTGGCAGTAGGCCCGGTTAGGGCCTGCACTCTTATCACGGCAGTTCGCCGTGTCGGGGCGTTGGCCAGGTTGAGCGGTTAGCCCAAGCCCGGAAGTCCTTCGGCGGGTAGAGGCCTTCGCCTACCCTTCGCGCGGGGATTAGGGGTTGCCCGTTGAGTCCGCGCCCGCAAATCAGGAACCGACAAGATTCCATTAGCGCCCTCAGCCTGTCAACCTCCGATCGGGCCAAACGCAACAAAGGTCGCAAGAAGCCATTAAAAAAGCCCCGCCAGCAACGCTAGCAGGGCTTTTTCCCTATTCAATTGCGCAAAAAGGCGTTGCCAATGATTAGCTAAACACCAACTTGCCTTCTTCTGCCGTGATATGAATGGTATCACCGGGGGTAAATTTACCCCCCAGCAGGTCTTGCGCCAGCGGGTTTTCAATACGGCTTTGAATCGCCCGTTTGAGTGGCCGCGCCCCATAGACAGGGTCAAAACCGACTACCGCCAATTGCGCCATGGCTTCAGGACTGACCTCTAGCTTCAGGTCGTGCTCAGCAAGGCGTAACTTCAAGCGCTCCAACTGAATACCGGCAATCGCCTGGATCTGTTCTTGCCCCAGTGCGTGGAAAACCACTACTTCATCAATACGGTTAATCAGCTCAGGCCGGAAGTGGTTACCCACCACCTCCATGACCATGTTTTTCATTACTTCATAGTCGCTATCATCTCCCCCCATGCGCTGGATAATATCCGAGCCCATGTTGGAGGTCATTACAATCACGGTATTGCGGAAGTCCACCGTGCGACCCTGCCCATCGGTCAAGCGGCCATCCTCCAGCACCTGTAGCAGGATATTGAAGACATCCGGGTGCGCTTTCTCCACCTCATCCAACAGCAGCACCGAGTAAGGCTTGCGCCGTACGGCCTCGGTTAAGTAGCCGCCCTCTTCATAGCCGACGTAGCCAGGAGGGGCTCCGATCAAACGAGCCACGGAGTGCTTCTCCATAAACTCCGACATATCGATACGCACCATCGCTTCTTCGGTATCGAACAGGAAGTTGGCCAGCGACTTACATAGCTCGGTTTTACCTACGCCGGTAGGGCCAAGGAATAGGAATGACCCATTGGGGCGATTGGGATCTGAAAGCCCTGCCCGTGAGCGGCGCACTGCGTTCGCCACCGCCTCAACGGCTTCATCCTGCCCGATAACCCGCTCGTGCAGCGCCTCTTCCATGCGCAATAGTTTATCGCGCTCGCCTTCAAGCATTTTGGAGACCGGGATGCCTGTCCAGCGGGAAACCACTTCAGCGATCTCCTCTTCGGTCACGTTGGAGCGCAGCAATTGGTGGCTTGAGGTATCCGCTTCTCCTTCGCCACTTTCGGCAATTTTCTTTTCGAGTGCTGGAATCTTGCCGTACTGAATTTCCGACATCCGCCCCAGATCACCCTGACGACGCGCCTGTTCTAAATCTAGGCGAGCCTGCTCAAGGTCGGCTTTAAACTGAGCCGCCCCCTGTATACTGGCTTTTTCAGCTTTCCAGATTTCATCCAGGTCTGCGTATTCGCGTTCTAGCTCGTGAATCTGGGCGCTCAAAGCTTCCAAGCGTTTTTTGCTCGCCTCATCGGTCTCTTTCTTGAGCGCTTCTCGCTCCATCTTGAACTGAATCAAGCGGCGATCTAGGCGGTCCATCGACTCTGGCTTTGAGTCCAGCTCCATACGAATACGCGACGCGGCTTCATCAATCAGGTCAATGGCTTTGTCTGGCAACTGCCGATCTGAGATATAGCGCGTCGAGAGCTTGGCCGCCGCAATAATCGCCGAGTCGGTAATATCCACGCCATGGTGTACTTCGTAGCGCTCTTTCAGGCCGCGCAGAATCGCCACGGTGTCCTCTTCGGAAGGCTCATCCACCAACACCTTCTGGAAGCGGCGCTCTAGCGCGGCGTCTTTCTCGATATACTTACGATACTCATCAAGGGTGGTCGCACCGACGCAGTGCAGCTCACCGCGAGCCAGGGCAGGCTTGAGCATATTGCCTGCATCCATGGCGCCTTCGGCTTTGCCTGCGCCGACCATGGTGTGCAGTTCATCGATAAACAGAATTACCCGCCCCTCTTCCTGAGAGAGCTCTTTAAGCACCGCTTTCAGGCGTTCTTCAAACTCACCTCGGAACTTGGCGCCCGCCAGCAGCGAGCCCATATCCAACGAGAGCACGCGCTTATCTTTTAACCCTTCAGGCACTTCGCCGTTAACGATACGCTGGGCCAACCCCTCGACAATGGCGGTTTTACCCACGCCCGGCTCACCGATTAAAACCGGGTTGTTTTTAGTACGCCGCTGCAGTACTTGAATCGTACGGCGAATTTCGTCGTCGCGACCAATCACCGGATCCAGCTTGCCGTCCAGCGCACGCTGGGTAAGATCCATGGTGTATTTGTTCAACGCTTCACGCTGATCTTCGGCGTTAGCATCGTCCACCGTGGCGCCGCCGCGTAGGCTATTGATAGCCGCTTCGAGGGATTTGCGATTAATACCTGCGTCTTTCAGCAGTTTGGTGAGGGCCGAGTTCATCTCAAGCGCTGCCAGCAGCACTAGCTCACTGGCAATAAACTGATCGCCGCGCTTTTGCGCTTCACGGTCAGTTAAGTTGAACAGCTTGATAAAGTCCCGCGATGGCTGCACTTCACCATCGAACTGGCCTACCTTGGGTAAATTATCCAGTTGCTGTATCAACCCATCGCGCAGACGCGAGGGACTCCCCTCGGCTTTTTCAATCAGGGCTTTAATACCGGTGTCTTTGGTATCGAGCAGAGCCAGCAGCAAATGAGCGGGATCTAGCTGATTATGGCCGCGACCAACGGCCAGTGACTGCGCCTCGGCAATCGCGCTTTGGAGCTTGGCGGTAAATTTATCAAAACGCATGAAATTCCTCCTGGGGGTACCGTGCGTTTGGACGCACCGCGTAACCCGGCAACCTGTCGTTGAACGTGCTAAACCACGATTAGCTTGACAAGTTAAATGGCGTCAGTTCCATGCTTTTCAAGAGGTGTGTGAACAAACCACTGGTTTAATTGATCCAGATCACACTGGCCATGCGGCCGGTTTTACCGCCATCGCGACGGTAGGAGTAGAATCGCGACTCGCAGGCAGTACAGAAGTGGCCGCCACTTATATTGTTTACGCCTAGTGCTTCCAAACGAAACCGCGCCAACCGGTACAAGTCGGCCATGTAATGACCCAGCCGGTAGGGACTATGATCAAAAGCGTCGGCGATGTCAGGATGCACTGCCACAAAGGCACCATAGACCTCCGGGCCAACCTCAAACTGAGCGTTGGAAATCGCGGGGCCCAACCACACAAGGATGTCCTCGGGATCGGTATTCATTGCAGCAATCGTCGCCTCCAGCACGCCACCTGCCAAACCACGCCACCCCGCATGGGCAACGGCGACCTGGGTTCCAGCGCGATTGCACAGCATGACCGGCAGGCAATCTGCTGTCAGCACCACACAGGCGTACTCATTAGACGTAGCAATGGCAGCATCCGCATCGGCGACGTTAGGTTCGAAAACCTGCTGAACGCGGGCACCGTGGGTCTGGTTAAGCCACAGTAGCGGTCGCTCATCCCCGATCTCTTTTTGCAACAGGCGGCGACATAGTGCGACATGGTCGGGGTTATCACCGACATGATCAGCTGTGTTGAAGGCGGCGAAATCCCCCTGGCTAGGCCCCGATTCACGGGTGGTCACAAAGGCTCTTACATTGGCCGGCGCTGGCCAGTCAGGCATTAAAAGCGTCGGCCTTAAATTAATGGCATCGCTCATCTCATCGTCTCGTTATCTTCGCGCAGGTAATCCAACAACATTAGCAAATCATCGGGGAGATCGACCTGAAAAGTAACAGTTTCGCCACTGACCGGATGCTTGAAAATCAACTTCCGCGCATGTAGCGCCTGACGCGGAAACTCGCGCAAGATCTCCTTCAATGGCTCCGCAGCGCCTGGCGGCAGCTTGGCTCGGCCGCCATACATGGGATCACCAATCAACGGATAGCGAGCATGGGCCATATGTACCCGAATTTGGTGGGTACGCCCGGTTTCTAATTTGCACCGCACATGAGTATGCGCACGAAACCGCTCGACCACACGGAAATGGGTAATGGCTGGCTTACCTGCTGTGGTCACCGCTTGGCGCTTACGATCTTTCGGATGACGGCCAATAGGCGCATCAATGGTACTGCCAGAGACCGGCTTACCAATCACCACCGCGTCGTACTGGCGCGACACGCTGCGTGCCTGCAACTGATCCACCAGAACAGTTTGAGCGGGTAGCGTTTTCGCCACCATCATCAAGCCGGTGGTATCTTTATCCAGGCGGTGAACGATACCCGCACGTGGCACTTCAGCAAGCGCCGGGTGATGGTAAAGCAAGGCATTGAGCAGCGTGCCATCCGGGTTGCCTGCAGCGGGATGAACGACCATACCCGCCGCTTTATTAATGACGATTACCGCGTCATCTTCATACACGATATCCAGCGCGATATCCTGCGCTTCAAAGCGCGTATCGTCTTCGATGGTGGCCTGCAGTGCCAACACTTCATCACCGTGCAGCTTGGCTTTCGGCTTGGCTTGCACGCCATCCACGGTTAATTCACCGGCATTAATCCACGCTTTTAAGCGTTCACGTGAGTAATCGCTGAACAACTCCGCCGCCGCTTGGTCTAACCGCGCACCGGCCAGTGTGGCGGGCACACGCTGCGTGTCTTCAACTATTCGAGACATGAAAAACCTCTTTAAAGCGCGAAAAAAACCCCAGCAAGGCGAAAAATCAGCCTCAGCATGGAAAAATCAATATTGACGGCACCTGACGAAACGTCGCTAAGCCTGCGTTTTATGTCGAGGTGTTTTATAGTGGGCGGACTGCGACCTATTCTACCATTTCTACTTATGGCCATCGCCGCTTTTTGGTGATTGAGGCTTGTTTGCAACGAGGATGAAGATGCGCGTTTTTTCAGCTGCCAACCGCTTTGGTGCTCTAGCCCTAAGCCTTGCCCTTTTAGCGGGCTGTGCGAGTAACGACACCAGTGAAGAAGAGGAAGATGAATTTGCTGGGGTACAAGAGCGCGAGCTCTATGAATTGGCCCGCACGGCCTTAGACAGCAACCGTTACCCGATCGCGATTGAGCGTTTGGAAGCGCTTGATACACGCTATCCCTTTGGCGCCCACGCTGAGCAGGCACAGCTTGAGCTGATCTATGCCTACTATGAAAACAGTAATTGGGAAGAAGCCCGGGCAGCGGCCAGCCGCTTTATTCGCCTTCACCCCGACCACCCCCAGGTAGACTACGCCTACTATCTTCGCGGCCTTTCGGCGTGGCAAGCAGGCCGTTTCAGCTTAGAGCGCCTGCGCCTGATCGACATCTCCAAGCGCGATCTGGGCGCCTCGCGGGATGCTTACAATGATTTCCGCGAGCTGATCCAGCGTTACCCGCAGAGTGAATATGCGCCGGATGCCCAGCAGCGCATCGTCTATCTACGTGAGCTAATGGCCCGCCATGAACTGCATGTCGCCGACTATTACCTGCGCCGCGGGGCCTATTTGGCAGCAGTTGAACGCGGCCGCTGGGTCGTCGAAAACTATCCTGAATCAAGCGCCACCCGGGATGCCCTAGCCACCATGGTGGAAGGCTATCAAGGCTTGGACATGGATGATCGCGCCAATGAGGTGCTAGCTGTACTGCGCGAAAACGCGCCTGACCACGAACAGCTGCAGGGCAGCCGTTTTGTTCCCAAGCATTTAGGCCAAGATGATTGAGCCTATAAACATGCTGCAACAATAAAAGCGGTACACATCCGCAAAAAACCACGCCTCGGCGTGGTTTTTTGCATTAAAAGAAAACAGTCCATTGATGAAAGGAGATTTAAGGGAAAATTACTACACTGCCATATAATACAAAACACCCTATGTACAACTATTGTACAAAAAGCTATCATCATCGCCCCTATAAAATAAAGCGTCTAAAAGGCGACTAAGGCGATATTCAATGCTGTTAACCATGTCCGGCACTAAAATCAGTACCCGATTAGCCGTAGGGTTTTCTGCCCTCCTAGGGTTATTGGTTTTGTTAACAGCCGTGGGAATTTACCAAGTCAATCAAATTGACCGTGGCCTAACCACCATTAACGATGTCAACGGTACTAAACAGCGTTTTGCAGTGGACTGGCGCGGTAGCGTACATGATCGCGCTATTGTATTGCGTGACATTGTTATTACCTCAGGGGATGGCAACCTGGGTACGCTAGAGAGCGAAATACAGCGCCTTCGAGATGCTTACAGTGTTGCAGAAACAGGTATGCAGCAAGTAACCAGCCAGCACGCTGGCAGTCCGCAAGAAAAGAGTATTGTTAACAGTATTAATGACCAAGCGGAGATCACACGAACCTTAACTGAGCAGGTTATTGCCGCCCGCCAAGCGGATGAGTATGCAAATGCTCAAACGATGCTGCTCGAACAAGCAGGCCCCGCCTACACAGAGTGGCTAAACCGCATTAATCAGTTTATCGACCTACAACAAGAATTAAACGATGCGACCACCACTGACGCTCGCGACACCGCTTCCGGCTTTCAAATGCAGATGCTGGGCCTGACACTGTTTGCATTGCTAATTGGAGGATTTATTGCCGTGTTCTTGTCCCGCCAGCTGCTGCGTGAGCTAGGTGCCGAACCCCACGAAGTCAAAGCGTTTGCAGAAGCTATTGGGCGTGGTGAATTAACCAGCCAAGGGCAACTCAAAAAGGGCGATACACGTAGCATTATGGCGTCTCAGGTTGCCATGGCACATCAATTACAAACTATTGTGACGCAGGTTCGCGCCTCTGCAGAGGCAGTTGCCAGCAATAGCGAGCAAATTGCTGAAGGTAATAATGACCTCTCCTCACGTACTGGACAGCAGGCAAGCGCATTGGCCGAGACGGCCTCTGCCATGGAGCAGCTCAATAGCACTGTAAAACTTAACGCCGAGAACTCAGAACAGGCAAGCCAAGAAGCGACGAGCGCTTCACGCACCGCTACTCGCGGCGGGGAAGCAGTTCATCAGGTGGTAGACACCATGAACGATCTGAATAAAAGCTCACAGGAAATTTCAGGCATCATTTCGACGATTGATTCAATCGCTTTTCAAACCAATATCCTGGCCCTTAACGCATCGGTCGAAGCTGCCCGCGCTGGCGAACACGGGCGTGGTTTTGCGGTCGTTGCTGAAGAAGTTCGCAGGCTTGCCCAGCGCAGTGCCGACGCTGCCCGGGAAATCAACAACCTGATCTCCAAGAATCTAGAGCGGGTTAACCATGGCAATGAACGCGCCGAAGAAGCCAGCAAATCAACCGTTGAAATTGTGGCGGCCATCGAGCGCGTGAATAGCATCATGAAAGAAATTAGTAATGCCAGTGCCGAGCAGAGCACTGGCGTGCAAGAAGTAGGTAGAGCAGTGACCGAGATGGATCACGTAACCCAACAGAACGCTGCTCTGGTACAAGAGAGCGCCACCGCCGCCAACAACCTGCGTCAAAACGCTCACTCTCTGCTGCATGCCATGGAAGTCTTCAAACTGCCTGACTCCCCCCAAAACGTACAGGCGCCGCGTACCGCATTGGCACCTGTGCGTGCTCATTCGTCTAATACGATGGGTACACTGCCTGCTGCAAAAGCTCAGCAGGCCGAACCTGAGTGGGAAAGTTTTTAAGATACCTCAACAGCGTCTTTATGAATCGCTAAGTTTGATCACGCGCCGGGCTGCCAGCCATTAACAATCGGGTAGCGGCGGTCCCGGCCAAAACCGCGTGGCGTCACCCGAACGCCAATCGGGGCTTGGCGGCGCTTATACTCGCAGCGGTCGACGAGCTTAACCACTTTATAAACGTCTTCCTCGTCAAAACCAGCGGCAATAATTGCCTCAGCGCTCATATCGCCTTCAATATAGCTGACTAAGATCGCGTCGAGCACATCGTAATCGGGCAAGGAATCGCTATCTTGTTGATCAGGCGCCAGCTCGGCACTGGGTGGCCGCTCGATCACCCGCTCAGGAATGGCAGGTGATTGCGTGTTGCGCCAGCGGGCAAGGCGATAAACCCAGGTTTTATACACATCCTTAATGGCGTTATAGCCGCCCACCATATCCCCATACAGCGTGGCATAACCCACCGCCATTTCGCTCTTGTTGCCGGTGGTCAGCACCATCAAGCCTTTCTTATTGGAAATCGCCATTAGCAGCACACCGCGGCAGCGCGACTGCAGGTTTTCCTCGGTAGTATCGCGTTCCGTACCGGCAAAGCTCTCAGCAAGCGTCCCCATAAAGGCTTCGACCATGGGCTCAATCGGCATGATCTCGTAGTGCACGCCGAGCATATTGGCCTGCTCTGCAGCGTCCTGCTTGGAAATATCCGCCGTGTAGTGGTACGGCATCATCACCGCTTGCACCCGCTGAGGGCCTAGCGCATCAACCGCAATCGCCAGCGAAAGCGCAGAATCAATGCCGCCGGAAAGCCCCAGCACCACACCATCAAAACCGCTCTTGTTGACGTAATCGCGCAGCCCGGTCACGAGCGCACAGTAAAGGCTCTCTTCCGGTTCTACCTCCGGGTCAATCTCTCCGGCTTGGGGTTCCCACACCGTCGCGCTGGTTTGCAAAAACTGAACCGGCATCAGGCCTGCCTGCCAATACGGTGCCAGCACCTGTAACTCACCGCTGGCGTTAACGCAGCAAGAGCCGCCATCAAAGACAAGTTCATCTTGGCCACCGATGGTGTTCACATACACAATTGGAAGCTGCGTATCCTGGGCGTGTTTCTCCAACAGGCGCAGCCGTTCCGCGGGCTTATCCTGGTGATAAGGAGAGGCGTGCAAGGAGACCAGCACCTCAGCGCCCGCTTCCGCGGCGGCCTTTACCGGCGCGCCATCCCATAGGTCTTCGCAGATCACGATGCCCAGTTTGGCGCCTTTATGCTCATACACCAGCGTTTCAGTGCCGGGTGTGAAATAGCGCTGCTCATCGAACACTTGGTAGTTAGGCAGCGCCTGCTTGGCGTATTCAGCTTCCCACTGGCCGTTGTAGAGCACCCCAGCCAAGTTGTAACAGCGACCTTCGCGAACCCCTGGGTAGCCAATAATCACCAGCACATCGCGGGCAACTTTTGATGCCATTAGCGCGCGTGCTTCACGTAGGCGGGTTTCCATTGAGGGGCGCAGCAGCAAATCTTCCGGCGGGTAGCCCGACAAAAAAAGCTCAGGAAAGACAACAATATCTGCCCCATGCTCAATCCGTGCTTCGCGCACTGCTTCAATCGCGCGTGCGGCATTGCCGGGAATATCCCCGACCAGAGGATCGAGTTGGGCCATTACCAGCGTTAAGTCTTGCATGGGCGTCAAAATCTCTTGAGAATCTTTGAAATAGGGTTACACCGTCATAGTCGTATTGTCCCGCAAGGGCCACCAACTGGCAAAGGCCATGCGTCAATCCCAAGCCTAGTTCCCTCATTCGGGAGACAAAATAAGGATGAACCTCTTGATCATTCGGCTGATTATCTTCGCCGTTGTATTTTATGCCGGTTTAAAGCTCTACGGCATCTATCGACAACGTAAACTTGAGCATGAAGCGCAGCATAAACAAGTCAATCGCCATGAAGGCGGTAAAATGGTGCGCTGCCGCTGGTGCGAGGTGCACGTACCTGAAGATGAAGCGCTGCGCGACCACGAGCAGTGGTTCTGCTCCAGCGCGCACCGTGACCGCTTTTTACAAGAGCAGCAGGAGAAAGACGGCGCGCCTTAAGCCTGAATAAGCCGCTCGGGCGTGGGCTGGTAAGGCGCGGGGTCGATCAATGGCTCGCGCCCAAGCAGCTGATCCGCCAATAAATGGGTCGAGGCAGGCGCCAATACCAAGCCATTACGATAGTGCCCCGCATTAATGAATACGTTAGGCCATTCTTGAAGGGCACCGATGAAAGGAATGCCCGCCGGCGAACCTGGGCGAAGCCCGGCCCATTGATGCGCTACCGGGCAGGTTGCCAAGGCAGGCAGAATGGCTTCGGCGCTGTGTTTTAGCGATGCCAGGGCTGCCGCGTCGGTGGTCTTATCAAATCCAGCTTCCTCTAACGTAGAGCCGACCAACAGCAACCCGTCTGCACGCGGAATAATATAACGCCCATCTTTTAACACCACACGCTGCACTAACCCTTTGGGTGCCTGGTAAGCGATCATCTGTCCTTTTACCGGCCTTACCGGCAGCTGTACATTTAGCTGCGCTAATAGTACAGCAGCCCAGGCACCGCCACACACCACAATGCGCCCAGCAATTAACGGCCCTTGTGAGCTAACCACGCCCTCCACTTGGCCATCCTTTTGGATAAAGCCACTAACCTCGCACTGCTCTCTCAGCGTTACCTGAGGCATCGCCGTTAACCGCGCCTTCAACGCTTTGGCTAAACGCGGGTTACGCACACTGCCCAGGGTCGGCATCCACAGCGCGCTGTCGCCCGCCATTGCCACGCCTGGCTCTTTATCGTGGACGAAATCGGCCCCCACCCGCTCTAGCGGTTTACCCAGCTGTCGAGCCCAGCACAGAGCACTATCGGCGTCATCTACGTTCAGGTAGAGCAGCCCTCTTTGGCGATACTCAGGATCAATGCCGGTCTCTTCCAGCAACCGCAGGGACAACGAGGGGTAAACACCTTCCGACCAGCGAGATAATTGCGATATCGCAGCATCGTATCGCCACGGATAAAGCGGTGAGACGATACCGCCACCGGCCCACGACGCTTCTTTACCGCACTCGCCACGATCCACCAGCGTGACCTGTTGCCCCGCATCGGCTAACTGCAGCGCCGTCATCATGCCGATCACGCCGCCACCAATAATTAAGAAATCGCTCACAACATTGTCCGTTTTGGCTTACATAAAAAATAGTGACTATCGCCTAGGCTGATTAAGCCACCAACTGATCATGGCCGTTGACACCGGCACTGAGCATAGCGCGGGCTATAACAAGGTCAAGTAAGGAGAGGCGATGAACGATGGCCATAACGGCGCGCGCACGCTACCTGAAAGCGGGTTTACGTTGCTTGAGCTACTGATCACGCTGCTGTTAGTCGGCATTATGACCGCCTGGGGGCTGCCGAATTTTCAAGCATTGGGTGAGCGAACCGCGCAGACCAGTGAAATCAATCGATTACAAAGCGCGTTTTCATTAGCACGCAATACGGCCATCAGCCAGCGTCGCCAGATCACGCTTTGCCCGGCGGCTGAAGACCGCACGGCATGCAGTAGCGAATGGGGCGGTGAGCTTATGATCGTAAAGGGGGATCAAACAGATAACGTTCAAGCCGACGATATTTTGCGCGTTATGCCTGCCGAGCGAGGCACACAAGTAACTTACAGCCGGGGCTGGTCACGCATTCGCTACAGCTCATTGGGCTATACCAGCGGTTATAACGGCAGTTTTGCTATTTGTTCAGGCAACGGTGCCGAAGAGTCGCAGGGGAAAAAGCTAGTGCTGAGCCAGTTGGGGCGCCTGAGAATCGATGAAGCGCCTATCGATTGCTAGGCGCTTCAGAGCAGAGTGCAACGTTACCCGGCAATGCCGTCTAAATAACGCTCGGCATCCAGCGCCGCCATGCAGCCGCTACCGGCAGAGGTGATCGCTTGGCGATAAATGTGATCCATTACATCGCCACAGGCAAACACGCCGGGCACGCTGGTGGCGGTGGCATTACCTTCAAGACCTGCGTTCACTTTGATGTAGCCGCCGTTCATGGCTAACTGACCTTCAAAAATCCCGGTGTTGGGGCTATGGCCAATGGCGATGAAAAGCCCAGGCGCATGGATCTCTTTGCTGGCACCATCTTTAGTGGACTTAACTCGCACCCCAGTAACGCCCGAGTTATCGCCGAGGACTTCCTCGACTTCCTGGAACCACTCAAGGACGATCTTGCCGGCGGCGGCTTTCTCAAGCAGTTTATCCTGCAGAATCTTTTCTGCCCGCAGCGTATCCCGGCGGTGGACCAGCGTTACTTTAGAAGCAATGTTAGAGAGATAGAGCGCTTCTTCCACGGCGGTGTTACCACCACCGACGACAATGACTTCCTGATTGCGATAGAAAAAGCCATCGCAGGTCGCGCAGGCAGAAACCCCTTGGCCCATAAACTGCTGCTCGGTGGGCAAACCCAGATAACGGGCACTGGCACCGGTGGCGACAATGAGCGCATCGCAGGTATAAATGCCGCTGTCGCCTTTCAACGTGAAGGGTTTTTCGCCTAAGCTGACCTCATTGATATGGTCAAACAGCACTTCGGTATTAAAGCGTTCAGCGTGCTGTTTCATGCGCTCCATCAATTCAGGGCCTTGAACCCCTTGCGCATCGCCCGGCCAGTTATCGACATCCGTTGTGGTGGTCAATTGTCCACCCGCCTGGATACCAGTGATCAGCAATGGCTTCAAGTTTGCCCGTGCGGCATACACAGCGGCCGTATAGCCTGCCGGGCCGGATCCAAGAATAATCAAACGCTCATGACGAGTTTCCATGACACCACCTTGTAAAGATCTGACTGATAGCTTTATTGATAGCTGGGTAAAAGCTTTATAAAAAATTAGGCACAGAGTCTGCCTGAAATGGTGCCAAGTACAAGCTATTGCAAGGTTTCATCTACGCTATTAGGCGAAGAAACCTTGAAAGAGGCGATGCAAACACCCATGTGTTATTACTAAATCACGCCATACTGGGGTAAGCCATACTAGGGTAATCAATACGACAGGAAGATCGTGACCGTCACGCTGAGGGCAACACTCAGCAATCAGAGGAGAGACACATGAGCAAGACACCCGATACGCTAAGTACCTTAGAGGTGGGCAGTAAAACGTACCACTATTACAGCCTACCCAAAGCGGCAGAGGCACTGGGCAGCATTGACCGGCTTCCCAAGACGCTCAAAATCCTACTCGAAAATCAGCTGCGCTTCGGCGATGACGAAAGTGTGGCTGAAGAAGACATGCAGGCCCTGGTCGACTGGCAGGAAGAAGGTTATTCCAGCCGTGAAATAGGCTACCGGCCGGCACGTGTCTTAATGCAAGATTTCACCGGCGTCCCTGGCGTGGTGGATTTAGCCTCCATGCGCGCTGCTGTCGAAAGCCTTGGCGAAGACCCAGCCAAGATCAACCCGCTATCACCGGTCGACCTGGTCATTGACCACTCGGTCATGGTCGATAAATTTGGTAACCCCGCCGCGTTCCAAGAGAACGTGGATATCGAAATGCAGCGCAACCGCGAGCGCTATGAGTTTCTGCGTTGGGGTCAGCAGGCATTTGACAACTTTAGCGTCGTACCGCCTGGCACCGGCATTTGCCACCAGGTCAACCTGGAGTATCTAGGCAGAGCGGTATGGACCAAAGACGAAGACGGCAAAACCTTCGCCTACCCCGACACGCTCGTGGGCACCGACTCTCACACCACGATGATCAACGGCCTGGGCGTACTCGGCTGGGGTGTAGGCGGTATTGAAGCGGAAGCAGCCATGCTCGGACAGCCGGTGTCGATGCTGATTCCAGAAGTCATCGGGTTTAAATTGTCCGGCAAGCTACGCGAAGGCATTACCGCTACTGACCTAGTACTCACTGTTACCGAAATGCTGCGTAAAAAAGGCGTGGTAGGTAAATTTGTTGAGTTCTACGGCGACGGTTTGAAAGACCTGCCGCTAGCGGATCGCGCGACGATTGCCAATATGGCGCCTGAGTATGGTGCTACCTGCGGTTTCTTCCCGGTAGACGATGAAACCCTGAACTATATGCGCCTAACCGGGCGTGAAGATGAGCAAATTGCGCTGGTTGAAGCCTATAGCAAAGCCCAAGGGCTGTGGCGCGAACCCAGCGATGAGCCGATCTTCACCGATGCGCTGGAACTGGACATGACCGAGGTGGAAGCCAGTCTGGCTGGCCCCAAACGCCCGCAAGACCGTGTCGCTCTGCAGGATATGGCGGCGGCCTTCGGCAAGTTCATGCAGGAAGACGTCAAAGCAGACTCAACCGCCAAAGGGAAACTCTCCTCTGAAGGCGGCCAAACCGCGGTCGGAGTGGAACGCAGCTTTGAACACGACACCAGCCAAGCCGTTAAACTGAATGATCAGGACTTTAGCCTCGACCCCGGCGCGGTGGTGATTGCGGCCATTACGTCGTGTACTAACACCTCCAACCCCAGCGTGATGATGGCTGCGGGCTTGCTAGCACGTAAAGCACGCGAAAAAGGCCTAACCACTCAGCCTTGGGTGAAGACATCACTGGCCCCCGGCTCCAAAGTCGTCACCGATTATTTGGAAGCCGCTGGGTTAAACGACGACCTGGATGCACTGGGTTTCAACTTGGTCGGCTACGGTTGCACTACCTGTATCGGTAATTCCGGCCCCCTACCTGACGAGATCGAGCAGGCAATCGACAAGGGCGATATTGCCGTTGCCTCGGTGCTGTCTGGTAACCGGAACTTCGAAGGCCGGGTTCACCCCTTGGTTAAAACCAACTGGCTAGCCTCCCCGCCCCTGGTGGTCGCCTACGCCCTGGCCGGTAATGTTCAGCGTGACCTCACCAAGGAACCCATTGGTAACGACAGCAGCGGCGAGCCTGTCTATCTCAAAGACATTTGGCCCACTCAAGCAGAAATCGCCAGCGCCGTTGAGAAGGTCAATACCGCGATGTTCCGTAAAGAGTACGGCGCGGTGTTTGAGGGTGACGACGTCTGGAAAGCCATCGACGTTTCAGAGAGCAAGGTCTATCAGTGGCCTGAATCGACCTACATTCAGCACCCGCCCTTCTTTGAAGGCATGGGCCGCGAGCCGGATGCCATCGAAGATGTGCACAACGCTCGTGTTCTAGCGATGCTAGGCGACTCGGTAACCACCGACCATATCTCCCCGGCGGGCGCCATCAAGCCTGACAGCCCGGCAGGTCGCTACTTACAAGAGCACGGCGTTAAGCCGGTCGACTTCAACTCCTACGGTTCACGCCGGGGTAACCATGAAGTCATGATGCGCGGCACCTTCGCCAACGTGCGGATCAAAAATGAGATGCTCGATGGCGTTGTCGGTGGTGAAACACGCCACGTCCCCAGCGGCGAGCAGATGGCTATTTACGATGCCGCGATGAAGTACAAAGAGGAAGGCAAACCGCTAGTCGTGATCGCTGGTAAAGAGTACGGCACCGGTTCTTCACGGGATTGGGCAGCCAAAGGCACACGCTTGCTGGGCGTTCGCGCCGTGATCGCGGAATCCTTTGAGCGCATCCACCGCTCTAACCTGATCGGTATGGGCGTTGTACCGCTGCAGTTTGCCGAAGGCGAAAGCCGTCAAACGTTGGGATTAACCGGGGATGAAGAGATTTCGATTGCCGGTTTGAGCGACCTGACACCGGGTGGCACCGTCAAAGTCGTGATCAAAAATGCCGACGGGGAACGTAGCGTTGATGCCAAGTGTCGAATTGACACGGTAAACGAGCTGGCTTACTACCGTCATGGTGGTATCCTTCACTACGTGCTGCGCAAGATGATCGGCGCAGCCTAAAGGTAAAACCTACCAATGCTTGCATGCCCCCACTTCGGTGGGGGCTTTTTTTGGGCTTGATCTAGCAGATTGCTGATAAGTGCATGCTTAAAAAGCACGGCGGCGGTAAGTGCGGTAATCCGGCGACCAGGATGCCTTTTCAATCAACTCACGCAGCGTCGTGCCGCTGGTTTTCAGCGCCACGCCATTCTGCTGCGCCTGTGCAGCGACTTCAAAGGCAATCGACTTACTGATATCGCGAATACGCGATAGAGGTGGCAGCAGCGCGCCTTTGCCCTCTTTGACCAACGGTGCTTCCCGGGCCAGTGCCCGTGAGGCGCTCATCAGCATCTCATCGGTGACTCGGTTGGCACTGGCGGCAATCACGCCCAACCCGATGCCTGGGAAGATATAGGCGTTGTTGCACTGGGCAATCGGATACGTGCGGCCGTTGTGAACCACGGGCGCAAAGGGGCTACCGGTGGCTACCAGCGCTTGACCATCGGTCCAGCGGATAACATCTTCCGGTACCGCCTCCGCTTGCGAAGTCGGGTTAGAGAGCGGCATGATGACCGGATGTTCACAGCCCGCGTGCATGGTACGCACGACCTGCTCGGTAAATATGCCGCGCTGGCCGCACACGCCGATCAATACCGTTGGCTTGATCTGCGCGATCGTCTCCTCCAGGCCTTGACCATTCCAGCCAACCACCAGCGAGGGGTCATGGGCCAAACGGCGCTGGAAGTCGCGCTGCCACGCTTGATCGCTGGTCATTAAACCATCCCGATCAACAATAAAAATGCGTGCCCGGGCTTCGCTTTCGGTCAAGCCTTCAGCTTCCATGGCCACCACCACCTGCTCGGCGATGCCACAACCTGCCGAACCGCCACCCACAAAGACGACACGCTGCTGAGCAATGGTTTCTTCACGCGCTTGGCAAGCCGCCATCAAGGTACCGACCACCACCGAAGCAGTGCCTTGTACGTCGTCGTTGAAGCAGCACAGTTCATTACGGTAACGCTCAAGCAGCGGCACCGCATTGGCCTGGGCAAAGTCTTCAAATTGCAGCAGCACGTTAGGCCAACGGCGCTTCACGGCGGCAATAAACTCAGCCATGAAAGCATCGTACTCTTCCTGACCTACCCGCTCGTGGCGCCAGCCCATGTACATGGGGTCATCCAGCAGCGCTTTGTTGTTGGTGCCTACATCAATCATGATCGGCAGCGTGTAAGCGGGACTAATGCCACCACAGGCGGTATACAGCGCTAGCTTGCCAATCGGGATACCCATGCCCCCGATTCCCTGGTCACCCAGCCCCAAAATCCGTTCACCATCCGTCACCACGATGACCTTGACGTTATCTTTCGTGGCGCTGCGCAGGATGTCATCCATATGCTCGCGGTCAGGGTAGCTAATAAACAGACCACGGTGGTTACGATAAATATTGGAGAATTCCTGACATGCCTGCCCCACCGTGGGGGTATAAATAATCGGCAGCATCTCTTCCAGATGCTGAGAAACCATACGGAAGTAGAGCGTTTCGTTGTCATCTTGAATAGCGCGCAGATGGATGTGTTTCTCAAGGTCACTATGGCACTGCTGGTACTGGCGATAGACCCGCTCCAGCTGATCCTCAATGGTTTCCACCTTTTGCGGCAGCAAACCAATTAGGTTAAACGCCAGGCGCTCCTGTTGAGTAAACGCGCTGCCTTTGTTCAATAGCGGCATTTCGAGCAAAGAAGGACCGGCGTAAGGAAGGTATAAAGGGCGTTTACTCTGGGTAGTCATAAGCATTCTCTTTTTATGTCAATCACTGCTGCAATGCAGCAACATCGGGCGTTTGCGGCGTTTGGGCTTAATGTAACATGCTCCTGCTACAAAGGTAGAAGAGAGCGACGTTGTTAACATAAAAACGCCCCGGTTGAATGGGCTTCAAACCGGGGCGTCATCTATTTATCTACCCAACTGCCGCCTATTTACTTATTCCTTAACTACTTGGCTACTTGAGGAGCGCTAAGTTAGCATTAACTCGTTTTAGCGGTTGGCTTGCGGCCTTCTACGCCGTTAAAAAAGAAAGGCCTTAATTTAACACCCAGCATATTGCCGGCGAACGCAGCAACCAACCACACCCAGCCATGCAGGCTGCCAGACGCAATGCCGCTGAAGTAGGCGCCGATATTGCAGCCATACGCCAAACGGGCGCCATACCCCAGCAGGAGGCCACCAACAATTGCCGCCAGTAGAGATTTCAATGGAATCTTGAAGTTAGGCGCAAAGCGACCGGCCAAGCTGGCGGCGGCAAGTGCCCCCAGCATGATGCCGACGTTCATTACCGTAGTGATATCGCTCCATACGCTGGCTTCAAGGGCCGCCGCATTACCCGGCGCTTGCCAATAGCCCCATTGGCTTACATCGCCACCAACGAGCGCATAGCTCTTTGCACCCCACAGAGCGAACGCAGAGGTAATTCCCCATGGGCGGCCAGCCAATGCCAAGGTGACAAAATTCAACAACGCCAACGCCACGGCCCCCGCGACCAATGGCCAAGGCCCTGTCAGCCAACGCTCAGCCCCCTGTTTATTGACGGCAGGCGCCTGCTCTAACTGACCATGGCGGCGCTTCTCCATCACCCAGGTGAAAGCAGCAATCGCAGCAAACAGCACCAGGCTAATCGCCACCCCGCCACTGACACCAGCCACGTTGACCAGTGATACCGGCTGAAAGGCCGGCAAACTCTGCCACCAGGCAAAATGCGCCGAGCCAATCACCGAGCCGACAATAAAGAACACCAAGGTGATCAACATACGTGCGTTACCACCGCCCGCTGTAAAAAGCGTACCAGAGGCACACCCACCGCCTAACTGCATACCCAGCCCGAATAAGAATGCCCCCACCAGCACGGAGATACCGATAGGCGCGACAAAGCCCGACACTTCATTACCAAAAAGCGTGCCCGCTCCCAACGCAGGGAAAAACAGCACCACCGCAATCGCCAGCATCACCATCTGGGCACGCAAGCCACGCCCTCGCCGTTCGGTAATAAATACCCGCCACGCCGAGGTAAAGCCAAAAGCAGCATGATAAAGCACCATGCCAAACAGCCCACCGACAATCATCAACAGGCCCGTATTGGCCTCAAATACCACCCCTATAAGCAACGCGCCAAGCACGATCGCCGCAGTGGCGATAAGCGGCACGCGGTAACTCTGCGGCGCAGCAGCCGTCGTTGTAGACATACATTCACCTTTATCAATGCCAAAAGCGCCTCTTCACGAACAGGCGCTTCCAGACAGAATGGATCCAGTTAGTACGGATAATGATGACAAGCTTAACGCTGCTAATAATCGGCGTACAATTATTTGTGCAGCGGCATTTATGACGATTAACACTATTTACTGGCTTTCTTCCTCTCGAGTGACGTATAGCCTGTTCACCAACACAAACGCCACCACCGTCAGCGGTGCGGCCAAAATCAGGCCGGCTAAACCAAACAGAGTACTGGCTGCAAACAGCGAAAATAGCAGCATCGCTGGAGGCAAGTGAACAGCGCGCTGCTGTACCAGCGGCTGTAAAATATTGCCCTCTACCTGCTGAATAACCGTATACGCAATCAGCACAAATAGCGTGGTTTGAGGACTCACCGTGAAGGCAAGCAACAACGCAGGAATAGCAGCGATCAGGGGCCCCACCAGTGGCACAAAATCCAATAGCCCCGCCACCAACCCCAAGCCAAGCGGCGCAGGTACGCCTAACAGCCACATGCTGACACCCACTAAGAGCCCCGTGACCACCATGGCCACTAACTGCCCGCCAAGCCAAAAGCGAAGCGCCTTACCGCTCTCATCCAGCGCTTCACCCAAACGTGGGCGGCTTTTAATGGGCGCGAGTAGCAATAAACCACGGCGATAAAGACCCGGCTGTGCAGCAAAATAAACCATGCCGACGATAAGCGCGAAAAAGCTGACAACACTGCCTCCCATGGAGACCACTACCATCCCCACTTGAGAAATACCATTACCAAACAGGTTACCCGCCCGCTCAGCTGCGTTATCAACCAACGGCGCTAGCTGCGACCCTTCAAGCCTTTCCTGAAGCTGATCCCATGCCTCGGGCAATAGAACAGCCAGTGATTCCAACTCAGCAGACACCTGCGCGCCAAATGCCCAACTAACTAAGCCTAGCGCCAGGGTTAGCGTAATAATCACCGTTAACAACGCCAGCCACCGTGGCACGCCTAGCCTCAAAAGTGGCGTCATACCCGTTTGCAATATACAGGCGCCCACCACTGCGCCAAAAATCAGGATCAGTAGACCAACAAGCTTCCAAAGCATTAACGCGACGACGGCCAGCGTTAAGGCTATCAATGCACATTCCGTAAACGACTGATGTCGATACCTTGACCGCATACAATATTCCCTTTGTGGATGCGTTGCTTTTGCGAAGCGAAGTACGTATCTGAGAAATACATAGCCTACGTGATAAGCACTATAGGACATCAGCACAACCATGCTCATGTACAACCATGCTCATTCAGTTAATGACTGACGCCCCCGATTGAAGGCTGAGCTGTCACTAACAGCCTCGTTAGTAGCAAAGCGCGAGGCCCGAAACAAGCGAAGCCCTTTCCAAGCGGAAGGGGCTTCGTCGTTACTGCTAGATGACTAACAGGTCACTACTGTGAATGGCAGTATTCAGATATTAAACAAACCGCCCCAGGCCAACGGCAGCACGTAAGCGATCCATCGTCACTGCCGCTTCTTCGCGCGCCCGCTCTGCGCCTTTCTGAAGTACCGCTTCAATATGAGCGGGATCTTCCATTAACGCGTTATAGCGTTCACGGGGCGCGCTTAAGTGAGCGTTCAAGTACTCAAACACTTGGTTCTTCGCATCACCCCAGCCAATGCCTGCAGCATACTGCTCGCGAAGGTTGGCGGTCTCTTGCGCCGTCGCAAAAGCGGAGTAAATCTGAAACAGTGTGCAGGTGTCCGGATCTTTCGGCTCACCGGGCTCCAGTGAGTTGGTCTTGATCTTACGTACCAGCTTCTGCAGCTTTTTCTCAGCCGAAAAGAGCGGGATCGTATTATCATAGCTTTTGGACATCTTGCGCCCATCCAACCCATTCAGAAGCTGCGTCTTCTCGTCAACGACGGCTTCTGGGAGGACAAAATGCTGGCCCTTGTAGAGATGATTAAAGCGCCCGGCGATATCACGGGCCATTTCGATATGCTGAATCTGATCACGCCCTACCGGCACCTTATTGGCGTTAAACATTAGAATATCCGCCGCCATTAGCACAGGGTAGCCAAACAGCCCCATGGTGATGCCTTTATCCGGGTCTTGGTTTTCCGCCTCTTCGTTCTCAGCCACCGCCGCCTTATATGCATGGGCGCGGTTCATTAAGCCCTTGGCGCACACGCAAGAGAGCATCCAGGTGAGCTCGGGGATTTCCAGAATATCCGACTGGCGATAGAAAATGGCATTGTCGGTATCCAGCCCCAACGCCAGCCAGGTGGCGGCAATTTCCAAACGCGATGCTTGTACGCGCGCGGGGTCTGGGCACTTGATCAGCGCATGGTAATCAGCCAAAAAGTAAAACGACTGAACGTTGGGGTCTTGGCTGGCCTCAATAGCGGGCTTGATCGCCCCGACATAGTTACCGAGGTGCGGGGTGCCGGTGGTGGTGATACCGGTGAGAACGCGGGTTTTGGGCTGCTCACTCATTTAGAATTCTTAGCTCATATTGGCTGATGGATGGCTTGAAAAACCATGATACTACACAAGAAATTTCACTCCTATTCCCAACGTTGTATATCAAAATCTCCTTCAGCGCCTCCGCCAACATCACCTTTTAAGCCATCAATGACTTCTGTATCAAATACAAAATCACCTGTGCCGCCATTTACACGTATATTTGGTTCTAAGAAATTGACTTTTCCCTCGACATTCTCATAAGGAATACGAACTATGCTCCCTCTAATCTCGTTATTACCGCCGCCATTATAGTTAAAACCAGATTCTCCTTTTCCCAATAGTATTAAAACCCCAGAGAAATCACCCTGATTACCCTTCCATTCAAAATCGCCATCTACTACGACTATACTTCCATTATAATCACTCAATTTACCATCAGGAGTTTCAGAGAAATAATTAACAAGCTCAGAACTCTTCAAACTATTTATGAAAGCTAAAAATTCCTCATCAGATTCAAACAAAGAGCCATTTTCATTGGCGTTAGAAATATAGTTAATCCATTCTTGAGCATGATTTCCATTAGCATCAACAAATTCTTCCTTAAATTCTTTAAGTATGGTTATAAACCCACCCAGCTCCTTAAGATTATCAAGAAAATCTTTAATAATGGGTGGCAGACTAACTCCATCATAATCATATTTCAAAAAAATAGGCTCGCTTTCAGCGATAGTGTTTCCTGCTTCATCTTCAACCGCACCCATGGCAACGACGTAATGTTCTGATCCATCTACAACAACAGGAAAATATAAGCACCTACTATAGCTATCTTCACCGCTATCACAAATCCCTTCTTTAATCATACCTTCTGGATAATTCTCTTTTAACTCTTCGTAGCGTTGTGATTTAACCGCTGCTTTCCAGTCATCCTCAGATGAAAGTGCACTATAGAGCTTATCCTTCCAATCATTCTCATCATTAAAGTGGGTGTCAGCCTCTGATGCTGCTCTCTCTGCATTCATCTGAGCCAGCGCCACCGCGCGGTAATTCCCCGCCAGCCGCTCATCAATCAGCGCTGAGTTCATGCCGGAAATACCGATCATCAGTGCGCCAGAGAGCAGAGCCATCACAATTACTAATGCTGCGCCTTGTTGGTTTTTCATGAGGCTGGCCCTTGTGAATTGATGACTGTGTCGCGATCACTGACCCTAAAAGTAAAGGTATCGCAGACTGAATGTTCATTGCTTCGGCAATCGCCAATAAACAATGTAACTAAAGAAAACGCACTACTGCCACCAAGTACAGGAAGCATCGGACAGTTAGCAACATCATCTACGCGGGCAAGGTCTACTACTGGCTCCTCTATTACTACATCACGCAGCACACAGTAATAGCGCTTACCATTGTCAGAGTCTCGTTCATCTAGCACGATAGCGTAGTTACCCATATCTCCTTTACGGCCTGCTTCTATCAGCGTGTTTACTGTGAAAATTAACGATTCCTGCTTGCGGCTTAACTCATCTACTGTTCTAAAGGTTTGAAATGTGGTGAGAAAAAGCTGGCCAGCGCCCAAAATAATGATGGTGCCAATCGCCATGGCGACCATCAATTCAACGAGTGTAAAACCTGTTTGCCGTTGGTAGGGCATCATTATTACCTACTCGGAAAGGTCAGGAAGACGGAAAGTGTAGGTGAAGGTTTCAGGGTCGATATCACCTGGATTCTGCTCCAGATTAATTTCAACTCTGAACTCACAGGTGCCAAGGTTAGGGTCACTACTATCAGCGATATCACCACTGAAATGGCGTATAGGCGTTTGGCTTCCTTCAAACCAGTGGCTTCTCCAATCGTCTTCGATATTGCTGCCTTGAATAACGGTGCAATCAGTTAACTGAGCCAACTCCGCCCACAGCCTCTCTTGGGCATCTACCGCCGCCAGCGTTGCCACCGAGCGCTGGTAACCGGCAGTGGCGCTTTGTAATGCTTTAAGCTGCATGGCGGCTACGCCGATCAAGCCAATGGAAAGCACCACCAGCGCGATGAGCGCTTCTATTAAGCTAAAGCCGCGCTGATGAATCATGGATTCTCCTTGCGGATGCTGCCCGTTGCGCGAACTTCCAGTGTCACAGGATTAATTGATGCATTATCTTGACGCGGGCCTATTGTGATTTTGCAGACAGAATTTGGGCAGCTAGACGTTTTTGCCTCTCCCAGTGATTCAAAGATAATTTTCAACTCACCACTGCTCACATTATGGCTAAGATTATCTGCCTGACTGATGCGAAGCACTTGATCATTACTAGTTTCATTGACAGGTTTAACCCAATAGCACCAGGAGGGATAAAGATAACGAGCCGCATCGTCGCCACCCGGCTTTACACTCTGCCCTTCATTGCACACACCACGCGGGTTACTCACCTCTCGCGGCGAAAATACTACTTCCATGTCACGCCGCTGCTTAATGGCTTCACTACGAGCCAAACTGAGCACGGAAATAATTTCATTAACATCACTTGCTAACTGCTGGCGGGCAAGAAAGCCTGAGAATGCAGGCACCGCCACCGTGGCCAGAATCGCGGCAATGGCCAAGGTAATCATCAGTTCAATAAGCGTGAAGCCGCGTTGATTCATAAATTACCAGCAACCCTCGGGCGCACGCTCGCCATTACTGCGTAGCTCTAACGTTTTACAGCCCGATTTCACACGATCCGTAGCATCTGTGGCACGCACCACATAGCTGCCTGCTTCTGGATCAACAAGCTCAAATGTCGCGTATAACTCATTTGACTGATCATTAAGATAGTCGATGGCATTAGTGCAGCCGTCATAGCTGTAACTGCTGGTATAACAGCGCTCCAAACGGCTAGCGGCTTCCATTAGCACCGCTGTGGCTTCAGCGCGCTGGCTGCGTTCCACATAGCGGGTATAGCTGGGGTAGGCGATGGAGGCAATGATGCCAACGATCACAACCACGATCATTAGCTCAATAAGGGTGAAGCCGCGCTGGCCGTTCATATACGAACGGCCAGGGGAAGGATGACAAGCGTAAGGCACGCGGCGCTGCTCCTGTAGTCGTTAGCTCATACTTTGAGTATGTCGCAAACTCATACGCTTTGCATCACGAAGCCTAAGATCAGCTGCTGACAATCACCTGCTCACGTAACTCTTTTGGCATGGAAAAAGTAATGGTTTCTTCGCGGCCTTGTAACTCTTCGGGCATAGCAGCGCCCATGGTTTGAAGCTTGGCAATCACCCCTTTGACCAGCACTTCAGGGGCACTGGCGCCAGCGGTGACGCCGATACGCGCTACATTCTCAAGCCACTGCGGGTCGATCTGATCGGCGTTGTCGATCAAATAGGCAGGTGTACCCATACGCTCCGAAAGCTCCCGCAAGCGGTTCGAGTTTGAGCTATTGGGGCTACCGACCACTAATAACAAATCACTCTGGGCGGCTAGCTCACGCACGGCATCCTGGCGATTTTGCGTGGCGTAACAGATATCATCATTGCGTGGCCCTTGAATCTCGGAAAACTTGTCACGCAGCGCATCAATCACTTTGGCGGTGTCATCCATTGAGAGCGTGGTTTGCGTTACGAAGGCAAGCTTGGAGGGATCACGTACTTCCAGGTTAGCAACGTCTTTTTCGTCCTCAACCAAGTAGATACGCCCGCCGTGGGAGGTATCGTAGCGCCCCATGGTGCCTTCGACTTCCGGGTGCCCTTCATGGCCAATCAGAATGCACTCCTGCCCACGTTTGGCATAGCGCAGCACTTCCAGGTGCACCTTGGTCACTAGCGGGCAGGTGGCGTCAAATACCTTCAACCCCCGCCGTTCGGCATCGGCTTGCACCGCACGTGAAACACCGTGGGCAGAGAAAATGACGATAACGTCATCCGGCACTTCATCCAGCTCTTCAACGAACACAGCACCACGATCCCGCAGTGTTTCGACCACAAAGCGGTTATGGACAACCTCGTGGCGCACATAAATGGGCGGGCCAAAGACATCCAGCGCGCGATTGACGATATCAATCGCACGATCCACACCGGCACAAAAGCCGCGCGGGTTGGCCAATTTAATTTCGATAGGCTGTGTTTGCTGCGTGCTTGTCATAAGAGCGCCTTGATGCGACGTAGCATCTGCTTAATGAGTGTTCACCGGCTTAACGTCCAGTACTTCTACTTCAAACGTAAGCGTGCGGCCTGCTAACGGGTGGTTGAAATCCACCTCAATACGATCACCCTCAATGGTTTTGACCACGCCTGGCAATTCCGTTCCCGCTTTATCGGCAAACGACATCACCATGCCAATTTCCGGGGGCTCGTCACCAAAATCTGTCCGCTTAAGGGTCTGAATATTTTGTGGGTTATGCTGACCGAAAGCATGTTCCGGAGTGATCTGAAACGTCCCCTCTTGGCCCGCGACCATGCCTTTAATCGGATGCTCAAAACCGGGCGGCAGGTTGCCATCGCCCACTTCGAAGGTAGCCGGTGCTTTGTCTTTGGTGGAGTCCACCAAAGTGCCGTCTTCCAGCTTTAAGGTGAAGTGTAGCGTCACTTCCATGCCGTCATCGATTAGATAGTCACTCATTGCAGTTCTCAACGTTCAATTAATGGGAAGTTTCGGCCACTTTTTTGCGCCGCCGCTCGCCCATAATGGATTCCCAGATTAAAGCGACAGCCCCCAGGGTAATCGCAATATCCGCCACATTAAACGCCGGGTAGTACCACCCAGCGGCGTGGAAAGAGAGAAAATCGACCACATAGCCATGCACCAAGCGGTCATAAAGATTCCCCAGCGCACCACCGATAATCAACGGCAGCGCGATCGCCAACAGCTTTTCATCGTGTTTGATGCGTGTGAGCCAAATGGTTAAGCCTACCGTCGCGCCAATCGCAATAAGGGCGAAGAACCAGCGCTGCCAGCCGGGGTGAGTGGCTAAAAAGCTGAATGCCGCGCCAGTGTTGTGTAGCAGTGTCAGATTAAAGAACGGCAACACTTCCACTGGCTGAGCATAGCCGAGCTGGCTGCTGGCCACGTATTTCGTGGCCAAATCCAACACAATCACTACCACCGCTAGCCATAGCCAGCGCAGCGGCCGCTGCATCGGCGGCCGCGCGCTGGCATCGCTAGACGTATTCGTATCAGGCGTATTTCCTTCTTTAAGCATAGTAACGAGTCTCACCACTGCCTTCAGGGAGGTTGCTGATACAGCGGCCACATAGATCAGGGTGCTCGGCATGCGTGCCTACATCCGGGCGATGGTGCCAGCAGCGCTCACACTTGGTGTTGTCGCTGGCTTTGACCACCACTTTCAAGCCTTCAAGCTCCGTTGTTTCCGCCTCTACACCATCTACTTCAGCCAGAGGTTTCAGCGTGACTTCGCTGGTGAGCATGACAAAGCGTAGCTCATCGCCCAGTTTAGTCAGCGTCGCCTGCAGTTCATCGCTCACGTATAGCGTGACCTCTGCCGCCAGGCTGCCCTTGATCACTTTGGCATTACGGGCGTCTTCCAGGCACTTGTTAACCGAGTGCTTAACCTCTAGCACCTGCTCCCAGAACGCGCGGCCCATATCAGCGTTATCGTCCAGGCTACCCAGATCCGTGTAGTAGGTCTCAAGCAACACGCTGTCGCCACGCTTACCGGGGATATTCTCGTGGATCTCTTCTGCGGTGAAGGAGAGAATCGGCGCAATCCAGCGGCTTAGCGCTTCCACCACGTGATAGAGCGCGGTTTGCGCACTGCGACGTGCCAGTGAGTCGGTTTGCGTGGTGTATTGGCGGTCTTTGATGACATCTAAATAGAAGCCACCCAGTTCCCGCGCGCAGAAACCATGCACCTGCTGATACACATCCAGGAAGCGGTACTCTTCATAGGCTTTTTCGATCCGCGCTTGCAATTGGTAAGCACGATCCACGACCCATTGATCCAGCGCCAACATATCGCCAAATGCGACTTGGTTTTTCTCTGGATCAAACCCGCTAAGGTTTGAAAGCAGAAAGCGTGCAGTGTTCCGAATCCGCCGATATACGTCTGACGTGCGCTTCAAAATCTCGTCGGAAACGGCCATTTCGCCAGAGTAATCGGTGGAGGCGACCCATAGGCGCAGAATATCACCGCCCAGCTTATCCATCACTTCCTGGGGCGCGACCACGTTACCCAGCGATTTGGACTGTTTGCGGCCCTGAGAATCGACGGTAAAGCCGTGGGTCAGCAGCTGACGATAAGGCGGATGACCGTCAATGGCCGAGCCTGTCAGCAGCGACGAGTGGAACCAACCACGGTGCTGGTCAGAGCCTTCCAGATAGAGATCCGCTCGCGGGCCGCTTTCATGGCCGTGCGGGTGCGAGCCACGCAATACGTGGCGGTGTGTGGTACCGGAGTCAAACCATACATCGAGTGTATCGGTGACTTTGTCGTAATCCGCCGCTTCCGCTCCCAATAGCTCAGCGGGGTCGAGCTTGAACCAAGCATCGATGCCTTCTAGCTCAACGCGCTTGGCCGCCTCTTCCATCAAACCAACGGTACGCGGGTGCAGCTCACCGGTTTGCTTATGCAAAAAGAACGGAATCGGCACGCCCCAGTTGCGCTGGCGGGAGATACACCAGTCCGGGCGGTTTGCAATCATGCTGTGCAGGCGCGCCTGACCCCAAGCAGGCGTAAACGCCGTGGCCTCGATGCCTTCGAGAGCACGCTCGCGCAGCGTTTTGCCGTCTTTGCCTTGAATATCCATGCCCACAAACCATTGCGCCGTGGCCCGGTAGATCACCGGCGTTTTGTGGCGCCAGCAGTGCATGTAGCTGTGCTTGATCGGAATATGCGCCATCAGCGCACCGACTTCGCGCAGTTTTTCGACGATCTGGGGGTTAGCTTTCCAAATCATCTGGCCGCCGAAGAACGGCAGGTCGTCAGCGTAAACGCCGTTGCCCTGCACCGGGTTAAGCATGTCATCGAACTCCATCCCATGCTCGCGGCAGGTCAAAAAGTCATCCATGCCGTAAGAAGGAGCGGAGTGAACGATACCCGTGCTGCCCACTTCTGACTCGACATACTCCGCCAAATAAACCGGCGAGAGACGATCATAAAACGGGTGACGGAAATTGATCAGATCAAGCTGTTTGCCTTGCGTCGTGGCAATCACTTCGCCTTGCAACCCAAAACGCTCTAAACAGCTTTCCACCAACTCTTCCGCCAGCAGCAATAGCCGCTCACCGGTATCGACCAGCGCGTAGGTGAACTCGGGGTGAACGTTCAACGCTTGGTTGGCCGGAATGGTCCAAGGCGTGGTGGTCCAGATCACTACCGCCGCCGGTTTAGACAGTTCGCTTAAACCGAACGCGGCCGCCAGCTTGTCGGCGTCTTCCACCGGGAAGGCGACGTCGATGGCGTCGGACTTTTTATCCGCGTACTCGACTTCGGCTTCCGCCAGCGCTGAGCCACAGTCAAAGCACCAGTTCACCGGCTTCAAGCCTTTAAATACGTAACCCGCGTCGACCATCTCGGCCAAGGCACGAATCTCGCCCGCTTCGTTGGCGAAATCCATGGTGCGGTACGGGTGATCCCAGTCACCGATAATGCCCAAACGCACAAAGTCGGCCAACTGCGTTTCGATTTGCGCACCGGCGTATTCACGGCACAGCTCACGGGCGTGTTCCGGCGCCAAGTGCTTGCCATGGGTGGTTTCTACCTTGTGCTCAATGGGCAAACCGTGGCAGTCCCAACCCGGCACATAAGGGGCGTCAAAACCGGCTAAATTCTTAGACTTAACGATGATATCTTTAAGAATTTTATTAACGGCATGACCGATATGAATACTGCCGTTGGCGTAAGGAGGGCCATCGTGCAGAACAAACAGCGGCGCACCTGCACGCGCTTCACGCAGGCGCTGGTAAATATTCATATCCTGCCACTGGGAAACCCGCCCTGGCTCTTGCTTTGGCAGCATGCCGCGCATGGGGAAGTCAGTTTCAGGCAAATTCAGCGTGTGCTTGTAATCCATAGTCCGGTCAGCCGTCGTTAGCATCAGCGGAATTTCCCGCCGAAGATGAATCAGAAGAAGCGGTCTCACGCCCAAGCGGGGCCGAGGCCAGCGGAAGAGAATAATCGTGGTTGGCCACTGCCGCCGAAAAATAGTGGCGAGCACGGGCTTGGTCACGTTCAATTTGCGCTTTCAGCGCGTCAAGGCCGTCAAACTTGACCTCGCCCCGCAGTCGCGTACAGGGGTATACCGTCATACGTTGGCCGTAAAGATCACCGGCAAAATCCAGCAGGTGCACCTCAAGGGTTGGCCGCTCTGAACCCACCGTCGGACGAAAGCCAACATTGGCAACGCCCTGGTGGCGTTCACCACCTTCAAGCTCAGCGACTACCGCAAAGACACCCCGCAGCGTTAACGGTTGGGGCAGCAGCGGCAAGTTGGCGGTGGGTACGCCAAGCGTGCGCCCCAACTGCTGGTCACGCACCACACGGCCATGCAACGAATAGGGGCGGCCCAGCAAACGCGCCGCGGCGGAAAAATTGCCGCTGGCCAGCAAGGTACGCACCCGCGTGCTGGACACCCGCTCGTCATCCACGGTAAACGTGCGCGTGTGCTCGACACCAAACCCCTGCTCGCGCCCTACTTCCGCCAGCAGCGCAAAGTCACCGCGACGATCACAGCCAAAACGGAAATCATCGCCGACCACCAAATGCTTAACGCCGAGCCCATCAATCAATACCTGATCGATAAACTCGCGCCCCGTCAGGCTGCGCAGCGTATCGTTAAACGGCAGCACCAGCACTTGTTCTGCGCCAAAATCACGCAGTAAACGCACTTTTTCTCGCAGGCGGGTTAACCGCGGCGGTGCTTGGTCACCGGCAAAAAATTCGCGCGGCTGGGGCTCGAACACCACCACTGTCAGCGGCACACTCCAGCGTGCGGCATGTTCACGGCACTGCTGAAGAATGGCCTGATGGCCGCGATGCACACCATCGAAGTTACCGATAGTCGCAACGCAGCCACGATGAGCCGCTTTCAAGTTGTGCAGACCTCGAATGACGCGCATGGCACCTCAGCCGTTGGGAGGACAAAGCCTCTGATTATAACGAACCCACACGCCAGGGTGCAGCGTTATGAGTGCATTTTAAAATGACGGATGCGTAAACCTAATGCTGCCAGCCACGCGAAGTAGAGTGAGCCGCCCATGACCACCAGCCCAGTGACCCAGCTTATCCGCTGCCACAGGCCAAAGGAGAGCCACGCTTGCCAGTCCGGCGCCACAAAATAGAGTGCCGCACACATTAACCCACTGCCCCCGATTAGCTGTACCGAATAACGCTTCCAGCCCGGCTGAAACACTAGCACACCCTGCTTATGCAGCAGGTAACCCAGCAGGCCAGCGTTCAAGAAGGCTGACAGCGCGGTGGCCAACGCCAACCCGGCATGCGCCAGCGGCCAAATTAGCAGCAGGTTAAGCACCATATTAGCGACCATGGCGATAATGCCTACCTTTACCGGGGTTTTGGTGTCTTGACGGGCAAAAAAGCCCGGTGCCAATACTTTGATCAGCATAAAGGCTACCAAACCGAAGGCGTAAGCGCGCAGGCTCATCGCCGCCATTTGGATGTCGTTGTCAGTCATCGCGCCGTAATGGAATAGCGTGATTAACAGCGGCTCAGCCAACACCGCCAGCGCTAGCGCCGCGGGCAAGCCTAACAGCAACACAATGCGAATAGCCCAATCGAGCATCGCAGCAAAGTGCTCTTTGGACTGGTCAGCATGTCGCTTGGAAAGCGCTGGCAAAATCACCGTACCAATCGCCACGCCAAACACGCCTAGCGGCAGTTCTACCAACCGGTCAGAGTAATAGAGCCACGACACGCTACCCGCCGCTAGCAACGAAGCCAAGACCGTATCCAACAGCAGATTAATTTGCGATACCGACACCCCAAACAGCGCAGGCCCCATCAATTTCAGTATGCGCCGTACGCCCTCGTGGGCAAAGTTTGGCCAGGGCGTGGGCATCAGCCCCAAGCGCAGTAAAAATGGCACCTGAAAAACCAGCTGAGCAGCCCCGGCGATCAGCACGCCCCAGGCCAGCGCCATGGCGGGCTCTTCCATTAGCGGCATCAAGAACAGCGCCGCACCAATCAGCGAAAGGTTAAGCAGCACCGGGGTAAACGCAGGCACCGCAAAGCGGTTCCAGGTATTCAGCACGCTACCGGCAAACGCGGTAAGCGAAATCAGCAATAAATAGGGAAACGTTAAGCGCAGCATATCCGCGGTCAGCGCTAGCTTTTCTGGTTCACTGCCAAACCCGGGGGCAAACACCCAAATCAACCACGGCGCGCAGAGCATTGCCACGGCAGTAATCAGCGCCAGCACTGCGGTTAAGCTACCCGCGGTCGCATTCAGTAGCGCACGTATCTCCTCCCGATTACGCTGGGTAGAGTACTCCGAAAGCACCGGCACGAAGGCTTGATTGAAGGCCCCTTCGGCAAATAGACGGCGCAAAAAATTAGGGATCTTAAACGCCACAAAAAACGCATCGGCGCCATCCCCTGCCCCTAATAAGGTAGCGATAACCACGTCGCGCGCCAGCCCCATCACCCTCGACAGCATCGTCATCGCACTGACGACGAGACCCGAGCGCATTAGCCCGCGGCGGACTATTGCGGTGTTTGAGGAAGTATTGGGAGCTTTCTTCGCTGTCATAAGCTATCCACAAAAGCCATCCAGAAAAACTGTCTAGAAAGACTGTCTAGAAAAATCATTCAGACACAAAAAAACCGGCCGCAGCCGGTTTTTTTATGGCGCCTGCCGGCTTACGCCGCCAGTGCCTTAATACGCTTGTTCAAACGGCTCTTCAGGCGAGCTGCTTTCTTCTTAGACAGCACGTCTTTGTCTGCAATACGGTCAACGACCGGCTGCATGGCCTTGAACTCTTCCATTGCCTTAGCGTGGTCGCCGGTGCTGATCGCTTTCACTACACGCTTGATGTAGGTGCGGACCATGCTGCGCTGGCTGGATTTCAGGACGCGACGGTTCTCGGCCTGGCGGGCGCGCTTGCGAGCTTGCTTGCTGTTCGCCACAGGGTATCTCCTTGGAGAATAAAGGTTGCCGAAAAAACGGCAACGAAATTAAATATGTGTTTGTCGGCTGCGCTATGACAGCACGACGTTCCGCAACATGACACTTCTCTAACAACTAGCTGATCAGGTCTATAACAACCAGTTGATTTGGCAGGCTTTTCCACCCTACCAAAACGTATAATAGGCAGTTAAATCGAGCTGCCCATTCACGGGTCTGTCTGAGAGGATGGCATAGTCTATCACGCACCATGCGCGCTTGCTAGCCGTTGTCAATGGTCGTTGATCGAGAATCCCAAGGTCGATGGGGTGATTTATGGATTCAAGCACGGCTTATTTTTGCACGCCAATTAAATTTTTCTGTTTTTTTATATATTTAAAGAGACATGTTCCGTACAAAAAGCATCATTAAAAAAGATTAAAGGAAGACACAAAACAACCTTAGCGTTACACTCTGAAGAGCACCATCGTGCTAGTCAATTAAAACTAGAAAATCTAGTATTAAGCGCTTTCCAAACTTGCCTAGCTGCCTCCTTGAGCACCACGTTGATCGATTTGCAACGTTCAACCAGCTCCATAAAAACAAGCTAATACAATTAATTCTAAAGCTGCTGCATGGCACGCCTTAAAAAGCAGTCGCATCTTATTACTTTTTAAAGTGGGGAAAATGAAAAACATACGCGTTCAACATAGCTTACCGAGCTCAGCGCGGACCAAGTCAACACGGCTAACCGCATGGAATAGTTAAAATAGCGCGGCGGCCATTACGTGGCCGCCGCTACCGAAGCTTTCGAGCCTACTCATTTGGGCAATGGTTAGGGAAACGCTGATCAATTTGTATGTGGGCAACTGACGTTCCCAATGTGGCCCGAGTACTATCTCCGCGATCAATCTTTAGCCACTGTCAGTGGCGTTTTTTACCTGGCAGCCTTGTTTTCCGGCTGCCCAGCCGAATTCAAGACACACTACCCCCACCAAGATGTCTCTGACATCGTCCCGCCAGCACCAGATTAGCCAGTGCAAATAAGCTAAGCAGCTGCGCCTGGTTCTTGGCCAGTCCCTGGTAGCGAACCTTGCGGTAGCCGAAGAGATTTTTGACGACATGAAACGGGTGCTCGACCTTGGCGCGGATACTGGCCTTAGTCTTTTCGAAGGCCAGCAGCAGCGCTTTCTTTCGACTGTCTTCCATTCGCTTGATGGCGCCGCGTCTGGCAGCGGCGCAGCACCGAGTGTCCGGGTCATGCTTATTTTCACCCAGATAGTTTTCCATGCCGAGATAACCCGCATCGCCGTATATTCGCTTGTCATCCTCACGAACCAAATGCCCCGTCATGGTGACATCGGCGACATTAGCCGAGGTGGCGGCCACACTGTGGGTCAGCCCCGTCACGGCATCGACGCCGATATGGGCCTTCATCCCGAAGAACCATTGATTCCCTTTCCGGGTCTGCTTCATCTCTGGATCACGTTGTTTGGCCTTGTTCTTGGTGGAAGGCGCCGCCGCCACAATGGTGGCGTCAACGATAGTGCCCTCGCGCATGAACAGGCCCTGGTCAGCCAGACTGGCATTGATCTCTTCGAAGATCCGTTGAGTCAGGGCATGCTTCTCAAGCAGATGGCGAAAGCGAAGCAACGTGGTCGCGTCGGGAACACTCTCGATGGCCAGGTCGATACCGATGAAGTCGCGCATGGCCTGGCTGTCATAGATGGCATCTTCAAGCGCCTCATCGGCCAGTGCATACCATTGCTGGAGGAAATAGATCCGCAACATCCGTTCCAGACCGATGGGTGGCCGACCGCGCTTGCCCGCCGACGTCGGAAAGTAGGACGGCGACAACGCCCCAATCAAGCGTTGCCATGGCATCAAGGCCTCCATCTGCGCCAGAAACCGTTCCCGGCGGGTGACCTTCTTCTTGTTCTGGTGCTCAGCCTGAGCAAACGAGATCTGCTTCATTGGAAACTCAGTCGGACAGTGGAAGACGATATTTTACCCTGCCGGTGGCACTTAGGCAGCCACGGCTGTATTTATGCAGCGTTTCCTTAGTCAACGCCGCCAAAGCCAACGCCTATTTTATGACAAATTTGTGACACGGATTAACTTGTGAAAAGAGTCTTCATGGCAAACGTTAAGGAGAGTATTGCAAACAATTATAACGTACAGGATGTACCTCACGCTTTGCAGGCGCGCCATCACGCGCTGTTTACCCATCATCCCGATGCCATATTTGAGCTGAGCCTTGATGGCATTATCAAGCACTGTAATTCAGCCGCAGCGCATATCACCGGTATCGCCAATGAGCGTTTAACCGGTAACGCTTTTTTTCAGCTGCTCCATATCGACGCTCTCGTAGAGGCAAAAGCTGCCTTTAACGCCACCTTAAAAGGGCAACATCAAAGCTATCAAGCTCTTAGCATCAACAGTCATCAGCATGCCATTCAGCTTGAAGTCACCCACGTGCCGATTATCGCCGATGAACGAATGATAGGCGTCTATGCGATTTGCCGTGATATTACTCAGCGCAAACAGGATGAAAGCGAGCTACGCCTACTCAAACGGGGAATCGAAGCCAGCCCCAACGGCGTGGTGATGGCAGATGCCACGCAGCCCCACCTGCCTCTGGTGTATGTAAACAGTGCGTTTTCCGACATTACCGGTTACAGCGCTGAAGAAGCACTGGGCCGCAACTGCAGTTTTTTACAGGGCGAAGATTCTAACCCGGAAGCCGTTGAAGAAATTCGCCGCGGTGTCACTCAACATCAAGACGTGCAAGTACTGCTACGTAACTACCGCCGCGACGGCACTCTGTTTTGGAACCAGTTATCGATTAGCCCCGTGTTTAGCGAAACGGGCGTATGTACGCATTTTATCGGCATACAACAAGACATTACACGCCAGCGAGAGCAGGAAGCGCGTATTGCTTATCAAGCAGCTCACGACCCGCTCACCGGGCTCCCAAATCTAGGGGCACTACAAACACGCCTGGAGCATGCACTACAAAGCTGTAAATCGCGGAGGCAGGAACTGGCACTGCTTTATATCGACTTAGATGACTTTAAGCCGGTTAATGATGCGTTTGGCCATGGATTAGGAGACCAGTTACTTAAAACCGTGGCGCAACGCTTACTAGATACCGTGACAGCGGGCGTTAGTGTGGCACGCCTCTCTAGCGATGAGTTTGTGGTACTGCTAGCCCCTTCCCAAAACGAACAAGAAGCGATTGCCCTCACGAATCGTTTATTAGCGGCCCTTGCTCAGCCATTTACACTCTACCAACACTGCCTGCACATCAGCGCCAGTATTGGAATCGCTTCTAATAAAGGCAGTACCACCCAGGCGCATGACCTACTTCACCATGCTAGCCTCGCGATGGAAGATGCCAAGCGCCAAGGGCGTAATACATGGCAATGGTACTGCGGTGATGCCATCGACAATGTCGCCGAACATGTTGTTATCAGGCGAGAATTACAAGAAGCCATACAAGCTGAGCAATTTGAAGCGTATTATCAACCCATCGTGGATGCCGTTAGCGGCGACATTCGAAGTGTGGAAACGCTGATACGCTGGCACCACCCCACCAAAGGCCTTGTTTCACCGGGCGTGTTTATGCCAATTGCCGAGCAAACGGGGCAAATTATTGCCATTGGTCGCTGGGTGTTGGATCGCGCCTGTCATGATATTGCGGCCCTTAATGCTGGCCGTGAGCGCCCCCTTGCGGTGGCGGTCAATATCTCACCAATGCAGTTTCAGCGCACAGGCTTTATGAACGAAGTTAAAGCAGCGCTTGACGCTAGCGGTCTCCCCCCTGCCTTACTGGAACTGGAAGTAACAGAAGGCACGCTAATGACGAATACCCAGCAAGCCGTTGCGCTACTCACTGAAGTAAGAGACCTGGGCATTAGCGTTGCGCTGGATGACTTCGGCACTGGTTATTCGAGTCTCAGCTATTTACGCGACCTTCCTATCAGCAAGGTAAAACTCGACATTCTATTTATTCGAGGCATTTCAAAAAACGCAAAGAATGCCGCCATCGTTCAAGGTGTTATCACCATGGCCCATCACTTAAACTTAGCGGTAGTCGCCGAAGGCATTGAAACACGTGAAGAGCAAATAGATCTGCAGCAACGCCAATGCGACCTGTTGCAAGGTTTCTTGTTCTCCAAGCCCATGCCGCTTGGGATGTTAAAACACTTGCCACGGACGCTTACGCCACCCTAGAAAATGGCTGATAAAACTTCCCCTATAAACGCCATGCCTCACCTCTAAAACAGAAAAACAGGCTGCCTTACCAGGCCGCCTATTTTAGACAGGAAACATTGCCGTGCCACTGCGCCGCCTACACACTCGCCTACTGCTAGCTGTGAGCATACCGCTGATCCTAGTTTCAACGACGTTGCTGCCTGTTCTCCATGTTCATATGGAAACACGGCTCAATAGCCTGAATGACGAAGCCAATGCCCTATTAACCGTTGGGCAAGAAGCGTTAACCCGCGATATTAATGAAAGCCTTAACTACGCGCTAGCCATTGCTGAAATGCCTGAATTAAGGCGCTACCTCGCTGCGCAAAATTTAACGACACTAACTAACGAACAATATTCACTTAGCGATTTATCCCAGCTTTCTCACTTTTTAACGACCTTGATCAGCCACAACGCTCGTTACACCAAGCTAGTTCTGATTGATAATCAAGGGCGTGAAGTGCTGCGCGCACCCAGAAGCAGTGAAACGGGAGCATTGGTATCGGGCAACCTTCATGTTAATACTGACTACTTCATAGAAGCATCCAAGCTGTTACCACGCGACCTGTATATCTCACCGCCTGGCCGTAACCTGCAGTTCGAGTTATTTGGCCGCGACGTGATTCCAGTGGTCAACGTTTCCACCCCTGTGTTTGATGCCACCGGCGAGCGCCGTGGCGTGGTACTTTTAAGCCTTAATTGGGATTACCTGACTGACGCCTTGCGCCAGGCCATGTTACTTGACCAGAACGCCAATATGATTTTAATTGATGCCCAAGGCAAGTGGCTGCTGGATGAAGGTATCGGATCAGTAGATACAGCGAGTTTTGGTGGCAACTTTGCTGCGCTTTCTCCCCTCTACTGGCAAGCCATGCAGCAGCGCAATGAAGGCAACGTCACAGTAGACAACCATCTACTGCGCTTTCAAACCGAAGATATACGCACCCAGCGCTACCGCAGCCTGGCAGGTACTATTTTTAGCGACAACGCCTACCAGCCGTGGAAACTGGGGGTCACGCTCCCCCGCCCTACCTGGCAATCTCTGTTTAAAGAAGAGACCACTGTCCTGTGGTTTCTGTTGCTGACCTACGGCGATGCTGTGGCATTTGGGATATTTTGGGCCTTCAGCAGCCAACGCCAACGGGAATTACGCCAAGCCGCTCAGCGCCACGCCTATGAAGTCAGTGATTTATATGAAAATGCCCCCTGCGGCTACCACTCGCTCGATAAGTCCGGTCGCGTGGTCAAAATGAACCGCACCGAACTTGCCTGGCTAGGCTACTCTGCCAAGGAAGTGATAGGTCATATCGATTATCGAGAGCTCATTACACCAGAAACACGTGATCAGTTTGAAAAAGCCTTCCAAAACGTGAAGGACAATCAAACTGGCAGCGCTGAATGCAGTTTACTTACGCGTAACGGCGAACAGCGTCACGTGATGATTCAAGCCTCTGCCTACACGCGCAACGGTGGTTTTGTGCATTCACGAGCAACGGTGTTTGACCTTACTGAGCGTAAACAGCTTGAAGAAAAACTACGCGCGCAAGCTATGACCGACCCACTAACGGGCGTGTTTAACCGGCGTTACTTACAAGCCCAAGCAAAAATTGAGATGTCACGGGCGCGGCGCCAAAATCACCCCATAGCGCTTATCACAATAGATATTGACCACTTTAAGCGCATCAACGATGAGTATGGCCACGATGTGGGCGATGACGTACTGAAAAACTTCACGCAAATAGTCAGCGACCTGCTTCGCCAAGAAGACTTGCTGTGCCGGGTTGGGGGTGAAGAGTTTGCGGTGTTACTCCCCAACACCGCTATTGAGCAGGCTCAGCAGGTGGCAGAGCGAATTCGTGCCTCTATTGAAGAAGCGACCACCACGGTTGAATATGAAGGTACGCAACAAGCGCTCAACATCACGGCATCACTGGGGGTAACCCCTGTGCTTGCCGAAGAAAAATCGTTAAAGCCTGCGCTCAAAAGAGCGGACATCGGGCTCTATCAAGCGAAAGAAAACGGCCGTAATCAGATCATCATTCACACGCAATAGCGCTTGCACACAGTCTAGCGCTTACCCCACACCACAAAATCGGGGTTAAGCACCTGCTGGGGATTGGCATAGCTTAAAGGCTGATCGTCCAGGGTGACCACTCGCCCACCGGCCTGTTCGACAATCGCTTGAGCAGCGCCGGTATCCCACAAACTGGTGGGGCCAAAACGCGGGTAGACATCCGCTTTACCTTCCGCGATAAAGCACGACTTCAGCGAACTCCCCATGGGTTGAGTTTTATACTCCCCCAGCGCTGCTAACCATGCTGCCATACGCGGGTTCGGGTGCGAACGGCTGCCCAGCACGCGCCAAGGCCGCCCCGCTTGCGGCGGTAATGACGCCTGAATGGCCTGCCACTGCCCATCAGCGCCAACCTTAAAGGCCCCCACGCCTTCAGCGGCTAGATAAGTAAGCTGCAAGGCAGGGGCAACCACCACACCCAACACCGGTTTTCCTTGAGCAATCAAAGCAATATTGACGGTGAACTCATCATTGCGCTTGATAAACTCTTTGGTGCCATCCAACGGGTCGACCAACCAATAAAAGCCCTCAGCGTTAGCGCCGTTAAAGCCTTGGGTATCTTCTTCGGAGAGTACCGGCACCTCAGGGGTAAGCGCCTGCAAGCCACGGGCAATAATCGCGTGGGCCGCTTTATCCGCCTCAGTCAGCGGGCTGTTATCGGCTTTTATTTCTACGCTGAACTCACGACGATAGACCTGCATAATCGCCTCGCCTGCCTCACAGGCTAACTGCTCAATGCTTTTTAGTAATGACTGGGTGATAGTGGGCATTAAGAGAGCGTCTCCATATCAAATGCCACAATTTGGCGCTGCTGGCGGGAAAATTCCACGCCAATTAAGTGGATAGGTTTACCTTGGGCGCGGTATTTATCGGCGTAGCCTTTGGTTTTTATCTGCTCTAGTGCGCTGCCTTCTGGCAACTGCTCCACCACTTTAAATTCGAACAGGTAAAGGTGACCACTGAAATCCACTGTCATATCCACCTTACCGAAATGGCTGGCGTCTTCCACCGTAACGCTTAACCCAAGGGCGGCAAAGTGGCTATAAAAGACACTGGCATAATGACCTTCGTATTGAGCAATAGGATTGTTGCGATACCAATCGTGGGGTAGCCCGGCGTAAAGGGCTTTAAGATGAGTTTCAAGACCGGCTAAATCATGGGCGCGTAAATGTGTAAACAGCGTTTTGCGCTCACGCGCTGAGTTTTCAACACCTAATACCGGCAGTAACGCTTGGTTTAAGCTGGTTTCTACTTCTTGATTAGGAAAGCCTAGGGTATATAACCGATACCCCACCATGGGTTCTTCCACCTGCTTAACGGTTAGATATCCCGTTTGAAATAACAGCGCCTCAGTACCGATATGGTCAACATCAAAACGACCCAGCAGCTCAGCCTCGGTTTCCAGCTGATCTAGTGACGGCGTAAACACCCCGCGTTGTTTTAGAATTTCTACCAACAATGTGGGGGTAGCGCTTTCAAACCAATAGGGGCCAAACTGGCGCTTTTGGAACAGTAGTAGTACATCAAAAGGGTTGTATACAGCGGTCACTTCCTGCCCACCCCAGCGGTAGCCGTTATACCAATGCTTGATTTGAGCACGGTCTAATCCCGGTAACTCAGGAGCGAAGACGCTGTCGATATCCTCATCGGTGTACCCACAAATGGAAGCATAAGGCGCATCCAGCGTAATGTCGTTCAGGTTATTCAGCCCAGAGAACAGGCTCACTTTGCTGAACTTAGAAACACCCGTTAACAGCACAAAGCGTAAATACGGGTCGGCGTCTTTGAGCACGCTGTAAAGGTTTTTCAGCCCTTCACGCAGCTCACGCGCCCGCTCTGGGGCTAAGATATTATCGAGAATTGGTTTATCGTATTCATCAATCAGCACTACCGTACGTTGACCAAACTTCTGGTGAGTGCGGCGAATCAGATCCGAAAAATCATTGGCAATTAGTTTGGGCCGCTCGCTGACAATGCCCAGACGCTCGCGATGCTGAGCCAGCTGATAGCGGATATGGGTATCCAGATCTTCACGACTAGCCAAATGCCCATCGGCAAAGCTAATACGAATCACCGGATGCTCAGTTTGCCAATCCCATTTATCGTGAATATACAGCCCTTCAAACAGCGCTTTGCGGCCTTCAAACAGGCAGCGCAGGGTATCAAGCAACAGGCTTTTGCCGAAGCGACGCGGACGAGAGAGGAAAAAGTATTTCCCCTCTTCCGTTAGACGGTGAATATCGGGTGTTTTATCAACGTAGTAGTAGCCACCTTCACGAATATCCGAGAAGGTCTGAACGCCAATAGGCAATTTGAGCCGGTTTTCAGTTGGCATAGCAACCTCAAAAAACAGGTGAACTGAAAGTCAGCATAACATGCACGGCATTGCTTCCATCCATAGCCACGCTTGGCATTAACTTAGCTTGTGCCACCTAAAAAACCAGCACCGCATTTACGGCACTGCCTGCCCGGTAGGCGCCAAAATCTTGCGCAAGAAATGGCGCGTTCGCTCATCTTTGGGCGCAGTGAACAACTCTTCAGGCGGCGCTTGTTCAACGATCCCACCTTCATCCATAAAGACCACGCGATCCGCCACTTCCCGCGCGAACTGCATTTCATGAGTGACCACGATCATCGTTTGGCGTTCTACCGCCAATTGCTTCATCAGGCTCAAGACCTCTTCCACCCACTGTGGGTCAAGGGACGAAGTGGGCTCATCAAACAGAATTACATCGGCATTGGCCGCCATGGCGCGGCCGATGCCTACCCGCTGCTGCTGGCCGCCAGAAAGTGACGCCGGGTAAGCATCGGCTTTATCCGCCAGGCCGATGCGTTCCAGAATTTCCCTGGCCCGCGCGTGTGCTTTGTCCTTGGGCAGCTTGTCCACCACGATCATCCCCTCGCTGATATTCTCCAGCGCGGTTTTGTTGGCGAACAGGCCGTAGTTCTGAAACACAAACGCCGTGCGGCGGCGCAGTGCCAGAATATCTGCCCGGCTGGCGCGCTGGGTATCCACACTCAGGTCGCCTACCTGCAAGCGTCCGGCGTCCGGCTTTTCAAGGAAATTAATACAGCGCAGCAGCGTCGACTTTCCCGTACCGGAAGGGCCAATGATGACGATGATCTCGCCCTGGGCAAGGCTCAAGTCGATATCGTTAAACACCGTGTGGCCGCCGAAGCGCTTGGTTATGCCTTGCAGCGAAATCATCGTTGGTAGGCCTTATTCAGGTAAATTTCTAACCGACGCTGCCCCCAGGAGAGCACTTCCACGACTGCCCAATAAATCAGCGCCACCAGCAAGAACGCTTCCAAATAGAGAAAGCTGCCCGCCGCCTCTTTTTGCGTCGCGCCCATCAATTCGGTGACGCCTAGCGTGAAAGCCAGCGAAGTTGCCTTGATCATATCGATGAAGTAGTTCATCAACGTTGGCGTTGCCACGCGGGTTGCCTGGGGCAAAATGATACGCCGCATTAACTGCGACTGGGTCATACCGATGGAGAGCGCGGCTTCGGTCTGGCTGCGGTCAATCCCGACAATCGCTGCCCGGATGGACTCGGCCATATAGGCAGAGAAGTGCAGCGTTAGCCCTAGCACCGCAGCGGTGACGCCGGTAATCGCGATCAACGAACTAATCAGCTGCGGCAGGCCGTAGTAGAAAAGAAACAGCTGAACCAGCAACGGCGTACCGCGGAAAAACGAGATAAACAGCAGCGAAAACCCGTTTAACACCGGCACTTTTGATACGCGAACCACCGCCAGCAGGCACGCCAGAATCAGCGCAAAGAACATGGCGATCGTCGCCATTTGAAGCGTGAGCGGCAGATAGCGCAGCAGAACCGGCAACAACCCCCACATATATTCGATATTAAGCATAATAATTAAACATAATAATTAAACATAGATTAGACCGCTTATAAGCAAACGGCCGTGGCAATGCCACGGCCGCGTTAAAACAGAGTAGCCTAAACGTTACGGCTGGGTGATGTCGGTATTAAACCACTTTTCCGATATCTCACGTAGCTCGCCATTCTCACGCAGTTCGGCAAGCGCTGCACCCACGCGGTCGCGCTGCTCGCGGCCCGCTTCGTCATCACGAAACGGTAGCGCGTTCTCAATGGTCGAGAACGGCTGCCCCGCCAGCTCCAAAGGCAAGCCTTTTTCTTTAATGACTTGCGTCGCACTCACGCGATCCATCACAAACGCTTCTACCCGACCCAACGCCACATCCTGCTCAATGTTGGATTCATAGGTACGAATATCGATTTCGTCGGCGTTCGGCTGCTCACGCAGTAACTGTTCGTAGTTGGAACCCAAATTCACCGCCACGCTTTTGCCGGACAGATCCTCAACGCCTTGAATGGAATCATTACCCGCCCGCACCACAACCTGCGCGCCGTCATACACGTAGGACTCAGTAAAAACATATTTGGCTTCGCGCTCAGGGGTGATCGTAATCTGGTTGGCAATGGTATCGATACGCCCAGACTCCAGCATGCCCGCCAGGCCAGAGAAACTAGCGGTCACGAATTCGATCTCATCACCGGTGATCTCACCCACGGCATTCATCACATCAACTTCAAAGCCTTTAAGCTCGTCCTGCTCCACAAACGTAAAGGGGAAATAACCGCCCGACATGCCCACGCGCAGTGTATCGGCGTGGACAGTCGCGGCGAACAACCCGCTAGTAACGCTCAGCGAAAGCGCTGCGAGAGTGGTAGTCAACTTGCGTGGTAGTGGCATGAGTCTGTTTCCTCGTTGGTCGATAGTCCGACGATACGAATAGCCGCATAGAAAGTCATGCGGCATTGATAGTGACCATCTTACCCCTACGACAAAAACGAATAAAAGAATATTAAAGTTAATTTTTATTCTTATTTTGAATATAGCTGATACAGGTGTAATCACAACGGGGAGCAATTGTGTGGCGTATTTTTGCCGTGACGGCTCAATGCGAGAGCGAGGCAGTAACGTGTAAAACCAAGTGCTGTCAAAATTAGCTATTGGCGAGATTTTCAAACAACACTCGCGCATTAGCCCGATAGCATTCCCTGCGTATGCGCGCGTTGCTGCTTGATGGCGTTATCCAAAATATCCAGCAACGCTTGGTAATCTTTGGGCATTGTATTGTTAAGCCCGTAGGTTTCGATTCGGTCGATGGTGGCTTGGGTATCACGGATTAGCGCCTCCAGCTCCAGTGCCACTTGCTCGTGTTCATCAGGGTGCATATTCAACCTTCTCTTAACAAAAAAGTGGTGCAAACGCATTGATCTTAGTGAGCCAACTCCCAGTGTCGTCCCGATGCTTTACTATGGCTATGTATACAATCACCAGAAGCTATATTAGAGGTGCAGCTTCTGGTGACTTATGACTCAAACCCCCAGCCACATATTACTGTGGCTGTTGTGCATATTGTTCCCACACTGCGGCGACCGCATCCTGACTAACATTATCTGCAATTTTGAAAAGACCCGCAGACTCGACTTTTTCTACTGTTTCCAAAAAAGGTAATACAACGTGATAGTGAGCTCGGTTCCAGAAATCATGAATAAAAATACGGGCCTGCTGAGGCTCTTTTGAGTGCTTCAGAATGTGCTGAATGGCTGACATTGTGCAAGCCACGCGAAAGCGACCGTCAACAAGAATAAGATCAAACGACTGGAGATGCTGATGAATGGCTTGACTGTATGCCGGAAAATTTGAAAAGTTCTGCATAGTTAAGGGAAATCCCCACTCCTTCGTCGGGCCAATATCCACAGCCTCTACTTGGCATTTTTCACCCAGCTTTTCTTTCAGCGCATTGACCCACTTAGCATCGCTTTCCACACCTTTTACTGTAAGGCCTTCCTTTACTGCCCATACGGTGGAGCCGCCCGAGCCAAACTCAAAATAGTGTTGTGCTTTTTTTAAGCTTTTCTTGAACAGTTTACGCTCCGCAAGTGACATAAACGGTGCGTCAGGCAATGAAAATACTTGCTGTTCCCGACTTTCTGGCGTTTCACTCACAGGAAAATCTGGGGTTGGCTGTAGCTTAGTCTCAACCACACCCTCTGCAATCAAATACTCTTCTGCTTTTTGTACATCTACTTCCGCCAGCAACTCATAGCTCATGTCACGTATGCCATAGATAGTATGAAGTAAGAAAGCAAGTTTCATACGCTGATTGTATGTCAGCTTTGCCATACGTTGATGACTGGGTAAGAAAACCGCATCAGCACTTTCCAGCTCAGTGGCTTGGCGTTTTTTTGCAGCTACTCTTTCTGGTAAATGACTGATATGACGTGGAGCATTTAAACGATAAAAGCGGAATCCGTTGCGGCTGCCCCAGTGCTGTAGCTCGGCAAGGTTGGGCTGGCGTTCGTGAGTAGCTTGAAAAGCCACTTGAACTTCAATTAAAAGCGTATCCTGTAAAGCGCGTTTTCCGTTTTCTAAAATTGTAGTGGCATCACTCAGCCCGTCTAGTACTAGCCAATCCAAATTGGCTAGACCCTCAATGCTGTCTAAAGCAATAGTATTAATAGGAAGTGTCGTTAATACTTTTGCCCCCATGCGTTTATGAGGGGGTAATTGTTCATCTGGCAGCGGTAGTAAGGTGCTACTTAGGTCTGACTCAAGACACGCATGCAGCGTCAGCGGCTGTCCATCACCCAACAAAGCATGCTGAAATAACTGGATATTTTCATTAGCGGCAAAAATTTCAGGCTTTTTAATTAGACTTTGCGGATCAAATGCCACAATAGCGAAAGCGTTTGTCTTAACCATCAGTGATAGGGCACGATTCCTCAGCGTCTTACTGGCATTATCCAGCACCACGATTTGGCCATTGAATGTCCAATTGAAACCCTTCTCAGGCTCAGGTGGTTTCTCTTCCACCTGTATGTCCAGCAGCTTTTGATCGTCTTCAAACCAAAGCTCGCTATTTTTATTGAAAGTAAGCGCCGCTGGCGCTTTATCTTCGCAGTAACGCTGCCAAATAGCGCGCATAGCCAACATAAAGTGTTTGGCAAAAAGGCGACCATCGCACATTGGAGACTGTAATAACACCTGCCGCAAGCTGTTACGAATAGTGCTTAAACTATCAGTATCACTAGCTAGCTCAATCACTCTTTCGCGGTACTCGTCCCAGCTACTTACCACCAATTCAGCCATATCAGCATTAATCAAGTGTGAAGCGCTATGCCGACCAGCAAACGTAGGGCCAGGCAAAGTCACTGCTGGCACGCCCATCAGCAACGCCTCACAGGTACTTAACCCACCGGAGTAAGGCCATGGGTCGAGCGCGATATCAACACGATTATAACTGTTGAGAAGCTCACAATGATTTGCTGGCCCTTCTAGCAACACTCGTTCCCGCTCAATCTCTAAGCTTTCCATTAACGTATAAATACGCTCACAGAAGCTTTCGCTGGTATAGGGCTTTCCCTTCAGAAATAAACGTGAATTCGGTAACTGATGCATCAATGTTGCCCACTCGCTCAATAATTGAGCGTTAAGCTTTGTGGGGTTATTGAAGCAACCTAAGGTGATGAACTCATTAGATATTGCTGGGAGGGGCCCAATGTTAGGCATATAAACTGGTTGAGAATAAACGATATAGTCGTCTGGTAACCGAATTAGTTTTTCAGTGTAGTGCTTGTCTTCACCTTCAGGTGTTTCGATATGGTCACTTATTAAGTAATCAATCGCTTCAACACCGGTAGTGTTGATCAGCCCGCCGACCCATTTAACAATCAACGGTGCAGGCTGCATAGAAATAGCTTTTGAGCGCGTTCCCGCATTGTGGCCCGCTAAGTCGAATAGGATATCAATTTTATCATCGCGCACCTGCTGATTGAACGCTGCATCATCTAGATACTTAATTACCTGCCAATGACTTGCCAGTTTGCGAAAGCGCTTAGTGATAGCGTCACTGCTCACATTTGTGGAGTAAAAGTAAAACTCCATTTCTTCTGGATGAGTACTTTCCAGAGCAGCAATAATCATGTTGCCCACAGGGTGCTGACGAAACCCATCCGAAAACAACCCAATACGTAATTTTCGGGTAGGCGACAAGTCATCGGGAACAGGGCGTGGGAGGGGGTTCTGGACGCCATAACGCTGTTGCCACTCTCGACAAACGGCTGCTATATCGCTTTGCTTTTTGGCTGGGTCGTAATGAAACCCAGTAATCAAATTAGAAAACGGTGTTGGACTATCTCCATACTTAATGGATTGATAGAAGCTATTCGCTGATGCTTCTAACTCACCCAGCTCGCGTTGAACAACACCCAGTTCATTCCAGTACCCCAGGTTTTTCGGGTAACGGCATGTCAAATCTTCAAGTATTATTTCCGCTTCTTCATAACGATTCAGGCCAAAAAGCGCACGTGCCTTAGCATGTAATACATCCGCATTTTCAGGCTCGTAATTTTCGGCTTTTTCTAACCATTTCAAAGCACTGGCAGACAAATGATTATCCTGATCAATCATCGCAAGAATCATCAATGCCCGAACATTACACTCATCTAACGTGAGCGTGTGCTGAGCGCTTTCCTTGGCCAATAAGAACTCACCTGATCCTTGGTAGGCGGCTGCTAGCCAAGCGTGAATATCCGCGGCTCCCTCTTTTAAGTTTACCGCTCGCTGGAACGGCTCAATGGCTTCTGCGTGTTGATTTACGCGAATATAGGCTACTCCTAGCTGCACCCAGGCATTTGCATCGCTGGGTGTTTTATTCGTTAACCGCTTTGCCTGCGCAACTGTGAGCTCCCGCACAGCATTATTAGCAAGTTTAATGCCCGGTTGAGGATAGCGCGCTTTGGATCGAGAAGGTTTAGCCATTGTTAACTCTACGGATAATTATCGTTTAGGTTGTCTTCATTTATAGACTACCTGAGTAGCAGGCAGTTTTGATACGTCCTAAATTCTAACGGCTTAAATAAAAAACCGACCCCACAACAGGGCCGGTTCGTTAAGCGGTGATAGGAGATACCGCCTTAGATTAACCCAACAAAGACAGGACGTTCTGCGGCAGCTGGTTAGCCTGCTGCAGGATCTGAGCACGCGTCATATCGGCTACTTCCATTGCATAGTCAGCATCTTCGATGCGTGAGCGCGCAGCGGAAAGGTTAGTCTCGTTAGTACTTAGGTTGGTGATAGCATCCTCAAAGCGATTCTGTACGGCACCCAGGTCTGAACGGAAAGAGTCGATCTGGCTAAGTGCGTTGTCCAGGGTGCTCAGGGCATCAACGGTAAGCTGAACATCTTTACCATCGGCGTCTTGGGCAATAGAAATGCTAGTAATAGTGCCTGACGTCTGATTGACTTGGACATAGCTACCTTCTGGCACATCTGCAGCTGTTACTGCTACGGTTTCAACTGAAGAAATTACTGCTTGCGTTTGCGCGCCACCCGCTACATTCACATCAGTAGATGCCAGCGCTGTAGAACTAGAATCCCAAGATACTTCACCGGTTTCTTCATCTGCCTTTACAGCAAAATCGGCAGCTCCTGTATATTCCTTCGGCGTTGGCGCCATTTCCACCATCAGCTTCGATGTTGTAGAGATTATCGCCGGCTGCTGGTGCTGCAACAGAATAATTTATATCCGTAACACCGTTGCCAGCACCCGGATTTTCAATGTTGGATAAAGCAACCTGGGTAGCTTGCAGGTCAGCCGCGGAGCTACAGTTACATCAACAGCATATCCATTCGCCACATCTTCACGAGCAAATAGTTCAACGTCGCCTGCAGTTGCTCCGAAAAAGCCAGTAGTAGCTACGCTAGTCCCTGCAGGAGTAACATCAACACCCGTTAATCCAGTAATATCTGTGCTTGCATTCGTTACACCAATTGACTCAGTAATGGATGTTACAGGTGCACCATCAGCGTTAACAATAGAAGTGGCTGGGTTAGTAATAGCGCCTTCACCAGAGGTGTCATTTTGCTGCAACGCACAGCGAAATCTGAGCCCACTGCAGTGGTTGCACTTGCATCGACCTGGAAGACACCATCAGCCGTAATGTTAGATCCAACCGCACCTGTACCTGGAGTAAACGTATTAACAGCGGATAAAGTACGATTATCGACAACAGCCCCGTCTAGCTCAATTTCGCTAACCGCAGAGAAACTAGTGCTTGACAGCATATTGCGGACATCAAAGGAAGCTACACCTAGCGTACTGCTGTTAGTGGTCTCTAGGTTCACTGAGATGGTTTGGCCATCTTCCGCACCCACTTGGATTTGAAGCGGTTCTGAACTTTCAGATAATACGCGCGTACCGTTAAAGTCAGTTTCTTCTGAAATACGGTTAACTTCATCTTGGATAGACTGTAAATCGTCTTCGCTATTTGTGCCGTTGGAAGCCTGCACAGTCAGTTCACGAATACGTTGTAAGTTTTCGTTAACCTGGTTTAAGCCACCTTCCGTTGTCTGGGCAGTAGCTAGACCGGTGATCTGGCTGCTCATGCGGTTGGCGATAGCCTGACCGGCGGCATCATCCTTGGCGCTGTTAATGCGCAGGCCAGAGCTCAAGCGTTCCATAGAAGTCTGCAGATCATTCTGAGACTTGCTCAGGTTTTGCTGGCCGATCATCGATGTGATGTTGGTATTGATCACTGACATGGTGTGATACTCCTTGCTTTGGACACTGGCCCTGAGGCCTGCTTTCGGCCACTGTGTGTGCCGTTATATTAATTAACGGCACCGCGAGGAGAATCTTTAGGGAAAGTAGTAAAAATTTATGTAATTTTTGGTGATCGTACGAAAGGCTGGGCTGAGTAATTTAGTCAAGCCACTGCTTTCTTATGCGTAGGAGCGTATCGTAATATCATCCAAAAGCACGAAAGGACAACCCATGACTTCTTTACTCCTCCCGCTACTACTGGCTGGCGTCGCTATTGTGTTAGGGCTAGTGAGCGTTGTGCTGTTTTATAAGGTAGTGATCGCCCCACGTAACGGCTCGACTTCGCCTTCCAAGGCGACAGCCTCGCCGGTGGTACAAGCAGACGCTCCCTCGCATCAAAGCCTGCGCAAAAAATCCCATCAACAGAACAAAAAACCTACTCAGCAGTGCTTGTTCGTGGTGTTTGATGCCCCTAGCCAAGCGATTAATCAAGCGTTGGGAGAGATGTTAAACGCGAAAAACGCATTTTACGAGATAGAGCTGGGTGCCTTCCACCTTCCGCCAGGGCCTCAGGGTTACCCATTGATGGTGGCCAGCGCCACCTCGCCGGGTAAACTACCGCCGCTGCATCAAGAAGGCGAACACACGCCGGTGCAGGGAGTTTCGATCTTGATCCGCTTTTTGAATGCACGCAAAGTTTCACGTAACCCAGATGACTTAATCACCTTTACTCGTGAAGTTGCGGCGTTGGGTGGCCAAATCCTTGATGCTAAACGCAACCCCATTACGGAAGATGCGCTGGCAGCCATGTAACAAGAGGGTAAGTAAACTATAGTCGGGCGAACTACCTTACCGGCAGTATTAACGCAGCTTGCTTTGCTACTGCCTTTCTGACCATGACACAAGAAGTACTAAACTCCCCCGAATCCCTACTGCGCTGAATGCCTGTGCAAAAAACGCAGCGACACGGCAATCTCAAGCGGCGGCTGGGTAAGGCTGAGATCGCTGCGTTCGCGATAACATAGACAGCGCTGTTCCCACTCAGTGTTGGGTTTCAGCACGTAGCTTTTCTACTTCCTCAACGGGTAGTTCTTCAATTTCTGCGATCAGCTGGTCATTCATTTCGGTCAAGGCGATAAGTTTACGCACCGCATGACGTTTGCTTTCTAGCGCACGCAGTTCAGCTTCTTGGCGACCCTCTTGACGGCCTTCATTGCGGCCTTCCTGCCGACCTTCCTGCCGCTCTTTTTGACGCCAGTTTTCTAAATTTTCTGCCAGCATGTCTTTGTCCTCCACTAAGCTATGTAACTGATCCAGGTTGATACCGGCATTCAGCTGTTGCAGGTGGCGCTTTAGCCAGCGGGTTAGAATCTTATCGATCCGCTCTTTATTAGCATCATTTTGGATGATGCCGACGATCCTATCCACGGCTTGCTGTAGCGAAGTGTGGTCTACCGAGGCCTTTTCTATTTCAAACACACCACTTAGAGCACTATGACGCTGCGCCAGTTCCTCACCACTATAAGCGCCTTCATCAATTAAATAATAGCGTAGATGCGGTTGGTAGGGTTGCAAGAAAGCGGGCGGTTCCGGCTGCACCATCTCATATACATCGTGCTTAGCCGTCCAGCGCTCAGTACCGTTATACAACACAATAGGAAAAATAGGCGGCAAGCCTTTACTTGGTGTGGTGGCTTTCGTTTTTAACAGATGATCATAAAAGCAGGCCACATAGTGCATAAGCCGAATGGGCATAGTGCGGTCTACGGTGGATTGAAACTCTAGCAGTAGGTAAAGGTAGACTTCTTGGGTAACCCCTTGCCAATTTACCTGCACGGACCATACCAGGTCTTCAAATTTTTCTTCAAACAGCGGGGTAATGTAATTCCCGCTGTGTAGCTGCAATGTACTGAAATCCATTAATTCGGCGATTTCTAGCGGTGCAAAACCTTCTATCAGTTGCTGGACAAACTCGGGGTAGCTGAAGAGCTCTTTATAGCCAGTATCGTAGTGATTCGCCATGCGCCCTCCTTTCGGGTCTCACTTATCTTAGCATGACAGTATTTTACTGGGCATCTTTGCAAGGTGTGTAGCAAGGCGCACGCAATGATAAAACTACTTTGCTGTGTTAGAAACGGCCGTTAGGCCGCTCTAATGACTGCTATTAATCGCGCCCCAGCTGTGCATCCAGCGCATCGAACTGCTGTGTGAGGTACGAGCTTGTACTGTTCATTTGCGCGATCATTACATCGAGCTGGCTGAACTGGCTACGGTAACGAGAGATCGTACTTTCGATACTTTTTTCCATGCGCTCATAGCGAGTATCCAGGCTTTTTACTTGATTTTCCGCACCTGTGATCGCGCCCTTCAGCACACCGCTATCACCCAGCATTTGCCCAATGGATGCTTCGAGCTTGCCCGCTAGGCCGCCCGCATCTTCGTCACCGGCAAAAAAGTCACTGAGCGCCTGTGGATTATTGGCTACCAAATCGCTTAGCTTGTCGTCATCTGCTTCTAACGTGCCGTCGCGCTGCAGCGTAATCCCTAATTGGCTCAAAGTGGATAACTCGCCTCCTTCCACACCCCCTGTTAATACGCTACGTAGGCGGGACTCAATGGTACGCACTGTGCTGTCGCCTAATAGCTCCGCTGCACTGCCACTCTCGCTGTCAAACGCTGTCAGCGTGCCAATGGTGCCTTTTAACTCGTTAAACGCTTTTACAAAACCGTTAATCGCTTCGCGTTGTTTTAGCGTGTCACGCTCAATATTAACCGTGCTAGAAGCAGTTTCGCCTTCTGCAATACTGAGTTCAGCAAGGTTGAGCGTCACGCCTTGAATAGCGCCTTCAATCTGGTTCTTGGCGCTGCTAATCGTAATGCCATTAACGGTTAACGCCGCATCCTGCCCTTGTTGCTTGGCCCCAGCTTCTGTCGCTTCACCGAATGGGCCGGTTACTGCAGCATCTACAAAGCTAAAACTGTCAATAGAGGCGTCGACACCGGTAGCTTTGGAACTTAGCGCCAGCCGGTAGCCTTCGCCATCGTTGATAATAGTCGCGTTAACGCCTGATTCTTTGTTGGCGTTAATCGAATCACGAATCTCACTTAGCGTACTGTCTGCTGCGACAGCAATATCTACCGAATCGCCATTGCCAAACGTGAGTTTGAGCGCGGTGGCACCTTGCAGGTCGAGCGGTTGATCCTTTGTATCGACACGCGCGGAGGCGAGCGTGCCCGAGGTCGCTAACTGACTAACCTCTACCCGGTAACTACCCGGTAGCGCACTCGCTGTGGTCGTGGCGGTAATACTATCACCACGAACATTAGCGGAAAGGCTTTGATAGAGCTTTGGGTCATTGATTTTGGCTACTGCATCTTGAAACGCATCGAGCGAAGTTTGCAGTTGGCCGTAGGCTGAAATTTTGGCTTGCTGTTGCTCTTTTTGCAGCGTGATGGGGGCGAGCTTGCCACGCTCCGCATCCTGTAGTTGATCCAACAGGCCGGTCAGGTCAAGACCCGAACCAACGCCAAGGGAGGTTATTGTCGCCATACTGGATGTTCCTCAGTGAAAAGGCTAAACCAAATACATTACGCGCATCGTTTGCGCTAGAAAGTTTGATAATTAGCTTATCGACTGAACAGAGGGCAACTTTAGCGCTTTTTCTTCCGCTAGCTGGGCTATTTTGTTTTTATCAACAAAAACGCCTGCTTACGCAGGCGTCGGAAACGTCAATTTCTAGCGGTCAATATCAATCACGACCTAGCTGGGCGTCTAAGGCATCGAACTGCTGAGTGAGGTAGCTGCTCGTTTGGTTCATTTGCGCAATAATTCCATCTAATTGGCCAAATTGCGAGCGATAACGCGAGATGGTTTGATCAATGGATTGCTCCGTGCGGGTGTAACGTTCAACGAGCGATTCTGAGCGATTTTCCGCCCCCGTTATCGCCCCAGTAACAGTCCCATTGGTGCTGAGCAATTGCTCAACCATCGTATTAACCTGCCCCGCCATACCGGTTTCATCTGAACTACCTACAAAAAAGGCTGATAGCGCATCTTGGTTACTGGAAATAGCGTTATCAAGTTCGTCAGAATCGATTTCTAACGTGCCATCTGTCTGCAGTGAAATGCCGATATCACTGAGCATTGAAAACTCACCTTCCACAGCACCACTGAGCACACTGCGCATGCGTGATTCAACGGTACGTACGGCGCTATCGCCTAGCAATTCGCCTGCCGCACCGGTTTCAGCGTCAAAACTGGTTAACTCACCCATGGTGCCTTTTAGGTCATTATAGGCATCCACAAAGCTAGTCACGGCTTCGCGTACGGCGAGTGTGTCCTGCTCTATTTTAACCGTGCTCTCGCCTTCTTCTTGAAGGTTCAGCGTTACGCCCTGAATAGCGCCTTCAACCTGGTTAGTAGGGCTGGTGATCGCGATGCCATTAACGTTTAGCGCGGCATCTTGCCCGCCCTGGGTGATTTCAACATCCGTGGGGGTAACATTGATAACATCATTGAAATTGCTGCTTGCAATCGACGCTTCAGTACCGGTTTCTGACGAACTCAGAGCCAAACGGTAACCTTCGCCATCGTTGATCACTGACGCAGAAACACCGCTATCTTCCCTAGCGTTAATGGCATCACGGATGTCTTCCAGGCTATCGCCCTGCGTAACGCTGATATCAACGCTGCCTTGATCTTGGCCTGTGAAATTTAATGTTAAAGTCGTATCAGTATCGACAAGCTGAACATCCGGTGCATCAACACGGCCCGTGGCCAGTGTTCCAGCGGTCGCTAATTTATCAACGCTTACGTTGTAGCTGCCCGGCTGCGCTTCTGCATCGGCGGTAGCGGTGATCGCTTCTCCACCCACGTTGGTCGAAAGGCTCTCGTAAAGTGCGCTGTCATTGAGCGCATCAGCGGAATCTTGAAACGCTGAAAGCGCGCTTTGCAGCTGGCCGTAGGCGGAAATTTTAGCCTTCTGAGTTTCCTGCTGCTCAATAATCGGCACCAGCTTCTCTTCCTCGGCCTCTTTCAATTGATCTAATAAACCGTTGAGGTCGAGGCCTGAGCCAATACCGAGTGATGAAATGGAAGCCATGCTGTACCGTCCTTTTTTATAACGTCGTGACGTTTATGCTTGCGCTGCCACTGCAGAAACCTGTCTTGCAAAACTTATCGTGCAGAATCTCTCGTGCAAAACTTATCGCGCAACGCCTGTCGTGTCTGAAAATCTATCAATTTACTAATTAAACCTTCGGCTATTTAACAACTAACTTAAGGATTTGTCGCCTTTACTGCGTGTCAAAAAGTAACCGAAGGTAAAGCACATCTTCTTAATTTAAATTTATCCGCCTAGCCACGGCTTCTGCGCCCTACCCCAATGTAACGCAGCCCTGCCTCTTCCACGGCTTCGGGCGTGTACAAATTTCGCCCATCGATAACGACGTTGTCGGCTAGCTGCTCAGCTAGCCAGGTGAAGTCGACACTGCGAAACTCTTTCCATTCGGTGCAAATCACCAGGGCATCGGCGCCTTTCACGGCTTGAATCCGGTCGCCCGCCAGCATCAGGTCATCCCGCTCGCCATAAATGCGGCGGCATTCCGCCATTGCTTCTGGGTCAAACGCTTGCACCTTCGCGCCCGCTTGCCAGAGTGCTTCCATCAAGGTGCGGCTTGGGGCTTCGCGCATATCATCGGTGTTGGGTTTAAACGCCAACCCCCACACCGCGATGGTCTTGCCACTTAGATTGCCTAAGTTATCTTGCAGTTTTGTGAATAGGGTCTGCTTTTGGCGCAAATTAACCGCTTCGACGGCGCTAAGCAGTTCCGGCGTATAGCCTAACTGGCGCGCGGCACGCTCTAACGCCTGAACATCTTTGGGGAAGCAGGAGCCGCCGTAGCCACAGCCTGGGTAGATAAAGTGGTAGCCAATGCGTGGGTCGCTGCCAATGCCTCGGCGCACGTCTTCGACATCCACTTCCAGCCGTTCTGCAAGGTTGGCGATCTCGTTCATAAAGCTGATTTTGGTCGCGAGCATGGCGTTGGCGGCGTATTTGGTCAGCTCGGCGGCCCGCACGCTCATAAACATCAGTTTTTCGTGGTTGCGATTGTAGGGGGCGTAGCACTCTTGCATCCGCGCTTTCACCCGCTCGCTTTCCGTGCCGACAATAATGCGTGCGCCACGGGTAAAATCTTCAATCGCCGCCCCTTCTTTCATAAACTCCGGGTTGGAGCAAACGTCAAAGGCGTGAGAGACGCCGCGCTGTTCAAGCACCTCGCTAATAGCGGCGTGAACTTTTTCGGCAGTTCCCACCGGTACGGTCGACTTATCAATCACCAACTTGTAGCTATCCATATGCTGGCCAATGGTGCGCGCCACTTCCAGCACATAACGTAGGTCGGCACTGCCGTCTTCATCGGGCGGTGTGCCCACGGCGATAAATAACAACTCGCCCTCCGCTACGGCTTGAGCCGCATCGGTCGTAAAGCGTAAGCGCCCTGCGGCTACGTTGTGGGTAACGATAGTGCTAAGCCCTGGCTCAAAAATCGGTACGTCGCCCGCATTAAGCTGCGCAATCCGCTCGGCGTTAACATCCATACAGGTGACTTGATGGCCCACATCGGCTAAACAAGCGCCCGCGACAAGGCCGACATAGCCGGTTCCGAATACACTGATATGCATGACACATTGACTCACTAAGGTACGTGGCAGCGAGCGTAGCACATTGGCTTGCGGTTGATGAGCGCTAGCGCACGAATGCTCGCGCGGATTATAGACCTTGGTCTAACATCGCCCTTAGTCTATAATGCGCTGCAACAAGCCCCTATTGGGCTGACCGCAGGAGATCATTCGATGCCTCCAGTACTAATGTCTTTAGAGCTTAGTCCTCCCGAGCTGGCAACAGAACGCCCTCTCCAAGCGTCTCGTGGGCTGCAAACGTTCAACGCAGCCTTCGCCAATGTTTGTCGATTGCCGCTGAACTGCTTTACGACCACGGTCATGTGCTAGAAACCATCACCCTGCCCCAGCGCGGCTTAGCCCAACGCGAGCTTGTCGCGCTTAGCGCAGCTGCGCCCACCTGGGCAACCTGCCAGCAAGTGATGGAAACTAGTGAAGCTGCCACCTTTAATGAGTATGGCCGCTTTGTATTGACCGGCCTTGGCCGCGAGATGATGTTTGATATGTTTGGTCAGGGTGCTGCTGATTGCGCATAAAAAAACCGCCCACAGCTTTCGCTTGTGGGCGGTTTTTTGCTTGGCTTATTGTATGGGGCTTAGCGTAGGCCAAGCATCGACAGAATGAACAGCACAACGACGATCAGGCCAATAATGTAGATAATATTACGCATAGGGCGCTCCTTGCTTATTGCGTTTTAGGTAAAATCAAAGGGTTGCTTACCCATGAGCCAACACCCCCATCCTAGCAGGCTTTTTCTTGTTTTGCGTAATTCCACTGCCTCCCTCTAGTCGAAAGTGACTACTCTTGTGCTATCCAAGGCGTTGGTATTTTTCGTCAAAGGCGCGCTGAATAAGCTTCTGCTGCTGGTTATCGATCTCTAATTCATGACAAAGGGTCGGCCACCCAGCAAGGGCATCAAGGGTTTGCTCAATGTAGAGATCCGGATCTAAGTACCGAAAGGGTGCGCACACCTGTTTTAGCTTCTTCCGGGTAGCCACGCCTGCGCCGCTGATAGAGGTGGTGTGCTCATCTGCATAACCCCTAACAGGGGCATAAGTAAGGTCATAAGCTGGCGCCAACGTCCACCGCCCATGATCATGCAAAAAAGCGAAGTTCTTTGCGTGGTCATCATGGTTGTGGGTCAGGGCATTGAACACCATCAGCCTCGCCATTCGCTCAACGTCTTCTGAATGGCGGGTGAACGCGTTAGTTGCCTTCAACAGGTCTGAATAGTCCAGCGAGGGGGCGCTGTAATCAGCATAGAGAATACCGCTAGCCGTCATCATGTGAATTTTGCTATTACCATTGCGATCAAAACGCTGAGCGGAAAAGAAACGTTCGATGCCCGTTGCAGAGTTGATCTCAATCAGCCTACTCGCAGCCATTTTCACCCCAGCAAGCTCTGCCAGCAATGAATAGGCGTACTCAATGGCACCAGTGTCCCGATGCTCGTTGGGTGCGCGGAATTTCACTAGCCAGTGCTGGTAGCCAGCCGAAAGGTCTTTGAACGAGGTACTGCAATGACGTCCATTAGGAGACAAAGCGACGACAACCTTGGGCCGGGCACCAGCCGGAGAACCACCAGCCAATCTTAGGGCGTTCAGAGTGGACGAAGTCTCACCTTCATAGACAGCATGAGAGGCCTGATAAAGTTGTTCCAAGTCGATATTGTCTTCATCGACGGTACGCTCGAGAACGGGGCGATACTCTAGCGCTCCCATCCCCCTGTCGGCCATGTAAGCCAACCGGTCAAGAGGAGAAATGTCTCTCCGGTCTTTTTCATATTCGGCAAGAAAATAACGATCCATGAGCAGCATTCCCCAACCATCTGGCAGCGAGTCAGCAAATGCCCCCGGCAGACCAGCAAAAAGAAGTGGATCGGCCGCCTTTTGTGGTTGAGTAGTAAAATCCATATTCAAGGGCGACAAATTGAAGCCTTCCGCCACCCACTGGGGGTAATAGGCAAAGTAGATCCCCTGTCGACTAGCGACCAGTTCCCCTACTGGGTTACCTGCTAGCAGCACCTCTACAGTGTTGATCCGCTTCATTTTCGCCCCCGGGTGCGACCTGTCCGTTTGATTTCTTCAAGGGATACTGGGTGCTCATGCTTGAATATTTCGGCAATTTGACCTGTTGCGCCCAGTGCCGTGGCAATGAGTACAAGCCCTTCGAGGGTTATTTGCCCATGAGACTCGAATCGTTTAATGGTGGACTCGGAAACACCCGCCATCTGCGCCAAGGTTCTACGGGAAAGGTTCTGCGCCAATCGGGTTTCCCGTGCGTTAGCACCGACCTGCTGGGCCAGTTCGCCAGGCGCAAGCAGAGAGTGGGTCAGGGCCATAGTAACTCTCTCAATAAAGGGTCATTTATAAAACACTATATACTAAAACTGGCTATAAAAGCTCAAAAATGAGCCATTCATATAAATATTCAGTTCAGTCTCAGGCGCAGAAAGTGTCACCTAACCTTAATGCTCGCGGCTACCTGTAGCGGAACCTCTTCGGCTTCTTAGCCTCGAACCTTTGCCACTTATACCGAAGGTATTGCGATGCGCGTTACTCCTTTGCTTGTTTCGTTTGCTGTTATGTCGTTGTTCGCTACTTCTGCCGCAGCAGCAAATAAACCCTCTGCAACAGCACTCCAGGCACTAGGCCAGCAAACCCGCCAGCTTGAACGTATTCACAGCATGGTAGTGGCCTACAATGGCGAGATTATCCATGAACATCATCAAGGTGGGCCGGGGGTGGCATCGCCTGCCAATATTAAATCGCTCTCCAAAACCGTGCTGGCAGCGGTCACTGGTGCGGCGATTGAGGCGGATATTATCGACTCCGTCGAGCAGCCCATGGTGGATTTGTTTGGCGAGCATCTTCCTAGCGGTGTTGATCCAAAAGTCAGCGAGATCACGGTGGCCCATCTACTCGCACTGCAGGCGGGGCTTGAGCGTACCTCCGGCAGTAACTATGGCGCTTGGGTAGCCAGTGACAACTGGGTTAACGATGCCATTACTCGCCCTTTTGTGGATGAACCCGGCGGGGAAATGCTCTATTCAACCGGCACCAGCCATCTGCTTTCCGCCGCACTCACCCATACCAGCGGTGAGACGACCCATGCGCTTGCACAACGCCTGCTAGGCGATCCGCTCAATATCACTATCCGCCCGTGGCTACGCGACCCGCAAGGCATCTATTTTGGTGGCAATGATATGCAGCTCTCACCACGGGCATTGATTGAGGTGGGCGAGCTGTATCGCAACGACGGGCTAGTCATTGATGAATCTGGAAATGAGCAGCGGGTTCTGCCGGAAGGCTGGGTAGAAACATCGTGGCAGCCGCGTGGCACCTCTCGCTGGACAGGCGACGGATACGGTTTCGGTTGGTTTATTACTCAGTTAGCGGGGGAAAATGTTTACTACGGGCGCGGCTATGGTGGCCAAGCGCTGTTTGTTATTCCCGAGCGTGAGATGACAGTCGTGATCACCTCAGACCCCAACCCACCCTCGCCGGGCGGGCAGTTCCAGCAGCGGCTGAATGGGCTGGTGGAGGAGCTATTGGCGCAAGACCCGCAGTAGCTACCGGTTAAACGCCGGACACAATAAAACGCTTCAATTTATAACAGATTCATCGCGATAAAGGCGCAGGTAGCGCCAAACAGCGCGAATCCCAGCAGTAACGCCACGCCATCGCGGGCAACCAGGCCTAGCCCCAACAGCGACAGCGCCAGCCCCGCGCCGTTGGCTGAAAAGGGGATAAACTCCATGGGCGGCATGGCGAGTGCGATAAGCAGGCACACAACCGCCGTTACGCGGATACCGATATACCCAGTCAGCCACGGCAGACGAACCTTCAGCAGCCCGTCCACCCAGCGGGCGGGCTTTTTCATGTAATGAATGCCTTTATCAAACTTTTGGCGCGAAATTGAGCGCTTTAATAGCCATTTAGGCAGCCAAAACGTTTCACTACCCGCTAATAATTGCACTGACACCAGCAACACCAGCGCGGCCATCAGCGTGGGCATACCGGGTATATCGCCAATAATCGGCGTCAGGGTAATTAAGCCAGCCACCAGCAGGAGCGGCCCAAACGAGCGCCGACCTACGGCATAAACCACATCATCAACGCTGATTCGAGGAGCGTCCTGCTCCATGTTCTCTATTGAGTCAATTAGGTCCATTAAATTCGAGTCTTCATTGCGGTTATGCATCGTGGTTATTGCGCTCCTCTACGTGCAGTTTGGTGCGGATAAAATCACTGTGGCTGACATGTAGCAAATCCGCGAGGCGGCGAATGCGGTGCTCTTCTAGCGGGTCAACATTGCCGTCGGCCCAAGCCAGTTGCCACATTTGTGCCACCAACTCACAGCGCTGGCCGTAGTTATAGTGCTCTTTAATCAGGCTAACGAACTGGTAGTGATCAACGGCCTCATCTACTTCCGCCTGAGCAAGCGACATTAGCTCTTCTACATCGCTTTCGCTTAGTCGGTAGCGCTCAATTAGCATGCTGCGCAGTGTGGCCAGCTCTTCGTCGGTGGTGTCGTAATCAGCGCGGACGATTTCACACAGCAGCGCGGCGGTGGCAAGCTCCAGCGTCAGCGTTTGGTTTTCACGCTGTTCAGGTTGCGCCAGCGTGCGTTGGAAAAAATCACTAATGGCATTCAGCATTGGGGTCTCCATTTAGCATGGTTAGTGCTGATCAAGCAGAACTTCCAAGCTATCTGCCGTCAGAATCTGCACTACCCATTCATCTAGCTGTGCGTCTGAAGCCAATGTTAGGCGCTGATCTGCCCAATCGGGCATCTCGCCAAACTTTAAGGCGATTTGCTTACGCAACGTACCTTCCACTCCTTCATGACGCCCTTCTTGACGCTCTTTCTCTCGCTCAAAGCGCTCAACAGTGTTGACATAAGGCATGTGTTTTTCCTCCTGTATGGCGTAGACCGCCTGGACAAATTCGGACTCCAGTGCTCTCGGTAGCTGGAGCATCCAGTCGATAATATTGAACAACCGTACAATCTGTTCACGGCTGTAGCCCCGTTCATACAGCAGCCGAATGAGAGCAATCTTGACATCCTTGCGTGTGGCGCCGTCCTTCAATCGCTTAGCGTAGACCTGGGCCATCACCACCAGCGCAAAGACATTGTCGCTGGTTTCCAGCTCCGTCCAGCGAGCTTCCCAATCAATCAGTTTAGCCGTGGGGAAGGTAAAGGTCAGCTCGCACCCCCAACGCTGATAGCGGAAAGTAGTGGGTCGGAAGCTATCGCGGGTATCAGCCAGCACCGCCAGGCTCACCACGTCCACCCCATAGCGGTCACGGAGCCGGTACTGATAGGTGTACATTCGCTCAGCAAAAGCCTCCTCCGGCTCTCCCTGCACTTCAACGTGGATCAGCACCCAAGTCTCGCTGCCATCTTGTGCATAGACCTTGATCAGCTTATCAGCGTAACGCCTACCACTGTTGGCATCCGCCGTGATCTGCTGTAGCTCCTTATCGAGAAAGCTAAAGCCTTTCGACCAATCCACTTGTTCATGAATGGCTGGGAACAATAGCGCCAAAAACTCTTGGAAGTACCCTTCCAGCGCCATCTTCCAAGGGCTGTCGTGGTCGGCGGGTCGGGAGGTATCCGCTTCGCTCATGCAAGCTCCTATTTCAACTACTCGAATCTAGCATAGAGCTCTTCTGGCTAGATATCCTTACCTCAATCCTGCTTGGTGAGCTGCTCTCTTAATTGCTTGGGCACTTGCTTAATGATCAAGCGATCCTGGGCAGCATCGTACTCAATGCTTGAACCAAGCAGGTGGGAGTCAAAACTAATCGAGACGCCGCCCGCACGCCCGGTGAAGCGGCGAAATTGGCTCAAGGTGCGCTTATCGGGGGGGATTTCCGGCGAGAGCCCGTAATCGGCGTTGCGGATATGCTCATAAAACGCTTTGGGCTGCTGTTCGTTGACCAAGCCGGAAAGTTCTTCCAGGGTCATCGGCTCGCCACGGCGCAATTGCTCATTGGCGTAATCGACCAGCGTGTCGGTTTTTTCACGGCTCACTTCGTCGTCGTAATCCTCTTTCTCGACATAGTCGCTAAACGCTTTTAGTAGCGTGCGGGTTTCCGCCGGGCCATCAACGCCCTCTTCCATGCCCAGTAAGGCAACCAAGCCCTCGGCGAGTTTTTTGCCGCCGCGATCTTTTAGGAACGAGACATACTGCGCACTCGGGGCATCGCTCTGCCACTGGGTAAGATTGATGCGCGCTGCCAGCGTAAGCTGGCTGGTATTGAGCTGGGCCGCGGGCACCGCGTGGTGCTCAGCATTAATGCCAATCCCTTCACGCTGGTGAACCAGTGCGATCAGCAGAGTTTCCGTATCGCCCTGGCGCTGGTGGCTGATCACTAGGTAACCACTGACTGACAACTGCTCTTGAAGCTGCTTGGCCAGCCGTTCGGCCAGTGCCACAGAAAGCTCAGCAAAACTCTGTTCATCGGCAAGATAAGCACGCAGCCACACCGCAAGCGGCCCTGCTGATTCGCCCTCGTCGGCAAAGCGCCCCCAACCTTTGGGCTTAGTGTTGTAGGTGTCGTTCAGCGCACCCACTAGGCTTGTCATTACCGGGTCGTCGCTGGGAGCCGCCTGTTCTTGGGGCGCAGCGGTTAGGGTTAGGCGCTCACCGTCTAGTGTCGGGTCAAGGCGGTGCACAATACTTTGCAGTAGTGGCATAAAGGTCTACTAGCTTCCAGGGTTTAAAAAGGATCAGGGTTTAAGGCGGTAACCGGTGCGAAAAATCCAGCCAATCGTGGCCAAGCAAGCCACCAGGAACAGGGTGATCATGCCCACGCTTGCCGCTAGGCTAACATCGCTAATACCGTAAAAGCTCCAGCGAAAGCCGCTCACTAGGTACACCACAGGATTGGCCAAGGTGATGGTTTGCCAAAACGGCGGCAGCATATCAATAGAGTAGAAGCTGCCGCCCAAAAAGGTCAGCGGCGTGATCACCAGCAGCGGCACCAGCTGTAGCCGGTCAAAGCCATCCGCCCATATACCAATGATAAAGCCGAGCAGGCTAAAGGTGACCGCCGTTAGCACGAGGAAGAAGAGCATCCAAAAGGGATGAGCAATCTCCAGCGGCACAAAGAAGTTTGAGGTCGCCAGGATAATCAGCCCCAGCAAGATCGATTTTGAAGCTGCCGCGCCCACGTAGCCAATCACTATCTCTAAATGTGAAATAGGCGCTGAAAGCAGCTCATAAATACTGCCGGAAAACTTCGGGAAAAAGATACCGAAGGAGGCGTTGGAAACGCTTTGCGTCAGCAGCATCAGCATAATCAGACCCGGCACGATAAAGGCGCCGTAGCTAACCCCATTGACCTCACTGATCCGCGAGCCGATCGCGGCACCGAACACCACAAAATAGAGCGATGTGGAGATGACAGGCGAGACAATGCTCTGCAGTAACGTGCGGCGCGTACGGGCCATTTCGGCCATATAGATGGCGCGAACGGGGTGAAGATTCATGCGCGCTCCTTAACCAAATCGACAAAAATATCTTCAAGCGAGCTTTGCCGAGTATTGAGATCTTTAAAGGTAACCCCTTCCCGCTCCAGCGCAGTTAAAAACTCTGAAATCGCGTGACCGTCCTCTTCCTGGCTGCCATCGTAGGTATAGATCAATTCAAACCCTTCAGCGGCTAAGCTTAGTTCAAAGCGTTGTAGGTTCGCAGGTATCTCTGTCAGCGGGCTGTGTAAGTTCAGTGTTAGCTGCTTGCTGCCCAACTTGCTCATCAAGGCGGCTTTCTCTTCTACCAGCACCAGTTCACCGCGATTAATGACGCCGATGCGGTCGGCCATCTCTTCGGCTTCTTCGATGTAGTGGGTGGTCAATATGATCGTCACGCCGTTATCGCGCAGTTGGCGCACGACATCCCACATCTCACGGCGCAGTTCAACGTCGACCCCGGCGGTGGGCTCATCCAGAAATAGAATGCGCGGCTCATGCGATAGCGCTTTGGCGATCAACACACGGCGTTTCATGCCGCCCGAGAGCGTCATGAGCCGGTTGTTGCGCTTATCCCAGAGCGCCAGCGACTTGAGCACTTTCTCGATATGGGCCGGATTAGGCGCTTTGCCAAACAGGCCGCGGCTGAAACTAACCGTGTTCCAGACGGTTTCAAATGCTTCGTTGGTCAGTTCTTGGGGCACTAGCCCAATGCGCTCGCGGGCTTGGCGGTAGTGGGTAATATTATCAAACCCATCGACCATGACATGGCCAGCGGTGGGATTGACCAAGCCACACACCACGCTAATCAGCGTTGTTTTCCCTGCTCCATTGGGGCCAAGCAGCGCAAATATTTCGCCACGGTGAATGGTTAAATCAATATGGGTTAACGCCTGAAAGCCACTTTCATAGGTTTTATTCAGGCCGCTAATAGTAATAATTGGGTCGTTCAAGGCGTACTCCTCACACCGCGGTTTAACAACCGCGGTGCTTGACGGCCTTTTAGGCGAAATTAAGAGCGTTTGGTTAGGAAAAGTTAAGTGCGGCTGGTGACTTCGAGCAGGTGATAACCAAACTGGGTTTTCACCGGGCCGTGCACTTGGCCGACCTCGTCATTGAAGACGACCTTATCGAACTCAGGCACCATTTGGCCGGGGCCAAAACTGCCGAGGTCGCCGCCTTGGCGGCTGGAGGGACAGCTGGAGTGCTCTTTGGCGACTTCAGCAAAATCACGGCCGTTTTCGATTTCTTTCTTGAGTGCTAGGCACTGCTCTTCGCTGCTGACTAGAATGTGGCGGGCGCTGGCTTGTGTCATAAGTTGCTCCTGACTAAGTAGGTTCTGAGAATCATTCGGGGCAGTAGTTTACCACGGCTTACCCAGGGCTCCGCTATAACGCAACGCTTCACCGACACTGGCCAAGGCGCGCTCGTGAGCGCTTACCGCCGCTGGCCCGCGAGTACAGCTAACGATCACCCACGGCCCTTCGGTGGTGGTCTCAACGTTGGCACGCTCGGCAATACCGGCATCGCAACTGCGCCGCTGCTGAGTGCCGGTTTTATGGGCAAAGTTTATGCCTTCCCCCAGGCCCGCTTTAAGACGCCGTTTGCCGGAACTGGTTCGCTGCATCACCGCTAATAGGGTTTGTCGCTGCTCGGCGCTTAAGTCATCTATGCCGCCGTGCAGGCTAGCTAGTAAGTCGCCAAAGGCGCGTAAGGTGCCCACGTTTTCGCCGGTGGCTTCATAGGCATCAAACGCCTGGTCGTAATCGGGCTGGGTAAAGGATTCTGTGCGAACGCCTAACGCGCGGGCCAACGCCTGGGCACGCTGGCTTACCGCATGCTGGCGCAGAGCGATAAAATCCATTCCACCAAGCGCGCGCGCATCAGGGTGAAGCTCGCCATAAACGCCCTGGCGCACGCCGACCAGTTTAGAGATGGGGCCGATCTCGTCAGGGTTGCCGCCGCTTGCCGCGATCATGGTACGAGCGCGCTCGTTGACGGCATCCAGCCCCACTCGATCAATCAACATATCGGTAGCGGTGTTATCGCTGACGGTAATCATCTGCTCCATCAAGTAGCGGATGGAGATGGGCGTACCGGGGTCGTGCCAGTTGGTAGGTCCCGCGCCATCGACAAAGTCACTTTGGGCAAGCGTTAGCCGCTCATCCAGCGTCAGGGTGCCTGCCTGACGTTCGGCCAGCACTTGCGCCGCCACCGGTATTTTAATCAGCGAGGCTAAATACCAAGGGGCATCGGCGCGCCAGGAAAAAGCTTCACCACTGACGAGGTTTTGTACATAAACGCCCAGTTCGCCCTCAAATACCCCTTCGATAGCCTTCAAACGAGAGGCTAAATCGCCCTGCCAAGCGCTCTGCTTATCGACTTCATAGTACCAATTTGTTTCGTACCCATGTGCGTGTGCAGGGAGCACTATGAGCAGTGCAATCGCAATAAAAAACCCGCATTGAATCCAGTATCGCAAATCGTTACTCCAGCCGTTATTAATCGCTTTTAGCGGTGGTTAGCCATCCAGCGGGTCAGCCCAATCCACGCCGCGGCGCCAAGTATCAACAGGCCACCCACGCCCAGTGCCTGTGGGTAGGTGTACATTCCCTCGCCTTCCCACAAAAAGCGGAGCACTAAAAAGATCATCACAATATGGAAAATAAACGCTTTCAGGGCATCTGAACCGACCATCGTCAGCGGTAAAAGTGCCTTGGCGGCTTTGGCGCCCCCGGCTAACGCCAGCGCTAACAGCACCAGTGCCCCGCCCAAGCTAAACAGCATGAACTCAAGCCCTGGCGGGTGTTTACCAACATTATTGGCAACGGCGAGCATCGCCGCTTGTACATCGCCACTGGCAAACGCCAGTGCATAAAACCCCGCCACCATCAGCGCACCCAGACCCAGTAGCGTAAACACTAAGCGTCGGCGAGAGGCCGGTTCAAAATAGCAACGGAGTAACGCTTCACCGATAAGCAGCCCGACTAGAATCATCGGTGCGCGGCTGATCTGCCCCCAGGTGTAATGGTCTTCGTGATCCACTAGCAGCGCTTTCAGAATATCGTTGCCACCAAACGTAAGACTCTGCAGCCAGACGGTCAGCGCGGTTAATGCACCAATCGTAGCGAGTCGACTCCACAGCGGTGCCCGCGCCCATAGCGGTAACATCAGCGGCACCCAAAGCAGCGCAATGGCATAGAAACCTAAGATTTCGACCCAAATCGCAAAGCGCCCATAGAGCAAGGCATCGACGATCTCGTTAGGTGGGTAGTAGGGAAGCATTTCAAAGATAGTCAGCGCCTTGTACCAAAACCATACTTCTACGGCACGTAGCCAGAGCTTTAAGCGGCGCCTTGGCCAATCGTCACTTTGGGTATGCGAAAGAAACGCCACGGCCAGCGCGATGCCAAACACCATAATAAACAGCGATGAGGAGAATTTGGTCAGAAAATGGATCGGCACCATTCCCCAATCGGGCACATTTCGAATGCCGACGAGACCGCTAATGGCGTGGCTTATGATCATTAAGCCAATGGCTAGACCTCGCGCCAAATCAATCGCTTCTATACGACCTTCTGCTTTGGGCAGTTGGGGCTTTTCTGTCCAGTTCAGAGGCATCCAATTCAGCGGCATCGAAACGTCCTTGTAGGGGCAAGGATCAAATCATTACGCAAAACGAGGCGTTACACCATAACCAACAGACTTCCTCTAGGCCCAGCCAGCGTCCACCGCCAGCTCTTGGCCAGTAATGGCTTTGCTTTCCGCGCTGGCTAAAAACAGCACGGCGGGAGCGATATGTTGGGGCTCAAGGCGAATTTTTAGGCACTGGCGCTCTTGAATGGTGATTTCGTCCTCGGGACTAATCCACTTTTCGATCTGCCGTTCGGTCATCACTGCGCCGGGCACCAGCGTATTAACGCGAATATTGTGTTCGCCCAGGTCGCGGGCCAGGCTGCGGGTTAAGCCATGCACTGCGGCTTTGGCGGTGACGTAGGCGGGCAAACCGCCGAGCGCCATTTGTACACTGACTGAGCCAAAATTAATGATCGACCCTCCGCCCGTTTGCATCATCTGTTCAGCCGCCGCCTGGGCGGCAAAGAACATGGGTCGTAGGTTGAGCGACATGCGTTCATCCCAGTAGGCAGCATCGACATCCTGCCAACGGTGACGATCATCGCTTGCGGCATTGTTCACGAGCGTATGGATCGGCCCGACGTTTTGGCCGGTATCGGCGATGACCTTTTGCAGACTTTCCACATCGCGAATATCGCAGTGGTGGTAAAGCGGTGGCTCCCCGGCTGCGGCACTAAGCTCGGCGACCAACGCCTCGCTGGCTTCGTCGTTGATATCGACAAATACCACCCGTGCGCCCTGATGATGAAAGGCACGGGTCAGCGAAGCACCAATGCCGCTGCCGCCGCCGGTAATAAAGACCACACGCTGCTCAAGGCACCTATAACGCGCTAAGGGCTGGTTCATAGCGGCTCTCTCTTGATGTTGTTGTTATCTCAGGTGGCCGTCTTCACATATCCACCCACTGCCCACCGGCGGCGGACGAGGCCAGTGCGCGGGTAATAAACGTTAAACCATCGACACCGTCGGCCACGCCCGGTGTTTGCATCGCCAGCTCATCAGCGTGGTCACCCCGTTGGTGGGCGTGAATTTGCACGGCGAAATCGCGATAGAGCTGGGCGAAGGCTTCGAGATAGCCTTCCGGATGCCCCGGTGGAATTCGCGCAGCCGCCATGGCGGCGTCGCCTAGGCCTGGGCCGTTGCGAGTCAATAGCCGTGTGGGCTCACCCAGCGGCGAATGGACTAACTGATTGGGCGTTTCCTGGCGCCAGGCAAGGCCACCAAGGCTTCCATAAACGCGCAGCTGCAGGCCGTTTTCGTTGCCCGGCGCGACTTGGCTCGACCAAAGCATTCCCCGGGCTCCGCCCTTGAAGCGCAGCAGCATATGGACGTTGTCATCCAGCGCGCGCCCTTCGACAAAGGTGTGCATATCGGCGGCGAGTGATTCCAGTTGCAACCCAGTGACATAGCGCGCCAGGTGATACGCGTGAGTGCCGATATCGCCTAAGCAGCCAGCTGGCCCGCTACGTTTGGGATCGGTGCGCCATTCGGCCTGCTTTACGCCGCTCTCTTCCAAGCGGGTGGAGAGCCAATCTTGCGGGTACTCCACCTGGACGACGCGGAGATCACCCAGCTCACCGTTGGCCACCATCTCGCGCGCTTGGCGAACCAATGAGTAGCCGGAGTAGTTATGGGTCAAGCCAAAGAACAATCCCGTCCGTTCCACCAGCTCGGCGAGGGTTTGCGCCTCTTCCAGGGTGATCGTCATCGGCTTGTCGCAGATAACGTGAAAGCCTGCTTCTAAAAAGATGCGCGCTACGTCGAAGTGCACATGGTTGGGCGTGACAATGGCGACCACATCAATGCCATCCGATCGCTGCCGCTCTGCTTCGGCCATGGTTTGGTAGTCGGGATAAGCGCGATCTGCGGCCACGTGCAGTTCTGCGGCCGCGGCCCGGCTGCGCTCGGGGTCAGAGGCAAAGGCCCCGGCCACCAGTTCGTAATGGTCATCCAACCGAGCAGCGATGCGGTGTACCCCGCCGATAAATGCTCCCTGGCCACCGCCGACCATGCCCAGGCGCAGCCGACGCGGCGTGTCGTGTTGAGTACTCATGTCGTGTTGCTCTCCGCTGTCATTGAATTAATTGGTTGAATTAATTGAGGCGCGTTATTAAAGACCGAGGATACGGCGATTGGCGGCCTGGTCGGAGCCGCCGTCAGCGAAGTCATCAAACGCCCTCTCGGTGACATGAATAATGTGGTCGCGGATAAAGGTTGCGCCTTCACGGGCGCCGACTTCTGGATGCTTCAAGCAGCACTCCCACTCCAGCACCGCCCAGCCGTGATAGTCGTTAGCCGCCATCCAGGAAAAGATCGACTTGAAGTCGATTTGGCCATCGCCCAGGGAGCGAAAACGCCCTGCGCGCTCCGTCCACGACTGGTAGCCGGAATAAACGCCTTGCTTGGGGCTGGGATTAAACTCGGCGTCCTTAACGTGGAACATCTGAATATGGTCGCGATACACATCCAGAAAGCCGCGGTAGTCGAGCTGCTGCAAGATCAGGTGGCTAGGATCATAAAGGATGTGGCAGCGTGGATGGTTGCCGACCCGATCGAGGAACATCTCAAAGGTGATGCCATCGTGCAGGTCTTCGCCGGGGTGGATCTCGTAGCAGAGGTTCACGCCCGCCTCGTCAAAGGCGTCCAGAATCGGCCGCCAACGTTTCGCCAACTCATCGAACGCGGTTTCGATCAATCCTACCGGTCGCTGGGGCCAGGGGTAGACGTAGGGCCACGCAAGCGAGCCCGAAAAGGTGCCGTGGTCGGTTAAACCAAGGTTTTGCGACGCCTTGGCTGCTAGCTTTAGCTGTTCGACGGCCCACGCCTGACGCACTTTGGGATTACCGCGCACTTCGGGTACCGCAAAGCCATCGAACATCTCATCATAAGCGGGATGCACCGCCACTAGCTGGCCCTGAAGGTGGGTGGAGAGTTCGGTGAGTGCTAAGCCGTGCTGGGCCAGAGTGCCTATCACCTCATCACAGTAAGTGCGGCTCTCGGCAGCGCGTTTTAAATCGAACAGGCGGGCATCCCAACTGGGAATCTGTACGCCCTGATAACCCAGCCCCGCCGCCCAGCCAGCAATGCTATCCAGGCTATTAAAAGGAGCTTCGTCACCAGCGAACTGGGCGAGAAAGAGCGCAGGCCCTTTGATTGTTTTCATAGGACTCTCTCAATATCGTTTGGATTCAGTGAGCAGATAGGCGCGGGTGGGGTTGGTGTTTTTCACCCGCGCCTTTTGGTCATACCGTGATCAGAACGGCGAGTCAGGGAAGTAGTACTGCTCGGCGTTCTCCTGGGTAATCAGCGGCGAACCCAGAATGTATTCGCCCAGCACGGGGCCATTGGAGACAAAGTGCTGAACGGTCAGATCCATGGCGGTGGCAATCATCGCGGGCGGATAGAGCACATCCACCGGCACCAGCTCATCACCGTCCATGACCCGCTTGATGATGTCCTTCATGCCCGCCCCGCCGACGATAAACAGCTCTTCTTCGCGATCCGCTTGGCGTACCGCCTCAATGACACCCAGCGCAATGTCGTCATCCTGCGCCCAAACGGCATCGATATTCTCGAAACGTGCTAAATAGTCCTGCATGACCTCGAAACCATCATCGCGATTCCAGTTGGCGTGCTGCATATCGAGAATATTGATCTCAGAGCCTTCAATCGCCTCTTGGAAACCTTGCACACGTTCGTCGTCAATCACCGTGGGAATACCGCGCAGCACCACAATGTCGCCTTCATCATCAAGGCGTTCGCGGATGTATTCGCCGGAAACGCGGCCTAACTCATGGTTGTTGCCCGCGACATAGAGATCCTGGATCCCCTCTTCCGTCAGGCCTCGATCTACCACGGTCACGAACACGCCGGATTCTTTAACCCGGCGCACCGGATCGGTCAGCGGGCCAGACTCGAACGGCAGCACCACCAGCGCATCAATATTTCGCAGCGACACCAAGTCCTCTAGGGAAACGCTGATCAATTTGTATGTGGGCAACTGACGTTCCCAATGTGGCCCGAGTACTATCTCCGCGATCAATCTTTAGCCACTGTCAGTGGCGTTTTTTACCTGGCAGCCTTGTTTTCCGGCTGCCCAGCCGAATTCAAGACACACTACCCCCACCAAGATGTCTCTGACATCGTCCCGCCAGCACCAGATTAGCCAGTGCAAATAAGCTAAGCAGCTGCGCCTGGTTCTTGGCCAGTCCCTGGTAGCGAACCTTGCGGTAGCCGAAGAGATTTTTGACGACATGAAACGGGTGCTCGACCTTGGCGCGGATACTGGCCTTAGTCTTTTCGAAGGCCAGCAGCAGCGCTTTCTTTCGACTGTCTTCCATTCGCTTGATGGCGCCGCGTCTGGCAGCGGCGCAGCACCGAGTGTCCGGGTCATGCTTATTTTCACCCAGATAGTTTTCCATGCCGAGATAACCCGCATCGCCGTATATTCGCTTGTCATCCTCACGAACCAAATGCCCCGTCATGGTGACATCGGCGACATTAGCCGAGGTGGCGGCCACACTGTGGGTCAGCCCCGTCACGGCATCGACGCCGATATGGGCATTCATCCCGAAGAACCATTGATTCCCTTTCCGGGTCTGCTTCATCTCTGGATCACGTTGTTTGGCCTTGTTCTTGGTGGAAGGCGCCGCCGCCACAATGGTGGCGTCAACGATAGTGCCCTCGCGCATGAACAGGCCCTGGTCAGCCAGACTGGCATTGATCTCTTCGAAGATCCGTTGAGTCAGGGCATGCTTCTCAAGCAGATGGCGAAAGCGAAGCAACGTGGTCGCGTCGGGAACACTCTCGATGGCCAGGTCGATACCGATGAAGTCGCGCATGGCCTGGCTGTCATAGATGGCATCTTCAAGCGCCTCATCGGCCAGTGCATACCATTGCTGGAGGAAATAGATCCGCAACATCCGTTCCAGACCGATGGGTGGCCGACCGCGCTTGCCCGCCGACGTCGGAAAGTAGGACGGCGACAACGCCCCAATCAAGCGTTGCCATGGCATCAAGGCCTCCATCTGCGCCAGAAACCGTTCCCGGCGGGTGACCTTCTTCTTGTTCTGGTGCTCAGCCTGAGCAAACGAGATCTGCTTCATTGGAAACTCAGTCGGACAGTGGAAGACGATATTTTACCCTGCCGGTGGCACTTAGGCAGCCACGGCTGTATTTATGCAGCGTTTCCCTAGGTCATTGGCCTGTTCGCCAGCAGTGCCCGCCGTGGAGATAGTGATCTCAATGTCGGGATAGAGCGCCTCAAGGCGCTTTTTAGCCTCTTCGGCGTGGTAATTGACGCCCCCCGTCCAACCATGGGTGGCAGCGGGAATGGAGACACCGATAGTGTACTCCTGGGCAACCGCGGTGCCGGAGAGCCCTATCGCTGACGCGAGTGCAGCGGTAGTGACGCAGGCCTTCACTGTTGTCTTGATGGTTCGCATGGTGATGCTCCTTTCGTGTTTGTACTTGTTATGTTTCGCTGCTTGTCGTTGATGTTGCGCTGTTAGCGAGTGAGTTTATGGTCCTGTTTTCCTCCACGATGCACGCTGCAGATAAACCGCCACAATGATGATGATCCCCTGCACCGTGCCGTTGAGATAGTTGGAAATGGCGTCGGTCAAATTGAGAATATTGCCAATCATGGTGAGCATGATGGCGCCCACCACCGTGCCCCAGATGCGCCCATGCCCACCCTTCAACATGGTGCCGCCAATAATCACCGCGGCAATCGCCTCTAACTCCCAGAGCACCCCGGTGGCACCCGAGGCAGAACCCAAACGCGGCACATAAATAATCGTTGCTAGCGCCACACACACGCCTTGCAGCATGTAGGTCAGGGTTTTCACGCGATCCACATGAATGGCACTGTATTCGGCGACCTTTTCATTAGAGCCGATGGCAAAGCAGTAGCGACCAAAGCGCGTATAGTTGAGCAAGATGTAGCCGATGACGGCCACTGCCAAAAATACCCACACAGGTATGGTGATGCCCAAAAAGCTGCCGTAGTACACCGGGCGGTAGATATCCCGTACTGCCCAGTCCAGCGTCAGCGTTCCGCCATCAGAAAGGTAGGTCACCAGCGAACGGTAAATCCCCATGGTGCCAAGGGTGACAATAAACGCTTCGATCTTGCCTTTCGTCGTCACAATGCCGTTGATAAAGCCGGCGCAAATCCCCAACAACAACGAAGCGCCAATACCCAGCAGTATGGTGGTCCACCCAGCACCGAACTGCTCAATGAGGCTATTCATTAAAATAATCATCACCCCGGCAATAAAGGCCGCCATGGCCCCCACCGAAAGATCCAACCCACCGGCGGTAATCACGAAGGTGGCGCCGATGGCGATAATGCCGATAAAAGCACTGCGGGTAAGCATGTTCGAAAGGTTATCCAGCCCCAGAAACGCCGGATTAATCAGCACCCCCAGCAGTCCTAAAGCCACCAGCGCCACAAACGGCCCCCAGGTTTTCAGGTCAATCGCGAAGCCTTTTTGAGTAATCATTTTATTCGCTGCTTTATTAGTCGTTTTGTTATTAGCCATGACGCTGCTCATCGACCCCTACTCCTTTAATACCGGATGCGTACTGCATAATTTCTTGTTCATTAATTTGTTCGCCTTCAAGTACGCCAGTGAGCACGCCGGCACACATCACCGCCACACGATGGGAAAGGCCGATAAGCTCGCCCATCTCGGACGAGATCAAAATCACCGAGCAGCCTGAATCCGTTAGCTCACGGATAAAGTGATAAATCTGGTGCTTGGTGCCCACATCGATGCCCCGGGTCGGTTCATTGATAATCACGATTTCAGGGTCGATGGACATTACCTTGGCGAGCAGCAGCTTTTGCTGGTTGCCGCCGGAGAGTTCAGCGGCGGTGCGTGCAGCCGTGCGCAGCCGGATATCGAAGCGCTCAATCGCCTGTTGAAAGGCTTGCTCTTCACGGCGGCGATCGATCAGCGGGTGGCAGTGAGCGCGCAGGTTGAGCAGAGTAACGTTGGAGCGCAGATCCATATTGAGCACTAGACCTTTGCCTTTACGATCCTCGGTGAGATAGGCGATGCGCTGATGCACCGCATCACGCAGGTGGCGCATGACTACCGGCTGGCCGTTGCGCAGCACCTGCCCAGCGCTTTTGCGGCGCAAACCCAGCACCGCTTCAATCAACGCGGTGCGCCCCGCCCCTACAATGCCGCCGAACCCCAACACCTCACCCCGACGCAGGGTAAAGCTGGCGTGCTTAACGGCGCCGGGCACTACCATATCGCGCACTTCCAATACCAACGGCGCATCGTCAGGAAGGTGGGTACGCGGCGGATACATTTCAGTGATCTCACGCCCCACCATCAACCGCGCCAACTCCTCTTTGCTGCGCCCGGCCATGGGGCCGCTGTCCACCAAGTGGCCGTCGCGCAGGACTGTTACACGGTCAGCAATTTGCTCGATTTCACGCAACTTGTGGGAGATATACAAAATGGCCACTCCCCGCTGGCGCAGGCGGTCGATCAGTGCAAACAGCACCTTTACTTCGTTTTCAGTCAAGGTGGCGGTAGGTTCGTCCATTATCAGCACGCGCACATCGCGGGTGATCGCCTTGGCGATTTCCACCATCTGCTGGTCTGAGGTGCTGAGGTCTTTCACGCGGGCGCGTGGATCGACATGCGTTTCAAGCTCCGCCAGCGCCGCCCGGCTACGTTCCCGCATAGCGCGTCGGTCTAGAAACAGCCCCCGACGCAGTTCGCGGCCCAGGAAGATGTTCTCCTCCACGCTGAGCTGTTCCGCTAGTGCCAGTTCCTGGTGAATCATCACCACACCGTCGGCTTCCGCCTCACCGCTGGAGCGGTAATGCCGTTGGTGGCCGTCCACCAACACGTCGCCAGATGTCGCGCTAAGGTAGCCGGCCAGAATTTTGACCAGCGTCGATTTTCCCGCGCCGTTCTCACCCAACAGGGCATGCACTTCACCCGCCTGAAGGTCGAGATCAACGTCGAATAAGACCTGGTTTTCGCCAAACGAGCGGCAGAGTTTGCGCGCTGATAAGAGCATGGAGCCACCTGTCGTTACTGTTGTTATTATGCGTTTAAGGCTTACCACTATTATTTATATGCCGTGCGATGCTTTATTTACTTTAGGTGCTAAAATAAATAAACGCATATGCAACTTAGGTCGCATTTTGCGATTTTTCACCTCAAACAATAACGGCATTTTTATGGCGCTTACGTCGACTGATACCAGCCGCTATGACAACACGCTAGCGGTTATCCGTACCCTGCGAGACCAAGGACCGGTGGCACGTGTTGACCTGGGTGCGCTGAATGGCATCAGCTCAGCCACGGTGACCTCCATCAGCGCCGAGCTGCTTCAGCAGGGCCTGATCAAGGAACGGCCGCCAGCAGCACCCCGCCCCTCCGGGCGTGGGCGTCCCAAGACGCTGGTTGAGCTCAACCCGCAAGCGGCCTGCGTGGTGTGCATCAAGCTATCGATCAATGAGATTCAGTTGGTGGTGGGCGATTTCTCAGGCCAGGTACGCCATAGCGAGCACCACGCGGTGCCCACCCTGACACTGAGCGCCGACGACCTGGAAACGCTGCTGAAAGAGAAGATCAGCGCTGTTTGCGCGCAACAGCTAAACGGGTTTCAACGCTTGGCGGGGATCTGCTTGGCCGTGCAGGGGGTTGTATCTTCGCAAAGCGGGTCGATTATCTGGTCACCCGCGTTAAGCTTTCGCAACGCACCGATATCGGCACAATTAGCCGATCGTTTTCACTGCAGCGTACTGCTGGAAAACGATGCCAACTGCATTGCCAGTGTGCTGGCGGCAAAGCCTGACTATACGAATTGCCCCAACTTGGTGGTCATTATGCTGGGCTACGGCATTGGTATGTCAGTATTGATTAACGGCGTGCCTTACCTTGGCGCCAATGGTTCAGCGGCGGAGTTTGGCCATAGCAAATATCACCCGGATGGCGCCCTGTGCGCCTGCGGAAAACGGGGATGCATTGAAGCTTATGCCAGCGACTATGCGCTCTACCGCGCCGCCGACCATTTAAACCTCCCCGCTGGCGATAGCGCTCACCCCTCCGAGCAGCAGATGCAGGCGCTAACCCAACTAGCGCTGCAAGGCGACCTCTTGGCTCAGCGCATCTATGCTGAGGCGGGTCGCGCGTTGGGCTATGGCATCGCCAATGTCCTGGCGCTGTTTAACCCCGATCTGGTGCTGATTACCGGCTCCGGCGTGCGCGGTTTTGACGCCATGCAGGCCACCATGCATCACGCCATTGATGAAGCCCTGGTGGCCGAACTGAGAGGCACCACCCGCATCGAAAGCTGCGCCTGGGATCGCGACATGACCTGCATGGGCGGCATCGCCATGGCGCTACACGCTACCGATGGCGAAACGCTGTCGGAGAGTCAGGCCAGCTTCGTCAGTTAGTGCGAATGACGCGGCACGTCAGACCCTCGGCAGCCCACCAGGAAGTCAAAGTCGCAGCCTTCGTCGGCCTGGAGCACCCGCTCGATATAGAGCTGGCGGTAGCCACCCTGGCTGGCGATCAGCGTTGAGGCGGCGGTGGGGTCGCTCTCGGCCAGGCGCGAGGCCAGTTCTTCGTCACTGACCTCTAGATGCAGTCGCCCGCTTTCGCAGTCGAGCTCGATCCAATCACCGTTACGTACCGCGGCTAGCGGGCCACCGGCGGCGGCTTCGGGTGCCACGTGCAGGACCACGGTGCCGTAGGCGGTGCCGCTCATGCGGGCATCCGAAATACGCACCATATCGGTAATGCCCTGGGCGAGGATCTTGGGCGGCAGGCCCATGTTGCCCACCTCGGCCATGCCGTGATAACCCCGTGGGCCGCAGTGTTTCATGACCAGAATGTCATTGGCTTCCACGTCCAGGTCTGGGTCGTTGATGCGCGCCTTGTAGTCGTCGAAGTCCTCAAACACCACCGCACGACCGCGGTGCTGCATCAGCTCGGCTGTTGCCGCCGAGGGCTTGAGCACCGCGCCATTGGGGGCGAGATTACCGCGCACCACGCAGATGCCGCCGTCCGCGGTGAGCGGATTATCCAGCTTGCGGATCACTTCGTCGTTATACAGCGGGGCGTCCTGAACGTTTTCCCACAGGGTTTTACCGTTGACGGTGAGCGCGTCCTTGAAGGGCAGCCGGTCGGCCTCGCCCAGGCGCTTGAGCACCGCAGGCAACCCACCGGCGTAGTAGAACTCCTCCATCAAGAACCGCCCTGAGGGTTGCAAATCGACCACAGTGGGGGTGCCGCGACCCACTCGACTCCAGTCGTCCAGGGTTAGATCCACACCGATCCGCCCGGCAATCGCCTTGAGGTGAATCACCGCGTTGGTGGAGCCGCCAATCGCCGCATTGGTGCGAATGGCGTTGTCGAAGGCTTCCTTGGTGAGGATTTTGGAGAGCCGCAGGTCTTCGTTGACCATCTCGACAATCCGGTTACCCGAGAGGTGCGCCAGCACATAGCGGCGGGAGTCGACGGCCGGAATCGCCGCATTATGGGGCAGCGAGGTGCCCAGCGATTCAGCCATGCAGGCCATGGTGGAGGCAGTGCCCATGGTGTTACAGGTGCCCGCCGAACGGGACATGCCGGCTTCCGCGGCCATAAAGTCGTGCAGCGATATTTCGCCTGCCTTGACCTGTTCGGAGAGCTTCCAGACCACGGTGCCGGAGCCAATGTCCTTGCCCTTGTGCTTGCCGTTAAGCATCGGCCCGCCGGTGACCACGATGGTGGGGATATCGCAGCTCGCCGCGCCCATCAGCAGCGCCGGGGTAGTTTTGTCGCAGCCCACCAGCAGCACCACCGCATCGATGGGGTTGCCGCGAATCGCTTCCTCCACGTCCATGCTGGCCAGGTTGCGGGTAAACATCGCGGTGGGGCGCAGGTTGGATTCGCCGTTGGAGAACACCGGGAACTCCACCGGGTAGCCCCCCGCCTCCAGCACGCCCTGCTTCACGTGCTCCGCCAACTTACGAAAGTGCGCATTGCAAGGAGTGAGCTCCGACCAGGTGTTGCAGATACCGATGATCGGTTTGCCCTGAAACTCATGGTCGGGAATGCCCTGGTTTTTCATCCAACTGCGGTACATAAATCCGTTCTTATCAGCCGTGCCAAACCATTCAGCACTGCGCAGCGGACGTTGACGTTGGCCCATGAAGTTAACTCCTTGTTTTAGTTCGGTGACAGCTGACGGCCTAGTGGTATATGTCGATGGCTGTTTTGAATTTGCACGACACTAAACCACCTTCAAGAGATAGTCGACCATACAAAAGTATATGTTGAACAATTGCTCTTAATGTTCAACATTACCCTCTCCATATGGGTCGCTGACCCTGTTCACCACCACTTTCTCCACAACAAGAATCTTGAGGAATAGTGCCATGCTCACATCGAAATACAGTTTGCTACTCACTGGCTCAGCGCTGCTGCTAGGCCTTTCAACGGCTCAGGCGGCCGAGTACGAGTGGAAGTTTCAGGCGTCAGAAACCTCGGGCGAGCCCAGCTTTAAGATCAAACAGGAATGGGCTAATAAGATCACAGCAATGACCGATGGCCGTGTTGAGATTGAGGTAATGCCGATTAACGCCGTGGTTGGCCCCACCGAAACGCTCTCGGCGGTCAGTGCCGGTATCCTGCAGGGTCATATGACCGACCCCAGTTACTTCTCTGGCCAGGATCCCGCGTTCGGCATGCTCGGTAACCTTGTTGGCGCCTGGCAGAATCCCTACGACTTCTTGGAGTACATGAAGTACGGCGGCGGCGAAGAGCTGTACAACGAACTAGTCGAACCTTATGGCGCGCATTTGATCAGCGCAGCGACCTTTCCGCTGGAGTCAGTACCCTCCACGGTACCTATCGAATCCATCGCCGATTTTGAAGGGCTTAAGATCCGCGCCCCCCAAGGCATGGTGTACAACATCTTCGAGCGCATTGGCGCCACGCCCGTCAATCTGCCGGGCTCTGAGGTATATACCGGTCTGGAAAAAGGTGTGATCGACGCTGCTGACTCCACGGTGCTCTCCAACAACGACGCCATGGGCCTGCACGCCTTCGCCCCTTACCCGCTTTACCCTGGCTTTCACTCCATGCCAATGATCGCTGTCTCGATCAACAAGGATATCTGGGATGGCCTGCCCGAGGAGCTACAAACGACGTTAAATACCGCCTTTGATGGCATGGCGTATGACCTGATTGCGCGCCTCAAAGAGCAGGATATTGAGACCTTACAGCGGCTTCAGGATGACCCAGACGTTCATCCCTTCAACTTGCCCGAAGAAGAGCGTAAGAAATTCCGCACCGCGGCTGAGCAGGAGTGGAAAGAGTGGGCGGGTGAAAATGAGATGACCCAGAAAGTCTATGACTCGGCGACCGCCTTTTTGCGCTCGCGCAATCTGCTCTAACGCCCTGTTCTCAATTTTCTGCCTCACTAACCTAACCAACGCATCGCTCGGGAAACATCCCGAGCGATGCGCGTAGAGTCGCGCCATGTCTCAAAAAACGCCTGACAATCAATATCGCTCTCCTCCCACACATGATCTTCCCGAGATTCTCGAAACGGTAGAGGAGATCTCTCCCGAGCGTAATGCGCTTGACCGATTGATCGCCCGTGGTGGCCAAGCTGTTTCCTGGTTGGTGCTGGTGGCAATGGGTATCAGCGTCGTCGAAGTCTTTATGCGTTACGGCTTTAACAACCCGACCTCGTGGGTGCACGAAACCGTCGTGTTTCTCATCGCCGTCATCTTTGTGCTGGGCGGACCAGCGGCCATGGCGCGCAACAGCCATATCCGCGTCAAAGTGCTCTACGACAGCGCCGGGCCACGCTTAAAATGCTGGATGGACCGCTTCAACGACCTACTCACCCTGATTTTCTGCCTGTCAATGAGCTACGCCGCTTTTCATATGTTTTGGGGCGCTTCCCATAACCCGCTTGGCGAATGGTCGCTGGAGCGCTCCGGCACCTCTTGGAATCCGCCCTTTCCAGCCATGGTGAAGGGCATGATTCTATTTGCTCTGGCATTAATGACCCTTCAAGCCTCACTGCATTTGTGGCAATCGATCCGAGCTAAGCCTAGCGCTGCAAGTGAGGAGCCTCGCTAATGGATATTTCAACTGCAACGATCCTCATGGTCGGAGCCATTTTCGCGCTGCTGGTCACTGGCCTGCCGCTGGCGTTTATCACCGGTTTGGTGGCGATGGCGTTCACCTTCGGCTGGTTCGGTGAAGCGGCGCTGCCGCTGGTTACCAGCCGCGTCTATGGGTTTATCACCGAGTACTCGCTGGTGGCGGTGCCTATGTTCGTGTTGATGGCATCGCTACTGGATCGCTCTGGCATCGCCAAAGATCTGTTCAATGCCATGCGCGTTTTCGCTGGCCGCTTGCCGGGCGGCGTTGCTGTGCAAACCATCGTCGTGGCGTTTTTCCTGGCTGCCCTCTCGGGCATTATCGGCGGTGAAATCGTACTGCTAGGTATTTTGGCGTTGCCGCAAATGCTGCGTCTCGGCTATGACAAGCATCTCTCCATCGGGGTAGTGTGTGCCGGTGGCGCCCTGGGCACCATGATGCCGCCCTCAATCGTACTAATTATCTACGGCCTGATCGCCAGCGTATCGATTGCCGACCTGTTCGCCGCGGCCGTGACGCCAGCGGTGATTCTGATGGGGTCTTATATTGCCTATGTCCTGGTGCGCTGCCTAAAAAATCCAGCCCTAGGGCCGCCGTTAGATAAAAATGCTCAAGATAACCCCTTCGCCACCAAGCTGGACGCGGCGAAAGCCATTTTGCTGCCTGGGCTGATTGCCTTTTTGGTGTTAGGCACTATCTATGGTGGGGTCGCCTCGGTCACTGAAGCAGCGGCCATGGGCGTCTTTGGCGTACTGCTTGCCACCATCATTCGCGGCGAATTCACCCCAGGCATGCTGCACCACAGCTTGGGCCAAACCATGAATACCTGCGGCATGATCATCTGGATCGGCATCGGCGCCGCCGCTCTGGTGGGCGTCTACAACCTGATGGGGGGCAACCGCTTTGTCTCAAGCTTGATTCTGGGGCTTGATGTAGCGCCGATTGTGATTATCCTGGTAATGATGGCGATTATGTTGGTGCTGGGGCTATTCCTCGATTGGATTGGGATTGCCATGCTGGCACTGCCAATCTTTCTGCCCATTGTTATTCAGCTCGGTTTCGACCCGATCTGGTTCGGCATTCTGTTCGCCGTCAATATGCAGGTGTCGTTCTTGTCACCGCCCTTCGGGCCCGCCGCTTTCTACCTTAAAAGCGTGGCACCCCCGGATATCAGCCTGAAGGATATTTACCTATCCGTACTGCCCTTTATGGCTATTCAGCTGTGTGTACTCGCGGCGCTATTGATGTGGCCGCAACTCGCCATCTGGCCGCTTTGATAACGACTACAATAGGTTTCATAAGGAGATCACTATGCGACTGATTCAGTGTGACTACCAAGGCCAAGTTCGCGCCGCGCTGGTAGAGAGTGAACAGCAAGTTAGGCTGCTCGACTGCGACACCTATACGCTCGCCAACCGCGCCATTAACGCTGGTCAGTCACTTAGTGACTCTGTGACCGCCGCGCTGACCGACACGCGTTTGGATTACCAAGCGTTAGTAGACGATAAGCATCTGCTGCCACCATTGACCCATTCCGATCCGGCCCACTGCCTGGTGACCGGCACCGGCCTCACCCACCTAGGCAGTGCCGACACCCGCTCGGCGATGCATGCTAAAGCCCAAGCTGCGGAAGAAGATCTAACCGACTCCATGCGCATGTTTAAGCTGGGGGTGGAAGGCGGCAAACCCAACGCGGGCGAGATCGGCGCGCAACCTGAGTGGTTCTACAAGGGTGATGGCCAGTGTGTGGTAGCGCCGGAAGCAGCGATCCCGTCGCCAGCGTTCGCTCAGGATGCAGGCGAGGAACCCGAACTGGCAGGCCTTTACGTTATTGGCAAGGACGGTCTACCCTGGAGAGTCGGGTACGCGCTGGGCAACGAGTTTTCTGACCATGTCACCGAGCGCTTTAATTATTTATGGCTGGCTCACTCCAAGCTACGCGCCTGCAGCTTTGGGCCCGAGCTATTGATTGGCGAGCTGCCAGCCCATTTAGAAGGCTCCAGCTCGATTCAACGTAACGGCGAGACCGTATGGGAAAAGCCTTTTTTGACCGGCGAAGCCAATATGGCCCACAGTCTGGCCAACCTTGAATACCATCACTTTAAGTACCCAGGTTTCCGGCGCCCTGGCGATATCCACGTACATTTTTTCGGCACTGCTACGCTAAGCTTTGCTGACAACATCAAAGTGCGCGAAGGCGACCGCTTTGAGATCTGTATCAACGAATTTGGCCGGGCTCTGCGCAATCCGCTTCAGGTGGAGGCAGACGCACCGGCGGTTACCGTTCAATCGCTTTGACACTATTTTTTAGCACCAGCAGGAGGTTATATGAATTTGGAAGGCAAACTACTAATTGGTCAGCAGGCCATTAGCGGCCAACAGGCTGACATTCAAGCCGTTAATCCCGCCACCGGTGAAAAGCTTAGCCCCCCCTACCCTGGCGGCAGCAAAGCCGAAGTCGAACAGGCCTGTGCGTTAGCCGAAGCAGCATTTGATAGCTATCGCGAAACCGGCCTAGAGGCGCGGGCAACGTTTCTTGAGACGATTGCCGCTGAAATTGAAGGAATCGGTGATGAGCTGGTTGAGCGCGCCATGGCCGAAACCGGCCTGCCCCGCCCGCGCATAGAAGGCGAACGTGGCCGCACCTGTGGCCAGCTTCGCCTGTTCGCCTCGGTAGTCCGCGCCGGAGAGTGGTTGGATGTGCGTATCGATCCGGCCATGCCCGATCGTGAGCCTCTACCGCGCGCCGACCTGCGTCAGCGCCATATTGGGCTAGGCCCGGTGGCGGTGTTTGGCGCCAGCAACTTCCCGCTCGCCTTCAGTGTGGCCGGTGGCGATACCGCCTCTGCGCTGGCGGCTGGCTGCCCGGTCGTGGTCAAAGGTCACTCTGCCCACCCCGGCACTTCCGAGCTGGTAGGCCGCGCCATTCAGCGCGCCGTGGCCGCGTGCAAACTGCCTGAGGGCGTCTTCTCACTGCTGTTTGGTTCTGGCAAAGAGATCGGTCAGGCACTGGTTGCTGACCCGCGCATTCAAGCCGTTGGCTTTACCGGTTCACGCAGCGGTGGCACGGCATTGATGGCCACGGCCCAAGCGCGGCCGCAGCCGATCCCGGTCTACGCTGAAATGAGCTCGATCAACCCGGTGTTTCTGCTGCCGGAAGCGCTCAAGGCGCGCGGTAAAGCGATTGCCGAAGGGTTTGTCGGCTCGCTCAACATGGGCGCTGGGCAGTTCTGCACCAACCCTGGGCTGGTCATTGCGGTGGAAGGCCCTGAGCTGGATGCCTTTGTTGCGGCGGCAGGTGAAGCTGTTAAGGGTAGTGCAGGCCAAACCATGCTGACGCCGGGCATTCATGACGCCTATCAGCAGGGCGTAGGTCGCCTCGCAAGCCATGCTAAAGTAACCGAAGTGGCGCGTGGCCAGGCAGGTGAGACAGCTCACCCCTGCCAAGCGGGCCTATTCGTTACCCAGGCGGAGGCGTTCCTGAGTGACCCCGAGTTACAAGAAGAAGTGTTCGGTTCCACATCGCTGGTCATCGCCTGTGCCGATGCTCAGGAAGTAGCCCGTGTGGCGGCTCAGTTGGAAGGCCAGCTCACCATTACGCTGCAGATGGATGACGGTGACTTGGCGACTGCCAAGCAACTGCTGCCGACGCTAGAGCGCAAAGCGGGACGCATTCTGGCCAATGGCTGGCCGACGGGCGTAGAAGTATGCCACGCCATGGTACACGGCGGCCCTTATCCGGCGACGTCGGATTCACGCACCACCTCGGTGGGCAGCGCGGCGATCTTCCGCTTCCTGCGCCCGGTGTGCTACCAGGCGCTGCCGGAAGGCCTACTGCCTGAGGCGATTCGTGATGGTAACCCGGCTGGCGTATCACGCTTGGTCGATGGTAAGCGTGAATAAACCAGCGTCACTCAAGACGTTACTCAATGAAGGCGTCGGTGGTTTCTCGATGACCGTATAGAAACGCATCGGCGACTTGGCGCAGCGGGGCAACATCCACCTCGCTGCGCCTGTTTGCGACTAGCTCAGCAAAACGTGCGTAGAGGCCTTGATACTCGCGCTCTTCGGCTTCCACCACGAGTTCGCCGTCAATCATCAAGCAGCAGCCGCCTTGGGTAAGACTCAAGCGACTGCCATCACTACTCTCGACATGCATATCCCAGGTGGGCGGACCGCTCTGACGAAAGTCAAAGGCTGCCGCAATGGCTGCGCCTTCAGGGTCTGTAAAGGAGAGCTCCGCCGCAATCGGCGTTTGCGCATTGCTCGGCACTAGCAGCCGCGCTTGTTGCAGAAAAAACGGTTGAGGTAGGATTTCGGTCGCAATCGACAGCGCGTTAATACCGGGATCAAACACGCCCATGCCACCAGGCTGCCAGATCCATGCCTGACCCGGATGCCACACCCGCACATCCTCCTTCCACTCGATCTCAACCCGCTGCACCTGACGGTCGGCTAACCACTGCTGTGCGTGCGCTACGCCGGGCGCAAAGCGCGAGTGCCAAGCCGCGAACAGGCTGACGCCTTGTTGCTTAGCGCAGGCAATTAAGTCCTCTACTTCGCTTAACGTCGCCCCTGGCGGTTTTTCCAGCAGCACGTGTTTACCACGCATCAACGCTGCTCGCGCCTGTGAATAGCGCAAATGCGTTGGCGTACAAATGGCGACGGCGGTGATGTCAGGATGTGCGTCAAGCATCGCCTCCAGGCCTTGATAAGCGGGTAAATCCGGCAGTGAGGCGTGGGGGTCTGCCGTGGCAACAAGGTGGCAGTTTGGAGTAGCGGCGATTGCCGGTAGGTGTTGGTCGCGAACAATCTTGCCCACGCCCACCAGGCCAAGGGTGAAGTCAGACATACGCTTGCCTTTGTTTTAAGGGAAAAATCGTTTTAATGGAAGAATCGCTTAACTGAAAGTGGCTGAGAGGGGTCAGGGTCAATGCGTGTTATGAGGCAACTCGACACTGCGGCCCAGTGAGCTGGCGCTATGCTCTAAGCCCAACGCAGCGGCGGTGCCCGCCAATACCGCTTGAGCCGCTAAAAATGCTTCGCGGGGGCGGCGCAGGCGAATGCTCTCCATCAGCTGACGATGACGCTCCAGGCTTTCATCGGGGTCAACGGCATTCTCGTTGGACATGGACACCAGCATAAAGATAGAGGGCCGCAGGATATGCGATAACTGCGCCCAGACAATATTGTGGGTCGCTTTGAAGATCGCCTCATGGAAGGCAACATCACACTCGCTATGCAGCCGCCGCTCCTCTTCGCAGGTGGCATTGCGCAGGTTCTGCCCCAGCCCTTCAAAGGCTTCTTCGATGGCCACCAGATCACGCGCTTTAGCGCGCTTGGCGGCGGTCATCGCCACATAGGGTTCTACATCCAAACGAAAGGCGAGGATTTCGCGCTGTATTTCCGGATTGGGGGCGGCGTAGCGGGTCAGCCAGTCGGTCACCTGAGCGTCAAGAATATGCCACTCTGAGTACTCGCGTACTTTGGAGCCGTGCCCAGAGATACGCTCGATAATGCCCGCCTCCACCAACTGACGAAGGTCGCTGCGCACCGCCGAGCGATTGATCGCAAAGCGTTCACATAGATCCATTTCACGCGGCACAAGGTCGCCGGGATGATAGCGCCCGCCAAAGATCTCCTCGGCGAGGTATTCGGCGATACTGGGGCGAGCGGCTGGCTTGCTGAGAGATGACGTCACTACGTTAAGACCCTATTTCGATTCCTGCCCATCATAACGTACTTGACCGGTCTACTGTTATCGGTGAGGCAGGTTCAAATCCGGCGCGCATGCGTAGCTCAAGGCGCCTTTCATAGAGGCCCTTCGCACTCAGTGTGCCCAGTACCAGAAGGCCGCCGACTATGGCGATCGGCGCGGGTTGTTCACCTATAATCCACCAAGCTAATAGCGTCCCCATCACCACTTCAAGCAAGAGCAGTAGGCCAACTTCCGCAGAGGGTAGATAGAGCGGCCCGCGCTGTAGTAGCGTCACCCCGCAGGGCACGATAATCAGACACAGCAGGATCACCACGGCGAGTTGGTTGGTGGCTGGCAGGCTCGGTTCACTCCCCGCCAGCCAAAACAGTCCCGCCGTGCTGCCGACAATCAGGCCGTTAAACACTAGCATCGGGCTCATATCCACCCCCGGCCGCGTGCGGCAGAGAGTGAAATTAATCGCCAGGGTGGTTGCTGCCATCAAGGCGAAAGCGTTCCCCACCCACGAGCCGGCACCCGCATCATCCAGCGCGATCATCGCTATACCCACCATGCAGAGACAAATTGCCAGCCAAGTACGCCTGGGCAACCGCTCTTTGAGGATAATCCAGGAGAGAACAGCGGCGATAATCGGCGAACTAGCCAGTATCATCAGCACGTTGCCTGCCTTGGTGTACTGGTTGCCCAGCACGAAGCCACAGGTGGTCAGGCTGAATAGCAGCGCCACGGCGATGCCGGTCCAGCCACAGCGACGGTAGGCGGCCAGCGTGCCTCGGCCATAGCGCGCCAAGGCAATCAGCAGAAAACCCAGCCCGGAGAGGAAACCGCGCCACATCAGTATTTCCGCGTCGGGCAGGTCAGCTACCTTGATCAGCAAGGCATCCGGCGCCATGATTATCGCGCCGCCGCCGGTCAACAGCAGCCCCTGCTGGCGATGCGACAAGGTACTAAAACGGCTCATCTGAATATTAATCCCTTAACTGATTTGCCCCTTTAATGGTTATCCCGCGGCGGATGCTGGCGAGCGACATCGCGATACTTGGTGGCAGGCGCTAGCGTCATGCCGCGGTCCAGCGGTTCGACCATGCTGCGCTGAATTTCCTGCCAAGGCGTCTGATGACCGGGGTAGCGATAGCCACCCTGCTGAGCTAAGCGCTCGCGACGTGCCTCCAGCTCACTGGCTTCAATCAAAAGCTGTACCTCACCACGTTTGAGATCGACCCGCAGCCGATCACCGCTTTCCAGCAGCGCCAGGCCGCCGCCGGTAGCGGCTTCCGGGGAGGCATTAAGGATCGACGGCGAGCCAGAGGTGCCTGACTGGCGGCCATCGCCCAGGCACGGCAGCGATTCGATGCCCTGTTTGATCAGCGCCTCTGGCGGCTGCATGTTGACGACCTCGGCACCGCCGGGGTGGCCAACCGGGCCTGCGCCGCGCATCACCAGAATGGTACGAGCATCAATGTTCAGCGCCGGGTCATCAATGCGGGCGTGGTAATCCTCCGAGCCGTCAAATACCACGACCTTGCCTTCAAAGGCTTCCGGGTCGTTGGGATCATTCAGGAAGCGCTCGCGGAAATCCCGGGAGATCACGCTGGTTTTCATCAATGCGGAGTCGAACAGATTGCCCTTGAGATTGAGGAAGCCTGCATGATTCACCAGTGGATCGTTATAACGGCAAATCACGTCGATATCCTGGGTTTCGCGACCCTGTAGGTTATCGCCTATCGAGCGGCCATTCACCGTCAGCGCATCACTGTGCAGCTTACCCGCCGTTTGTAACTCGTGGAGAATCGCAGGAACGCCGCCAGCGCGATAGAACTCTTCGCATAGGAAAGCGCCAGCAGGCATAACGTTGGCCAGCAGCGGGATTTCATGGCCCAGACGCTGCCAGTCGTCATTATCCAGCTCGATACCCGTATGGCGGGCAATTGCATTGATGTGCACCGGTGCGTTTGAAGAGCCGCCCAGCGCGGAACACGCCACAATCGCGTTCTCAAACGCTTCGCGGGTCAGGATATCCAGCGGGCGCAGATCTTCCCAGACCATATCGACAATCCGCGTGCCGGTGTCGTAGGCGACCATGGCGCGCTCTTTATAAGGCGCGGGAATCACTGCAGAACCGGGCAAGCTCATTCCCAGCACTTCCGCCATGGAGTTCATGGTGGAAGCGGTGCCCATGGTATTGCAGTGGCCAATCGAGGGTGCCGAATCGCTGGCGCGGGAAAGGAACTCCGCGTAGTCGATATCGCCCGCTGCCAGGCGCTTACGTAGCTCCCAGATAATCGTGCCCGAACCCACCCGCTCGGCGCCGCGCCAGCCGTTTAGCATCGGCCCACCGGAAAGCACTATCGCGGGAATATTCACCGTTGCTGCGGCCATCAGGGCCGCTGGCGTGGTTTTATCGCAGCCGGTGGTTAATACCACGCCGTCTAGCGGGTAGCCGTGGAGCACTTCCACAATGCCCAAATAGGCAAGATTACGATCTAACGCCGCAGTGGGTCGGCGCACGTTCTCATGAATCGGGTGCATGGGAAATTCAAACGGCACGCCGCCTGCGGCGCGGATACCGTCTTTCACCCGCTTGACCAAATCAATATGGTGGCGGTTACACGGGGTTAAATCCGAGCCTGACTGGCAAATACCGATAATCGGTTTACCGCTGGTCAACTCATCCAGCGTGATGCCGTAATTGAGATAGCGCTCAATGCACAGCGCCGTGGTACCGGGGTGATCAGGGTTATCAAACCAGTAGCGTGAACGCAGCTGCTCAGGCGTTATGCGTTGAAAATTGGCCATGGGGACACTCCACGCCTAAAGTAAAGGTTGTAAGAACGTTTATAAGAACAGTTTTAAAAACTGCTATAAGAACGAAAGAAAGATTGCCACGAAGGTACGCTTTCTTTATTGCGGCGTCGATACATACAAAAGTATATGTTGAACATATGCGAAAAACGTTACACATTCACCTAAGGGTCGCGGTGCTGACGCGTTAAAGCCAGCGCCGCTACCAGACAACAACAACAGCCACCACGCTGTAGCTTGCTTAGAAGACTCCCTTAGTAAAGCGACCTACAGCACGCCAGGAGAATGACGATTATGCATCATCTTTGGAAGCGCACTCTGTTAGTGACCGGCGCTACGCTGCTCAGCTCAGGCATGGTTTACGCGCAAACACCCGATCTATCCGACCCGCCGGAGATTGAGGGCGACACCGTAGGTGACCACGGTAGCGTCACGTTACGCATGGGGCTTGGGTTGGCCGAAAGCTCGCCACAATACCTCTCTAGCCAATATTTTGCGGATATTCTTGACGAGCGCAGTGAAGGGCGCATTACCGTTAATATTTTCCCTAATAGCCAGCTTGGCGATGACGTGCAGATGATGGAAATGCTGCAGACCGGCACGCTGGATATGACCTATCCTTCTTCTTCTCCCGCCACGGGCTATGTTGAAGAACTGGCGGTTTTCGACTTACCGTTCTTGCTGCCCACCCGTGAAGCGGCCGTTAAGGCCATGCGCAGCGATGCTGCCCAGGAGATGCTTGACGCTTTCGATGGCACCGGCTTGAAAGCACTAGCGTTCTCTGAAAATGGCTTCCGCCAGCTCTCCAATAGCGCCCGGGAAGTCACTTCCCCAGAAGATGTGGCGGGTCTAGATGTTCGCGGCTTGTCGATTCGCACCATGGAAAACCCGGTGCACTTAGCTATTTGGGAAGCGCTGGGCGCCAACCCCACCCCCATGGCATTTGGTGAACTGTTCTCTGCCATGGAGCAGGGCGTAGTGGATGGTCAGGAAAACCCCTGGAGCACCATTCTGACGTCCAATTTCCATGAAGTGCAGGATTATGGCTCCGAAACCCGCCACGTCTATACGCCCTTCATCAAAATGATCTCTCAGCGTACTTGGGACGAACTCGACCCTGAATATCAGGAACTTGTTCAGGAAGCCGCGCTGCAGGCTGCCGATTACGAAATCCAACTTTCCAGCGAGTACGACGACTGGGCGCGCGAGCAGCTTGAAGAACGTGGCATGCAAATCACCCGTCTTAATGACGAGCAGATTGCCGCTTTCCAGGAAGCCGTGCAGCCTGTTTACGAAGAGTGGGCACCGCGCATTGGCGAAGATCTCGTAGCTGAATTCCAAGAGATTGCTGAATCGACAATGACCGAGTAATGCCATCCCTGCCGCCGAATAAAAAAGGCGGCAGGACTATTTATATGGCTTATAAAGCATTAAGAAGCGTCCGAGAGGCGCTTTTTTAGTTGCATATAAGTGCCGTAGTGACGGTCAAGGTGGCGTCGCATGGCCGCCTCGGCCGCATCCGGGTCGCGGGACTCAATGGCAGCAATGATTTCGGTGTGGGCAGCGGTCGCGGCTTTATCCTCATCTTTTTGCTGCAACACGAGCGCACGGCGATCATCCAGCCATTCGGAAAGCGCCACGTGAATGGCATCGAAGATGGGGTTACGGCCAATACTCGCCAACACGCCATGGAAGTCGTTATCGGAGCGCTTGAAGCGCGCTTCGTCACCAATGGCATCGCGGTTATCCGCTAATGCAGCATGTAGCCTAGCAAGGTCCTCCTCGCTGGCGTGGCGAGCCGCGTAGCGTGCCAGGGATATCTCGAACATGGCCCGCGCTTCCTGAAAATACTGCTGACCATCGGGCTTGGAAAGCAGTTGCCGGGTAACGCCGGAGAGTCTCGCCATTACCGCCTCGGCGGTAGGACGAATCACCCGGGCCCGTGTACCGCTGTTGATGGCGATGAGTCCAAGCTGCTGCAGGTGGAAAAGCGCTTCACGTACCGCCGGCCTGCCAACGCCAAACTGCTCCATCAATTCCCGTTCTGACGGCAATTGATCATTTTCACTTAGCCGCCCTTCGAGAATCTCCGCCTCGAGCTGTTCAGCGACCTGTTCGGACAGCGTTTTACGCTCGATCCGGTATCTGCTCATAGGCAGTCACCCCTGGTTAACCTGGAATTCGCCGCCATTTTACTGCATTTCTCGTTATTATCCTTCAAACCAGCTGAGAGAGCGGCGTTATTTGGTACTGCTCGGCGATCTCGGCATAGGCTATTTGATTGGCAGAATCGAGCGGAATGCCTTCGGCGTCGCGCTGGGCCCGGCAGCGCCATTCACGATCACCCGGCGCCATTACCTGGGCATTGGGTGCAGCAGGCTGGGCACGCAGGTCGGCTAGGTACTCGGCCATTCCGTGCGCAAAGGTGCCCGCCTCCACAAACGCATCTGGCTTCATGACCAGGAAGAAATGCCCTACCCCGCGTGGCGTCGACATGTCTGGCCCGCCCATGGGCAGCAGCTTGAAGCCATGCTGCATGCCCGACAGCATCGAGCTCAGAACCTCCACCATGCCACCCAATCCCGCGCCCTTGAAGCCGAAGCCGCTGCCGCCCAGCGGCAACAGTGCGGCCACTTCACTAGGAACGCGGCTTACCTGCCCGGCAGCATCCGCCGCGACTTGATCCGGCAGTTCGCGGCCAATCGCACCGAACTGCTGCACGCGATTCCAGGGAACCGAGCTGGTGGCCATATCCAGCAGGTAAGGCGACTCGCCCGCTACCGGCGCCGCAAAGGCGATGGGGTTGGTGCCGTGAAAGGGCTTGGCGCCCTCATGCAGCAGCACAAAAGGGTCCGAATTGCAGAACGCCATCCCCACATAGCCACACTCCGCCGCCGCCAGCGCGTAGCACCCGGCTGCTCCAAAATGCGATGAGTTACCCACCGCCACAGCGCCGATGCCCGTCACTTCGGCCATGGCAGTGGCGTGCTCCATAGCGGTGTATCCCGCCAAGTGGCCCAACCCGTCATCCCCATCTAAAAAGCCCGTGGCTGCTAGGCGCTGGTTAAACACCATGTTGGGGGCGCCGTTAATACGCCCGCCTTTGAGGGCCAGCAAATAGTGGGGCAACAGCCGTAAACCGTGGCTATCGGTCCCCATCCGCGAAGCAGTGACAAGGGCTCGGGTTACTGCATCCGCTGATGCCTGATCAGCTCCCGTAGCCGCCAACGCGGCTTGCATAAAACGGCTAAGGTCTTCACGGTTCACGCGAAACTCTTGCAATGTACCTGGCAACGTATCACTCATGGGTTAGATACTCCTGGTCTTAATATTAATCCGTTACCGGCACAACCTAGCGATAAATAAGTGTGGGTAGCCACATGGAGATCGCCGGAATAAAGGTCACCAATAGCAGGCAGATGACCAAGGGAATCAGGAACGGCATGGTGCCGCGCATGCAGCGCTCGAAGCTGACGTTAGAGACCCTGGAAAGCACATAAAGCACCATGCCGACCGGCGGGGTTAGCAGCCCTATCATTAAATTGAGCACCATGATCACCCCAAAGTGAACCGGGTCGACGCCCACGGCAACGGCCATGGGCAGCAGCACCGGCACCAGAATAGTGATTGCGGCGATGGTTTCCATAAAACAGCCAACGATAATCAACACGATATTGGCCATCATCAGCACGGCGAACTTGCTGTCAGCAAAGGGGCCCATTAGGGCAATCACGTTCTGGGTGACCTGATTGCTGGTGAGGATCCAGGCAAAAATCGATGCTGAGGAGACAATAAACAGGATGACCGCCGTGGTCTCGATGGTTTCCATACTAACTTTCAGCAGCTTGCGCCAAGTCAACGTGCGGTAAACCACCACGCCCAGAAGCAGCGCATAGAACACCGCCGCTACCGCGGCCTCAGTGGGTGTAAAAGCCCCGGTGATGATCCCGCCAACAATAATGATCGGCGTCATCAGCGATAAGAAAGCCCGTTTGAAGGTATGGCCAAGCACGCGCATCGAGAACACCGCGTCGCGTTGATAGCCACGCCGACGCGAGATAATAAAGATCATCAGCATCAGCATGGCGCCCATCAGCAGTCCTGGAATCAGCCCCGCTGCGAACAGCTGGCCCACCGAGGCCGAGGCCATCACGCCGTAAATCACCATGGGTAGGCTAGGTGGAATAATCGGGCCGATGGTAGAGGAAGCAGCGGTAATACCTACCGCGAACTCCTCATCGTAGCCAGCGTCTTTCATCGCCTTGACTTCAATCATGCCTAGGCCGCCGGCATCCGCCACAGCAGCCCCCGACATTCCGGAAAACACAATGCTGGCACCAACGTTGACGTGACCCAGGCCACCGCGCATCCAGCCCATTAGGGCCTTGGCGAAATTGAAGATCCGCTCGGTAATGCCGCCGTTGTTCATCAAACTACCGGCAAAGATAAAGAACGGAATCGCCAACAGCGGGAAGCTGTCGATGCCGTTGATCATGCGATGGGCCACCACGATATTGGGGACTTGTCCGGTAATCAGCACAAACATCAAGCAGGCGCCCGCTAGGCTGATGGCAATCGGCACGCCCAGCACCAGCATGGTGAATAGCGCGAAAAACAAAAAAGCAAGATGGTAGCCCATCAGCGGTAAGATCACGCAGCCCAACACTGCCAACGCCGCCAGCAGCGGGGACACCAGTGGCGTCTGCCAGCGCATCAAGGAAATTCGGGACATGGGAAACCTCTCAATGAAAATGGCACGACCGGAAACCACCCTTCACGCATCATTGGTACGATCCCGATACTTCAAATAAAGCCGCTGCACGGTGCGAAACGCCATCAGTACAAACGCCCCGCACACGGTGAAATAGATAATGCTCTTGGGTAGGTCGATGGAGACCATCAAACTACTGGTGCGGGATGCCAGTTGGTAAGTCACCCATGCCATCGCTATATAGAAACTAAGACTTACGAGGTTAACGAGCCGCTCCAGCAAAAGGGCTTGCCACGCAGGCATATAATGGTAGAAAAACTCCACCATGATATGGCTGCCATTGCGGGCAGCCATCACGCTACCCATAAAGCCCACTCCGATCAGCAAATAGCGGGCTATCTCCTCAGTCCATCCAATAGAGTCACCCATTACGTAGCGGCTAAAAAATTGGGCAAACACCACTAAAATCAGCGCCCAAAAGAGGATAAGGGTCACCAAATCTTCAATCCGGTAATCACTTAGCCTAAACGGAGCATCATCAAAGGCGGATTCAAAATCGATCATGGGATCGCCGATTGGCGCGGCGTCTTCTCGCGTATCATTCATGGCACCAAGCTCCAGGCACTCCGCCCGATTAAAAGCGGAGTGCTACTAAACAAGGGTTGGATTACTGGCCGATAGCCTGAAGACGATCGTAGGTTTCCTGATCCCACGTGGCAGCGTCGCCATTGTGTGCAGGCACTACGGCTTCACGAAAGATGTCGCGATCCACTTCGTTCACCGTGTTGCCCTGCTCTTCGAACCATGCCACCAGCTCTTCCTCTGATTTGAGGATATCCTGAGTGTTGTTCTCGGCAGCTTCCTGGAAAACCTCGCGGAATATTTCACGATCCTCTTCGGAGAGCTGGTTCCAACGTGGGCCACCGACAATAGTGATTAACGAGTCGGTGATATGGCCGGTAAGATTGATGTAATCCTGCACTTCGTGGAAAGCCTTGGCACGAATGGTAGGTAGCGGGTTTTCCTGTGCGTCTACCACGCCTTGTTGCAGTGCTAGATAGACCTCGTCAAAGGCGATGGGGGTGGGGTTTGCGCCAACGGCTTCGGGCATCATCATATACATCGGCGCGTTGGGAACGCGGATCTTCAGGCCTTCCATGTCCGCCGGCTCGTTGATTGCCTCATTGGAAGTGACATGACGCTCGCCATAGTAGTTGAGCGCCAGGGGAACGTTGCCTGTTTGATCCTGATAGCCCTGGGAAATCTCCTTGAATAGGTCACTGTCGGCAAAAGCCTGCCAGTGATCAAAGTCGCGGAACATATAAGCAGCACCGGCAATGCCGATAGGGCCGTAAGCGCGTCCAGCAAACTGTGTGCCGGTATAAATAACGTCCACAGTGCCCAGTTCAAGCCCTTCGTTAATATCCTCTTCTTTACCTAACGATGAGGCAGGATGCACCTGCATGGTGTAGCGGCCATCGGTTCGCTCCTCGATCTCATCAGCGGCCCATAGCGCCCATTTGTGGAAGGGCTCAGAGGTTTCATAAACGTGGGCGAAGCGCAGATTTTCGGCGGCTTGAGCCGCAGCGGTAAAACCGATGCCTGCAGCGATTAGAGAGGCGGTCAGCAAGCGGGCCATTTTGATATGGCGTTGGCTTTTGTGGCTCATCGTGTACTCCTCACAACCATTGGATTTGTTGTTGGTTATAGTGCGAGTGGCAGTAGCAACGTAACCGATCATAGTGCTATATACGTGTCATACCACCCTATTTCAAACCTAGTTGGTCGCCCACCATTGCGCAACCCTCCCGATAAGGGTTTTCATGATGTTGATGACTACTAAGACGGCGGAGTGAGCTGTTCATGTAAACGCACTAGCAGCTGTGGATCGCCAAAGCCGCCCGCTTTCGTCATCACCCGCCGCCGCGAGTCGCCATCCATACATCCCAGCGCGACCCCTGGCGACCACTCAGCCTCTACGTTGATGTAGCTCACACCCTGCTGCGAGAGCACGGCCATGGCAATATCGCCTCCGGTTAAAAACAGCAAACTCGATTCCTCGCCTCGCCAAGCAGACGTCATCTCAGCCACGTGGGCAGCCATCGCCTCGGCTACTTGGCTTGCCGTTCGCTCTTCATCTTTTCCATCTTCTCCAGGCACCACGGCACAGACACCCATTGCAGAGTGGAGATACGTGTCACCACTGGCCTCAATAACAGCCAAAGCGGGTAAGTGCAGGCGCAGTTGCTGGAGCTGTTCGGCAGCGCGCGGGCTTCTAGAGCCTATGGCATAAAGCACATTTTCGACGTTATTTAGCGAGCGAAAAGGAGCATCGGTCGATCCGCAAAGGTTCTTGGCCAGTGCCGTTGCCAGCCCCGCTGCACCCGCCATGGCCCAGTGATTGCCAGCACTCAGCACGCACTGATAGAGCGCTGAAAGCGCCTCATCGCTTTCGGCATCGGCGATGCAGTCCCCGCTAGGGAGCGGAACGTAACGCCCTGGTTGATAGCGCTGTAGCGGCAAACCGCTGGCGGCAAATGCCAGATCAATCGGGCCGACCAGGGGCGTAGATCGGGCATCCTTTTGATAGGTGGTATCAGCCAGTGGAGTGCCATCCACCCACACTTCGGCATGACGCACTGTTCGCCCCTGGGCCGGTACGGCGGGTGCCATCAACAGGGGAAAACCAAGCGCTTCTCGCAGTGCCATGCACTCTGCAATTACCTGACCACGCAGGGTCGAATCGACCTTTTTGAACCACTGATGCGGCGCTACTCGCGTGAGCAAACGCACTGCTTCGCTCACCCGAAGCGCTGCCTCCTCGGATGGCAGATGGCGGGATTCGGTATTCACGGCAATGACCTCTGGCCACTGGCCTTGCCATGCCTTCAGTGTTGTTGCTAAAGCCTCCAGGCTGATCACCACGCGGGCATCTGCCCCCCGCGCGGCGAACGGGGCGGCAGTGTCTAGCGCGCCGGAAAGATCATCGGCAATAATTGCCAATCGGCAGCCGTTCATGCCTTGGCGCCACTGGCTAACCGCCGGGCGTAGGCAATCGCTGATCCCATATTGGTGGCATCGGCTTTGCCCTGCCAAGCAATATCAAAGGCGGTGCCGTGATCCACCGAGGTGCGCTGAAGCGGTAAGCCGAGACTGACATTCACCGTGGTATCAAAGGCGATTAGCTTGACGGGGATATGGCCCTGGTCGTGATACTGGGCGATGACCAAGTCGAATTCACCTTTGGAGGCGCGGTAAAACACCGTATCCGCAGAGATAGGCCCGTTCACATCAAAACCGCGCTCGCGCAAGCGCTCCACCGCTGGGGCGATACAGCGGCTATCTTCGTCGCCAAAGATTCCCCCTTCGCCGCAGTGGGGGTTGAGGCCTGCCACGGCAATGCGCGGCACCTTCATGCCCAACGCGAGCAAATGCGCATGCCCCGCCTCAACGGTGGCGATAATGCGCTCGGGGGTAACTCGGTCGATCGCTTCGCGCAGCGACACGTGAGTAGACACATGCAGCGTTGAGAGCGTTTCCGATGCCAGCAGCATAAACGACGAGGGCGCACCGGTCAGCGATGCCAGCATCCCGGTATGGCCATCGTAATGGTGCCCGGCTTCATGCAGCGCGGCCTTGTTCAGCGGCGCGGTGACAATCACCTGCGCCCGCCCCGCTTGCACGAGTTCTACGGCCTTTTGAACGCAGCGAAACGCCATATCACCCGCCCCGGCACTGATTTGACCATCGGGAATCTCAACGCCTTCCGGCATCTCGACCACACCGACCGCCACATGATCCTTACCGCTCTCTGCCTGCTCTAGTGGCACGAACTCAAGCGCGGCGCCTATACTTGCCGCCGCCCGGCGATAAATCGCCGGGTCACCAATGACCATCGCTGTGGCGCGTTCAGCAGCGGACATAGCACTCAAGGCGCGGCAAATGATCTCCGGGCCAATACCGGCAGGATCGCCCATGGTGATCGCAATGTCGTAACAGCTTTGACGTTTAACAGGTGGCGAGCTATTCATGGCATTAGCTGCCCGCCGTTGACCTCGATGATCTGGCCGGTGACATAGCCACTTAGCGTCTCTGTTCCGAGGAAAACATAAGCCCCGACACACTCTTCCGACGTGCCCAAGCGGCCCATCGGGATCGATGCCCGCGCTGCGTTGAGATGCGCCTCGCTTGAGTGGCGATCATGAAAATCGGTGGCAATCGTGCCAGGGGCAACGGCGTTAACGCGGATATTATCTCCCGCCAGCTCCTTAGCCATATTGCGGGTGATGGTACTCACAAAGCCTTTCGCAGAGGCGTATAACCCAGCGCCACCCCCACCGCCATTACGCGCGGCAATCGAGGTAGTGTGAATGATATTTCCGCCGCCTGCGCGGCGAAAATGCGGCAGCACTGCGCGGCTGGCCATGACAACCGAGCGAACATTGAGATCCATGACCCGGTCATATTGATCATCGCCCATCTCCTCTAAACCAACACGGCCCAGCATGTCGCCAGCGTTATTGATCAACAGGTCTAAACCGCCCAGGCGCTCAGCGGCCTCATCGACCAGTTGTTGAGTCTCGCTAGTGTGGCTGACGTCTGCTTTCAGGGTAAAAGCGTCGCCACCCGCATCGCGAATTGCCTTGGCTACTGCCTCCGCGGGCGCTTCACTGCTGTGATAGTGCACCGCGACGTGCGCTCCCAACGCCCCCAACTGTTTCGCCACCGCCGCGCCAATGCCACGGCTGGCGCCGGTGATCAATACGCGCTTTCCTTTCCACTCGTCTAACATGCCATTCTCCTGACCACTTTTTGTTTTATGGTGAGCGTTGCACTTAGCGCACCGGCGTCATCGCGATAGATTTAACTATCGACCCGAAATGGAGCGGTGCGCTAAAGTAAGCCATTAACTGGCATACCTGTCATACAACACGACATCTATAACATGATAGGCCATGGCGTACTAACCGCCAGCCGACCTCACTGCTAACGTTTAATAACGACTTATAAAAAGCTAATTTTAAGAACGAATGGAGACGCACATGAAGCCCCTTTCATCGACGGACACACTGCCTGAAGACCTGGGTAACGCACTGCTGGTTGGACGCGTTTGGCTCGAGGGCAGCCACCCCGGCCCCGCGCTGGTGACTGTTAACAACGGCCAGGTCATCGACATTACCGCCTTTGGCCCCACCATGGCTGACCTGCTGGAACGCGACGATCTACAGGACGTCGTGCAACGGGCGGAAGGGCCCCATCTGTGCAGTGTCGAAGCACTGCTGGAAAACTCTCAGTTATCCCAACCCCAGGCGCCCTACCTGCTTGCGCCTTGCGATGTACAGGCCGTTAAAGCGTGCGGCGTCACCTTTGCCGTCAGCCTTTTGGAGCGTGTGATCGAAGAGCAAGCAGGCGGTGATCCGGCGCGCGCTGTTGATCTGCGTAACGATCTACAGTCGTTGATCGGCACCGACCTTTCCAAGATCGCCCCGGGCTCTGAAGAGGCGATGTCGCTGAAAAAGGCGCTACAGGCACGCGGGGGGTGGTCACAATACATGGAAGTCGGCATCGGCCCTGATGCGGAAGTGTTCACCAAATCCCAGCCGCTCTCATCAGTGGGTTTTGGCACGCCTGTAGGTTTGCACCCCTCCTCTCAATGGAACAATCCTGAACCCGAAATCGTGCTGGCCGTCGATAGCCATGGGAAAGTTCGCGGCGCCACGCTGGGCAACGACGTCAACCTGCGTGATGTCGAGGGGCGCAGCGCCCTGCTACTCGGCAAGGCGAAAGACAATAACGCCTCCTGCTCACTCGGCCCGTTCATTCGGCTGTTTGACGATCACTTCGATATCGACAGCGTGCGCAACTGCCAGGTATCGCTACGTATCGAGGGCGAAGACGACGATTTCCTGCTCCAGGGCGAAAGCGATATGCGTGAGATCAGCCGCGATCCATTGGATCTGGTTAGCCAAACCATCGGCGCCCACCACCAATACCCAGATGGTTTTATGCTGTTCCTGGGCACCATGTTTTCGCCGATTCAGGACCGCGACGGCCAGGGCCAGGGCTTTACCCATCACCTGGGTGATCGCGTCACCATCGCCACCCCAGCCCTGGGCGCACTGGTCAACCGGGTAGGCCGCAGCGATCAATTGCCGCCCTGGACTTACGGTATTCGCGAACTGATGCGCCACTTAGCGCGCCGCTGATACTGACCTAAATACGCCCCTCATCGCACCGCCAAGGAGAGCACAATGACAACGATTACTCGCGTCGACATTCAAGATATTCGCTTCCCCACCTCGCGTTCGCTGGATGGCTCGGATGCCATGAATGCCGCACCGGACTACTCCGCCGCCTACGTCATCCTGCACACCGATGACGGCAGCCCAGAGGGGCACGGCCTGACCTTTACGATTGGTCGCGGTAACGAGATTGTCGTTACCGCGCTGCAATCGCTGGCACCTCTGGTTGAAGGACGCACGCTGGCCTCGATTACCGATAACATGGGCACCTTCTGGCGGGAAATCACTGGTGACAGCCAGCTACGCTGGATTGGCCCCGATAAAGGCGCGATTCACCTGGCGACCGCCGCCATCGTCAACGCCGTGTGGGATATGTGGGCGAAAAAAGAAGGCAAGCCGGTGTGGAAACTGCTGGTGGATATGACGCCCGAACAGCTGGTGCGCTGTCTCGACTTCCGTTTTGTGACGGATGCATTAACGCCAGAAGAAGCGATCTGCCTGCTACGCCGCCAAGCTTCTGGAAAAGCAGCACGGGAAGCTGAAATGCGCAGTGAAGGCTACCCCGGCTACACGACCTCAGCAGGCTGGCTGGGTTACAGCGACGAGAAAGTGCGCAGCCTGGCGCGTGAAGCACTGGCCGAAGGCTGGACGCACTTCAAACAGAAAATTGGCGGCGACATCGAAGAGGACGCCCGCCGTGCAGCGCTGCTGCGCGATGAGATCGGCTGGGACAACGTGCTGATGATGGACGCCAACCAGGTGTGGGAAGTCGACGAGACGATCACCAAAATGCGCCGCCTGGCCGAGTTTGATCCGCTGTGGATCGAAGAACCCACCAGCCCTGACGACATTCTCGGCCACGCCGAGATCCGCCACCGTGTGGCACCCATCGGCGTCGCCACGGGCGAGCACTGCCACAACAAGGTGATGTTCAAGCAGTTCTTCCAGGCGGATGCCATCGACTACTGCCAGTTGGATGCAGCGCGCCTGGGCGGGCTAAACGAAGTCATCCTGGTGGTGCTGATGGCCGCTAAATTCGGCGTACCGATTTGCCCCCATGGCGGCGGCGTTGGGTTATGCGAATACACCCAACATATCTCACTATTCGACTACATTGCGGTATCCGGCAGCCTTGAAGGCCGCGTACTGGAGTACGTAGACCACCTTCACGAGCACTTTATCGACCCGGTAGTCATCAACCGTGGCCGCTACCAGGTGCCCGAAGCGCCGGGGTACAGCATTGCCATGCACGTAGAATCCCAAGCACAGCACCGCTTCCCTGAGGGTGCAGCCTGGCAGGAAGAACGTTAATGACCGACACCACCACCTTTCTAAATGAGTTAACCAGCCTGCTCGGCGAGCGGGGGTTACTGCGCGAACCGGACACCATGGCGCGCTACGTGAGCGACTGGGCAGGCGATACGCTGGGCATGCCGCTGGCCGTGGCTCGCCCGGCCAATACCGCTGAAGTCGCCGAGGTAGTAAAGCGCTGCTATGCACAAGGTGTCGCGATGACACCCCAGGGCGGCCATAGCGGCCTGGTGGCAGGCGCCTTGCCCGCCGCCAATGGCCAGGAGCTGGTGATCAGCTTGGAACGCCTAAACAATGTGCGCGCCATTGATCCCGTCAACTTCACCATCACAGTAGACGCGGGCTGCATCCTTGAGAACGTTAAGCTGGCCGCCTTTGATCATGATTGCGACTTTCCCCTCTCGCTAGGGGCTCAAGGCAGTTGTCAGATTGGCGGCAATATCGCGACGAACGCAGGCGGACTTAACGTGTTGCGCTACGGCATGATGCGCGAGCTGGTGCTGGGCCTTGAAGTAGTGCTGCCTGATGGACGCGTTTGGGAAAGCCTGAATGCGTTGCACAAAGACAATCGCGGTTACGACCTTCAGCAGCTGTTCCTCGGCAGCGAAGGCACCTTGGGCATCGTCACCGGGGCGGTGTTAAAACTATCACCGCGCCCCACCCAAAACCGGACGGCGCTGCTGGGACTGCCCTCCGTTCAGGCGGTGATTGACCTTTATGGTTTGGCACGCCGAGAGTGCTGCGATCTGCTAACGGCTTTCGAGCTGATTCCCCGCCGCTGTATTGAGCTGGCGATCGAAGCGACCCCGGAACTGCGCGACCCGCTGGATAGCGCCTACCCCTGGTACGTGCTGATGGAAGTCGCCGCCACGGGCCCCGTGGACCTGACCGCCTTACTGGAAGCGCTGCTGGAAACCGGCATGGAACGCGAGCTGGTGCTGGACGGCGCGCTGGCTGGCAGTGACACCCAGTCCGCCCAGCTGTGGCAGTTCCGCGAAAGCATGCTGGAAGGCCAGAGGCGGCGCGGCGAGCATCTGCGCACCGATATTTCGGTACCCATCTCATCGATTCCCGACTTCGTTAGCCGGGCCAGCGAGGTGGTGATGGCGGCGTCACCCGAGTGCGACATTATTGCCTACGGCCATGTGGGCGACGGCAATCTGCACTTCAATATCCTACCGCCCACGGCCATAGCGGATAGCGATAAGAAAGCCCACCTGCATGATCTAGAGGAGCGGCTTTTTGAGGTGCTCGACGGTGTTCACGGCAGCATCAGCGCCGAGCATGGCATTGGCCGCACCAAGCAAGCGCCTTATTTGGCGCGGCTATCGCCGATTGAGCGGGAGATGGTCAGCGGCGTTAAAGCGCTGTTCGACCCCAAAGGATTGATGAACCCAGGCAGGATTTTGCCTGCTGGGGAGTAATCCCCAGCATGGTTCACCACTATTTGGTTCATTCGTGCTTGAACCGCCCCGCTAGACCGCGCAGCGCATTGGCGTAAAGCAGCGTATCAATCCCGACACCAACGAAGGTACAGCCCGCGGCGAGATAGCCGCGGGCGGCCTGCTCGTCCACCGTGACGATACCCGCTGCCTTGCCCGCAGCGCGTATCTTGTTAATGGCGTCACTAATCGCGTCTGTCACTTCAGGGTGGTTGGCATTGCCGAGATGCCCCATAGACGCCGACAAATCCGCCGGACCAATAAACACCCCATCGACACCGTCTACTGCAGCGATAGCCTCCAGGTTAGCAAGCGCCTGGGGGCTCTCCACCTGCAGCATGAGGCAGATTTCCTCATCAGCGCGGGAGAGGTAATCTTCTGCCTGCCCCCAGCGCGAGGCGCGTGCCAGCACATGACCAACCCCACGAATACCGTGGGGCGGATAGCGTGTGGCCGCCACCAGTTCAGCCGCTTGTTCGGCAGTCTCGACCATGGGGATGAGCAGGTTCTGCACGCCAATATCCAGATAACGCTTGATCAGCACCGCATCGCCAGTGGGTGGACGTACCACCGGGTGGCTTTGATAGGGGGCCAGCGCCTGCAGCTGAGCAAGTAGGCTGGCTAGATCATTAGGGGAATGTTCCGCATCGATCAGTAGCCAGTCGAAGCCCGCCGTGGCGGCAATCTCAGCGGTGTAAGCACTGGTCAAGCCGAGCCAAATTCCTGTTTGGGGTTGGCCCGCCAGTAGCTGTTGCTTAAACGCGTTGTGCGGCATTTTCATACGGGCTCCTTCTGAATTAGTACCCCATGATATCTGGCAGCCAAGTGGCCAACCCTGGCACGGCAATCAACAGCAAAATAGTTGCTATGATCGGCAGCAGGAACGGCAGTATCGCGGTCACCACTTGGCCATAACGCAGCCGTGTAATGCCCACCATTAAAAACAGCACCGTGCCAAATGGCGGCGTAATGACCCCCACCGACAGCGTGATCACCATCACGATACCGAAGTGAACAGGGTCTAATCCGGCGCTTAGCGCTGCGGGCACCACAATGGGGGTAAAAATCAGGATGCTTTCGATCACTGACATAAAGCAGCCGATCAGCAAAAAGAACAGCGCAAAACAGAGTAGCAACGCAAACATCGGCATATCGATGCTGGCGACCTGACCCGCTAACGCCTGAGGAATCCCCATGCGTACCAATATCCAGCCGTAGAAGCTGGAGACCGCGATAATCAGCAGAATGACCGCACTGAACATGAGGGTGCGGCGAAAGGCGCTGAAAAGGTCCCGCCAATTCAAGTCACGGTACACCAGGCCGCCCAGAATCACTGCGTAAAGCGATGCAATGGCGCCAGCTTCCGTCGGGGTGAAAAAACCACCCCAGATACCGCCGACGATAATCGCTGGCATCATCAACGGCAAAATAGCGCGTTTACCGGTGCGGACAACTTCGCAGGCGTCAAAAGGCGTGGGTTTAGGCATCACCACCCTACCGCTGGCAGACAGCAGCACGGTCATTCCCATCAGCAGCAGTGCCATCAAGATACCTGGCAGTAGCCCCGCCATAAACAGCCCACCAATACTCACATTGGCCAGCCAGCCATAAACGACGAGCGCGATACTGGGCGGCAGAATTGGCCCGATTACGCTGGAGGCGGCAGTGATGCCGGTTGAGTAACCCAACTCGTAGCCACGCTCTTTCATCGCCTTGATTTCGATACTACCCAGCCCGGCGGCATCGGCCACCGCGGTGCCCGACATCGTGGCAAAGATAGAGCTGGCCACCACGTTGGCGTGTCCCAAACCACCCTTGGTAAAGCCCACCAGCGCGGTAGCGAAATCGAAAATGCGCGTGGTGGTGGAGCCAATATTCATAATATTGGCGGCCAGGATGAACAGCGGAATCGCCAGCAGGGTAAAGTTATTGAGGGTTTGCACCATGCGCAGCGGGAGTAACTCGACGGGTAGCCCGCCGGCACCGGTGGCGAATAACGCGATAAACGAGGTCACGCCAATGGCGACCACCACGGGCAAGCCAATGGCCATCAGAACTAACAGGCCACCGACGAAAATCAGTAGTTCGGTCATGGTTGAGAGGCCTCCTCTTCATGGGACGTTTCCAACCACGCCACCGGGCCGCGCAGCGTTTGCCACAGGGCAATCAGCGCCATTCCCACAAAGCTGAAAAAGAGGCCGTAATAGAGGTAGCTGAAACTGATACTTAGCGAAACGGTTTTATTGTTGGCGCTCATATCTGACATGATCCAAGCCCCCCAGGCGGCCAGTGCAAAAAAGCCGCAGGAGATCAGCGCGGTGAGCCGGTACTGAATATTCTTACCCAACCCGGAAAGCTTATGGCTGAACAAATCGACCACCAGATGCTCGCTGCGTACCCAGGCGGATAGCGACCCGAAGCCAATCGCGTAAATCGCCAGCATAGACGCCACTTCTTCGGTCCAAGGCATCCCCAGCCCCAGCAGGTCACGGGCAATCACGGCCGCCACGATCAGCAGCAGAATGGCGGCCATCAGCGCCACGCCCACCCCATCGCACAGGCGTGTAACACCGCGCAGCGTATAGAAAGCAATTCGATCCGGCCCCTTATTGGGCGCTACCGCGTCTTCCACAGGAGAACTCCTTACCCTGACTGCTTTTTAGTCTTACATGAAAACTTATTTGTAATGAAGAAAAGCGACGGCCCGATGGGCCGCCGCAATTTCTGTCCAGCGCGTTTTACTCGCTGTCGTTACCCAGCGCATCTTCACGAACGCCCTCGGCCATGTCAGCCATGACACGATCGATAGCCGGTAACGCTGCCTCGCGGAAAGGCGCAACATCCGGCTCAATGACGGTCATGCCTTCATCCTGCAGGGCTTCCAGATAGAACTCGTCGAGTTCGCGTTCTTGCTCTGAACCATACTGGCGTGCCACCTCAATGGCTTCTTCGATCAGCGCTTGATCTTCCTCTTCTAGGCCATCCCACCAGCGAGAACTAGCTACCCAGCTCCACGGAAACTGCACATGGCTGGTCATGATCAGGTAGTCCTGCACTTCCCATAGACGACGGGTATAAGGCGAGGAGAGCGAGTTCTCGTGGCCATCGACCTGGCCGGTCTGCATGGCGAGGTAAATCTCTGGTGCCGGTACGTTGACTACCTGAGCTCCAATCTCTTCCCACACTTCCAGCCATACCGGCAGCGAAGGCAGGCGCAGGCGGAAGCCATCCAGATCATCTGGGGTATGTATCTCTTTATTGGCGGTCATGTGGCGGGGCCCGCGATGCTGCAGGCCAAAATATTTCAGGCCGCCCTGGCTTTCTGCTTTCTCGACCAGCGCTTGGCCGGAAGGGCTCTCCATATAGGCGTCGACTTCATCCCAGGTAGTGAACACAAAGGGAACCGTAATAGCGTCGTATTCAGGCGCATACTGTTGACGCCAGTTACCACCGGTTAGGGATAGCTGGGTTTGGCCCAGGTTAAGCAGTTCCAACACGGCATTCTCACCGCCCAGAGAACCCGCTAAAAAGGGGCGAACTTCAAAGCGCCCGGGGGCCTGTTCCTCTAAATATTCCGCAAAGCGTTCCACCGCGGCGCTTTCCGAGCCGCCTTCACTCATGGTGTTGTTAACTTGAATTTCGATTGGGTTAGCTAAAACGAACGGGGCCGTCGTTAGCATGCCTAGGGTAGCCAGCGTGGCAAACAGTTGTTTCCGCATGGGATGACTCTCTACGGTTGTCGTTATTGGGTGTGGTTCTTTATAGCTCCTGTAGGCAAGAGCTTTATGTCGCTTGCCTGATCTTGAAACAAGCAGCCGACGGGCTCAAATCGACGTTCAAGAAGGATGACTTCGTTAAATACGATGGCTAGAAACGTCGGTATGACGCGCTTTTTGACCGAGGTGCTTGCAGCCATACGACCAAAGATGAATACCTGACCGCCTTCGCTGCTCTTTCAAAAGCCCTCTCAATAGGCTGTGAAGGCATACTTCAGCGCCGCTGCTCAAGGCATTTTGCCACCACAAGATATTTGCCAGCTTTCACGAAGCACGAAGCCATTTGCAGACTTTTGCAATTAGTCCTCGCCCGCCTTCTGGGTAAGGTGGTCTACCAAGTGTCGCGCAGTGACATGCAAAGAGGCGTAGCGGCGCATGCCAATCACCAGCTCACGCTGGGCCCAAGGGTCGCTAAGCGGGATGCTTTTGAGCTGCAAATCCCCCAGATCACGATAGATGGTCTGCTCAGGGAGTACGCCAACGCCCATGCCGTGGTGAATCATCCGGCAAATAGCGTCAAAGCTACGTACCTGAATGCGCATACGCAGCGCTTTGCCTGCCAGGTTAGCTTGTTCATTCAACAGCGATTGCAGCGAGGCGTCCTGCTGTAAGCCAATAAAATCGAAAGCCAGCGCTTCATTAAAAGCGATGCTTTCACGCTCAGCCAAGGGGTGATCAATGGGCGTCATTAACACGAGTCGGTCATGCCGATAGGAGAGCTGCTGGAGATCAGGCGCCGCCACATGCCCAGCGAAAATACCGATATCGGTCAGCCCGTCGCGAACGGCGGCAATGATTTCGCTACTGACTCGCTCCTGAAGATCGATCTTAATTTCGGGATAAAGCCGGGAGAAAGCGCTGAGATCTTGGGGAAGAAAAGCAATGATCGCCGAGGTATTGGAGTGGATACGCACATGGCCGCGCACGCCTTCGCCGTACTCGCTGAGTTCCGCATGCAGGCGCTCGATGTTATCCAGAATACGTCTAGCATGGTGCAAAAATGCCTGCCCGGCGGGCGTCAGCTCAACACCGCGCGGGCGACGATACAGCAGCGTGGTACCTACCAGCGCCTCCAGATCACTGATCCGCTTGCTCACCGCGGCGAGCGCTAAATGCTCACGCTCAGCGGCGGCGGTCAGGCGCCCCTCATCTGCCACGGAGATAAACAGCTTAAGAGTGACGAAATCGAAGCGGCGCATGACATATGACTCCCGTAAGACAAGCGCATTATGCTAACGCACCCCTTCGCTAACCACGAACCCTTTGTTACCGATTGCCTAATTGTCGGCCTGTAATGGCTCACGCATGCTGAACATCAATGACGATAACGACAAATAGAGGAAAGCCTAGATGAACGCTACCGAAGCCCGCCAGCTTCCGCTCCAAGGCTTGAAAGTGCTTGAGCTTGGTCAACTGATTGCGGGGCCTTTCGCCACCAAACTGCTGGGGGAATTTGGTGCCGATGTGATCAAAATCGAACCGCCAGGCACCGGCGACCCACTTCGCAAATGGCGAATGATAGAGGATGGCACCTCGCTTTGGTGGCACGTCCAGACCCGTAACAAGCGCTCGGTGGCGCTGGACTTGCGCAGTGAAGAGGGCCAAAAGCTGGTGCGCCAACTCGCCGCCGAGGCGGACGTGGTAGTGGAGAACTTCCGCCCCGGCACGCTAGACAACTGGGGGCTGGGCTGGGAAGCACTCTCCAAACTCAACCCTCGGCTGATCATGGTGCATATTTCCGGCTATGGGCAAACGGGGCCCTACCGCGATAAGCCCGGTTTTGGCGTAATTGGCGAAGCCATGGGCGGGCTGCGTTACCTCACCGGCCAGCCGGGCGAGCCTTCGGTGCGCGTTGGCGTGAGCATCGGCGACTCACTTTCCGCGCTCTACGCCGTGATTGGTACCCTGCTGGCACTTCAGGAGCGCAACCGCAGTGGCCTGGGTCAAGAGATCGACGTCGCGCTGTATGAGTCGGTGTTTGCGATGATGGAGAGCCTGCTGCCTGAGTTCGATGCCAGCGGCCAGGTTCGCGAACCGAGCGGCAGCGCCCTGCCCGGCATAACCCCTTCAAATGCCTACCGCTGCCAAGGCGGCGATTACGTGCTGATTGCCGGCAATGGCGACAGTATCTTCAAGCGCCTGATGGGCGTGATTGGCCGTGAAGATTTAGCCAACGACCCGGCCCTGGCCCATAACGATGGGCGTAGCCAGCAAGCCGAAATGATTGATGCCGCGATTCAAACGTGGACCGAAGAGCGCCCACGGGATGCCATTTTACAAGCACTGGATGACGCCCGCGTGCCCGCAGGCTACCCCTACACTGCCGCAGATATCGCCTTTGATCCCCACTACTTGGCTCGGGAGATGATTCAAACCTTTACACGGCCTAATGGCGAACCGCTAAAAGTACCCGGCGTATTGCCAAAGCTTAGCGCTACGCCAGGGCGAATCGGCGACGGCGGCCCCACTCTTGGCCAGCATACCGATGACGTGTTGGGTGAGCTGGGTATTGATCACGAAACCCGCGCTAAGCTGCGCCAAGCGGGCATCATCTAGGGAGTATTTTTATGAAGTTGGTAACACCTTGCCCCACCAAAATCGAGATCAACGAAGTTGCCCCCCGGGACGGCCTGCAGATTGAAGCACGGTTTGTGCCGACGGAAGAGAAAATCCGCTGGATCGATGCGCTCTCTACCACTGGCCTACGGCGTATTGAAGCAACGTCGTTCACATCGCCTAAAGCGATCCCCAACCTGCGCGATGCCGCTGAAGTGGTGACCGGCATTCAGCGCCGGGAAGGGGTCGATATCACGGTGCTGGTGCCCAACGTAAAAGGCACTGAGCGAGCGCTCGCCTGCCAAGTAGATGAGATCAATCTGGTGATGTCCGCCAGCAATAGCCACGGTCTGGCCAATCTGCGCATGACGCCGGAACAGTCGCTAGAGCAGTTCGCGGCGATTTTGGAGGTCAGCAAGCATTTCGATAACAATAAAAATAGCAGCGTGTTTATCAACGCCTCACTCTCGACGACCTTTGGCTGCCCCTTTGAAGGCGAGGTGCCCGAGGCGCGGGTACTGGAACTTGTTGAAAAGCTGATTGGCCTTGGCATTCAGGGCGTCACACTCTGCGATACCACCGGCATGGCCAACCCTGTCCAGGTCAAACGCCTGTGCGAAGCCGTGCTTGAACGCTGGCCGGAAACGCCGTTCACGCTGCACTTCCACAACACGCGCGGGATGGGCTTAGCCAATGCATTGGCGGCTTGGCAGGCGGGTATCAGCCGCTTCGACTCCTCCTTAGGCGGGCTGGGCGGCTGCCCCTTTGCCCCGGGTGCGACGGGCAATGTATGCACCGAGGATCTGGTGCATATGTTTGAGTCCATGGGCGTCGATACTGGCGTCGATCTGGATGCACTGCTGGAGATCGCCGCCACCCTTCCCGACCTTATCGGCCATGGCGTGCCGGGGCAGGTAGTCAAAGCAGGAAAGTCGACCCGGCGTTATGCGATGCCGCCTAATGCTCAAACCTGAGTGTTAGGCAGGCCCAATCACATGCTTCACTTCAAGGTAAGCACTTAGCCCCCAAGGGCCAAGTTCACGCCCAATGCCGCTACGCTTGAAGCCGCCCCAGGCGGTTTCGGGTAGCACTAGCTGCTCGCTGTTGTACCAGATGCTGCCAGCCTTGAGCTGGCGGCCGATGCGTTTTGCCCGCTCAGGGTCACCGCTGATCACCGTTGCCGCCAAGCCAAAGCTGCTGTCGTTGGCAAGCTGAATGGCTTCGGCTTCACTTGCGACGCTGCGTGCGCAGAGCACCGGGCCAAAAACCTCTTCTTTCCATAGGCGGCTCTCGAGCGGTACATCGCGATAAAGCGTGGGTGCCAGGAAGTAGCCCTGGGCAGGTAGCGTGCGGTGTTGGCCGTCGCGCACCACCGTAAGACCTTCCTGTGCAGCAATATCCAGATAGCGCTGCACCGCGTCGCGCTGTTTGGCGCTAGTCAACGGCCCTAAGTCGGTGCCTTCGACAAGCGGGTCGCCCAGCGTAATCGCATCCATACGCTCTGAAAGCGCAGCGTAGAGTGCTTCTGCTACGTCTTCGTGCACCAATAAACGCGAGGTCGCAGAGCAGATCTGCCCGGCGTTGAAGTAGATGCCGGCCATTACCCAGTCAGCGGCTTGGGCAGGATCAGCGTCTTCCATCACCAAAATCGGAGACTTTCCACCCAGTTCCAGCGATACGCCAGCGGTGCGAGCGCTGGCCGCTTGCATCACCGTTTCGCCTACACGGTTACTGCCCGTAAAGGAGATTTTATCCACCCCAGGATGATTAGTTAGCGGTGCACCGATGCCCTCGCCGTCGCCATTGAGCAGGTTCAGCACACCCGCGGGTAGCTCAACCTCTAACGCAATTTCTGCAAGCACTTGCTCGGGTAGCGGCGTCACTTCCGAAGGTTTTAGCACCACCGTACAGCCAGCGGCCAAAGCGGGCGCCAGCTTCCAGGCGCTGGTGACCAGCGGGAAATTCCACGGCGTTATTAATCCCACAACGCCAGCGGGGTCGTGGTAAGTGCGCGCCTCAACGCCCTCCATTTCCACATTGACCAACTCCCCCTGACGGGCATCCAGCGCCTTGGCCTGCTTGGCATAGTAGCGGTAGCAGGCAATCGCATCGTCCAGATCAATACCCGCTTCCACCAGTGGCTTGCCGTTATTGGTCGCCGAAAGCGTCATCAGCGACTCCCGACGGGCTTCCAGTGCATCGGCAAATCCATCAAGGTAGTTTGCACGTGCGGTACCGCCCAACGCCTGCCAAGCGGGCTGCGCCTGCTGGGCGGCTTTAACGGCGGCGTCTACATCTGCAGCATCCCCCGCCGTGACTTGAGCAATACGTTCCTCGCGGTAGGGGTTCATCACATCGAGTAGGCGAGCTCCCGAAGATGCGACCCACTGGTTGTTGATGAACTGTTTGTTAATTAACTGCTGGCTGAGTGACTGCATGGAAATATCCTAGTCAGAAAATGCACACGCACGCTGCCAGGCAGCGGCGTCAATTTCGATCAGTAAAGGCCCGGTGGCTACGCGGTTGGCGAGCGCTTTGGCGAGTTCGGCAGGACTTTCCACTAGCATGCCGGGGCAGCCGAAACCTTCAGCCAGGGTGAGAAAGTTGGGTGCCTGAATATCCACGCCCAAGCGGGCCACGCCATTAGCATCCATATAGCGACGAATCTCTTCGTAGCCAGCGTTGTGCCAAAGCACAATCACTATGGGCAGGCGCTCTTCTACCGCCGTTGCCATTTCCGAGAGGGTAAACATCACCCCACCATCACCAACGAGAGCCACCACGGGCAGATCAGGCCGTGCCAGTTGGGCACCCAACGCCGCCGGTAGCCCATAGCCCAAGGTGCCGTAACCCGTTGAAGCATTGAAATAGCGCCGGGGTGCTGGCTGACTGACCAAGTGGTTACCGGCATATACCGGTGCGGTGGAATCACCTACCAAAATCGCCTCGGGGAGATAATCAGCCAGGGTTTTATAAAGCGGCACAAAGTCGGCAAAAGCAGGATCGTTTACCAAATTAAGCGCGCCCAACGCTGCGGCGGTTCGCTCAGTGCCTTGACGCTTCAGTGGTTCGGGGAAGTGACCAAGCAAAAGCTCCAAACTGCGTCCTGCATCACCCACTAGGCCAAGCGTGGTGCGCTGATTGCGCACTAGCTGCTCAGGGTCGAGGTCGATACGAATCAGCGTGCCGTTGAGGTGAAAGCCGCCATCAAAAACGACGTCATAATCGGTCTCACCCAACTCGGTACCTATCGCCAGAATCACATCGGCGTTGGCGGCTAGTTCACGAACCGCGGGCAGTGCGGCATTGGCGCCCAAATCCAGCGGGTGGTCGCGGCCTAGCAGCCCTTTGGCATTAATCGTCGTTACCGTCGGGGCATCGAGTTTTTCTACCAATGCTCGCGCTGCTTCCGGCGCTGAAACGCAGCCTCCGCCCAATAGCACCAGGGGCTGTTTCGCCGCTTGAAGCAAGCGTGCAGCCTCGACCAAGCCTTCTGGATCAGGCGCCGCGCGATAAAGCGTGGGCGCTTGCCAACTGGCCGGCACATCCACCGGGGCATTAAACAGATCGATAGGGATTTCAATATGCACCGGGCCTGGGCGCGCGCCGTTGAAAACGGCGAAGGCGCGGGCCAACACCTCGAGCAGTGTATTGGCATCCAACAGGGTGTGGCTAAACCGCGCCACGCCGCTGATCATCTGCTGTTGGCTGGGCAGCTCGTGCAGCCGCCCTTGGCCTAAGCCCAAGGTATCGCGGCGGTTGACGCTGGAGATCACCAGCATGGGGATGGAGTCCGCCAGGGCCTGGCCCATGGCGGTGGCAATGTTAGTCATGCCCGGCCCGGTGATAATCAGGCATACCCCCGGTTGGCCGCTGGCGCGGGCATAGCCGTCGGCCATAAACCCCGCGCCCTGCTCATGGCGCGGGGTTATATGCTGCACATCGCTGCCTTCCAGACCACGATAAAGCTCTATTGTATGCACGCCGGGGATGCCGAACAGGGCGCTCACCCCGTAAGTCTCCCGCAGCAGCCGAATGAGTAGCTCTGCACAGGTCATGGCGGGTTGTTTACGTGCTTCTTCAACGCTCATTACAGCCCCCTTAGAAGAAAAATGTATGGGCCATAAAGGCGATGATGGGCAGCGTAATCGCGGTACGCAGCAGAAAGATGGCCACCAGTTCCCAGAGTTTGATGGGGATTTTCGACTTGAGCAGCAGCGCGCCTATTTCAGACATGTAAATTAGCTGGGTCAGGGAGAGGCAGGCAATCACAAAGCGAGTGAGCTCGCTTTCAATATTGGTCGCTAATACCGCCGGTAGGAACATATCGGCAAAGCCAACCAGCGTGGCAGGTGCTGCCGCTTCTGCCTCTGGGATACGCAGCAGTTCCAGCACCGGTACCATCGGGTAAGAGAGCCACGTAAACAGCGGAGTAAACTCCGCCAGAATGAGCGCCACCGTGCCAATGGCAAACACCAAGGGTAGTAAACCTAGGAAAATATCCATCACGTTGAGCAGCGCCAAACGTGCTAGTTCGCGAGGACCGGGAGCACCAGCGGCGCGATTGGTGGCTTGAATCAAGCTATAGCGGAACAGGCCGACTTTTTCGGTACGTTCTTCGTTTAACTGACAGCCGACCGGCTCATAGTAATCATTGGACTTGCGCGATAGCGGTGGGATTCGCGGCACAATGACCGCAGCGATTAGCCCTGCCACCACGACCGTCGTGTAAAACTGCACAAACAGGTGGTTAATATCGACGAAGCTCGTCACTAACAGCGCAAAGGCAATGGATACCACAGAGAAGTTGGTAGCAATGACAGAGGCTTCGCGGCCATTGTAATAGCCCTGCTCATACTGCTGCGTGGTAATGAGGACACCCACGGTACCCGACCCCATCCATGAGGCAGTGGCATCAATGGCACTGCGTCCCGGCAGGTTAAAAATTATCCGGAACGGCTTGCGTACCATGCTGCCGATAAACTCCATAAAGCCAAACTCGACCAGAAACGGTAGCAACAGCGCGGCAAAGAAGAAGAAGGTTAAGAGCACCGGCGCAAGATCATTGAGCATGACGCCACCGGTAAAGGAGGCAGTGACGAATTCAGGCCCAAACTGGAAATAGGTCATCACCGCAAACAGTGCGCCTAATACGCGCATAGCCAACCACAGCGGCCCAACATGAAACATCTCATGCAACATGCCTTTTTTGGCCCAGGCTGGATCAGCCAGTTTGGCATAAACAGTGATTATCACTGACAGACAAAGCACGACTACCGCGATAGCAGGCAGCGCTGAGCCTAATAGCGTTTGCAAGCCTTCCGCCATGAGGCCCATACCAATATTGATGGTATCGCCAAATTGAAAAGGGACGAGAAACAGCAAAACCCCAATTAAAGAAGGCACTATAAACTTCAGTAAATGCGCCTGGGGGATCGGCCCCGACGAGGTCGGCTCTTCGGTCTTAACGTTGCTATTCGACATAGGGTTCACCTATTGGAAGTGATTATTGGAGGTGGGCTGGCGGCGTCCTGGCAGGAAGTAGACCTTCCTGCCATATGTCTTTTTATTAGCGCCTTATCAGGTCGGCGCCTTTTAAATCAAAACCGTCTTAAGAGCGGCTTAGTCGCCACGCTTCACGCCCGGCAGGACGCAGAGCATTTCATACAGCAGCGTGGCGCCCATCAGTGCGGTGTTGCCGCTGGGGTCGTAGGGCGGGGATACTTCCACCAGATCACAGCCGACAATATTCAGGCCCAAGGCGCCACGAACAATTTCCAATCCCTGAGTAGACGTTAGGCCACCCATCTCTACCGTGCCGGTACCGGGGGCAACAGAGGGATCCAAACCATCAATATCGAAACTGATGTATACCGGAATATCGCCCATCTGTTCGCGCACTTCCTGCATCAACGGCGCTAGCGAGCGGTACCAGCACTCCTCAGCGGGAACAACGCGGAAACCTTGATCGCGGCACCAGTCGAAATCCTCAGCGGCGTAACCCGTACCACGCAGGCCGATTTGTACGACCTTACCGTGGGCCAACAAGCCCTCTTCCTGAGCACGACGAAATGGCGTGCCGTGAGCAATCGGCTCGCCGAACATATGCTCGTTTACATCGGCATGGGCGTCGATATGAATCAACCCCACCGGGCCATGCTTTTTGGCCATGGCGCGTAGAATTGGCAGGGTCAACGTGTGTTCGCCGCCCAGGGTCATCGGAATGCAGTCATGCTTCAACACGTCGTCGTAGAAAGCGGTGATGATGTCGACGCTTTTCGGCAGGTGGAAGGTGTTGATGGGTACGTCGCCAATATCGGCTACCTGGAGGCTTTCAAACGGCGCGGCGCGGGTTGCCATATTGTAGGGGCGCAGCATGCGCGACTCATCGCGGATCTGGCGCGGCCCGAGGCGCGTGCCGGGGCGGTTCGAGGTACCGATATCCATGGGAATGCCGATAAACGCCGCATCTAAACCTTCAGCGGTGTCTTGGGTAGGCAGGCGCATCATGGTGGCGGGGCCTGCAAAGCGCGGCATGGTGTTGCCGCCCAGCGGCTGGTTGAACTCCGACATACACATCTCCTTGGATTTGTTGTGACGATTTAGCCTATGCAACTTTCCTGACTTTCAGCCTTAGCTATCTCCTATAGGCGTTGCACAGATCATGCCAAGTCGTAGATCCCTATAAAGCGGTGGGATTACCGGTCAAATGATGCAAAAATGAATCAATTTAACGCTTAGTCAATTCATTATTGAATCAAAGATTCAATAATGAATTATTTGAAGGGAGTCGATGGCAGTGAGTGAAATAGACAGACGTGTGCTGCAAACCATTGTAGAGACTGCTAACGATCACTTCTTTATCGTCAGTGGCGATGGACAAATAGTCGATATTAGCCCAGGGGCCGAAGCGGTTTACGGGGTATCACGAGAAGAACTGCTCACCAGCAGTGTGCAGCAGTTGCAAGCGGCCGGGGTGCTCAAGCCCTCTATCACCATGGAAGTGATGCGCACCCGCCAACCAGCGCAGCTCATGCAGGTCACTGGAACAGGCCGCCGGGTCATCGCCGAAGCTTACCCTGTGTTCGTCAATGGCAAGCTAGAGCGCATTATCAGCCGCTCCCGGGATTTAACCGACTTGCAGCTATTGCAGGACGAATACGCGCTGCTGCAAAAACGCTTTAGCGAACACTTAAAACGCAGCCAGGCCGCCCCGGATGCGGAAGAGCAGGCGCTGGATGATGCCCTGGATAACCTGCAGGTGCGCAGCAGCGTGATGCGTGAAATTGCGCTACTGCTTAAGCGGGTCGCACCATCAGATGCCAATGTGCTAATGCTGGGTGAATCGGGCGTGGGTAAAACCGCCTTTGCTAAACAGCTACACCGCTGGAGCCAGCGCTGTGACGGGCCGTTTATTGACGTTAACTGCGCGGCCATTCCTGAGAATTTGTTTGAGTCCGAGATGTTTGGCTATCAGCCCGGCGCTTTTAGCGGTGCGGCGCGGCAAGGTAAGGCGGGACTGTTGGAGCAGGCCGAGGGCGGCACGCTGTTTTTGGATGAAATAGGCGAACTGCCGCTGCTAATGCAAACCAAACTGTTAAAGGTCATTCAGGATGGCAGCCTGACTCGGCTGGGTGACACCCGCTCTCGCAAAGTCAATTTTCGTTTGGTCGTGGCCACTAACCAAGACTTGGCTAAACAGGTTGAGGCTGGGCAGTTTCGGTTAGACCTTTACTACCGTCTCAATGTGATCCCGGTCACCCTGCCGCCCCTTCGCGACCGCCGGGAAGATATCCCAGACCTTGTCGAAGCGTGTTTAAACCGGCTCAACCAGCGCTATGGGCGGCAGAAAATTCTCGACACCCGCGTTTGGTCGACCCTGATGGGCAGCGAATGGCTGGGCAACGTGCGTGAGCTGGAGAACTGGCTGGAACGGGCGTGGCTTTCCAGCCCCACGGATCAGATTGAGGTGCCTGCCGCTCAACCATATACCGAACAACACCATGCAAGCCTGCCGAGCTCGTCACCAGCAACGTCGATACCTGCGCTGGAACCTCATGAAACACTTAAGCAGTATATGGCCCGTTTAGAGCGGGAAACGCTTGAGGCGCTGTGCACCACTCACCTCAGTACCTATGCCATCGCCGAGCGGCTGGGCATCAGTCAGTCCAGCGTGGTGCGTAGGCTTCAGCGCTATGGCATTAAAGTTGCCAAATGATTTTCTGCTTGACACAGCGGCTGTCATAAACGATCCATGTAAGTGTCATACAACGGCAACACCTTCAACACAAGCTGAACCAATAACAACCAACAGCCGGTGATGTGTGTGCTATGTCAAACCAATCGCGTATCCGCCTGGAACGCGTCACCAAACGTTGGGACGCGACTGCTGCCGTCGATGATATCTCCTTCGACGTCACGCCTGGGCAATTTGTCATTCTGCTAGGCCCTTCGGGCTGCGGCAAATCTACCACGCTGCGTATGATCGCAGGCTTGGAAGAGGCCAGCGGCGGGCATATCTATATTGGAGAGCGTGATGTGACACGCCTGCCACCCGGTGACCGTGGGCTGAGCATGGTGTTTCAGTCCTATGCACTGTTCCCGCATTTAAGTGTTGCCGACAACATCGTGTTTGGCCTGCGCAGTCGTAAAGTACCCAAAGCCGAACAGCGCGAACGGCTCGCCAAGGTTGCCGAGCTGGTCGATCTCACCGATTACCTGGCCCGCAAACCTGCCCAGCTCTCTGGTGGCCAGCGACAACGAGTGGCGCTGGCACGCTCAATTATCTCCGAACACCCCATTTGCTTAATGGATGAGCCGCTCTCCAATCTGGATGCGCGGCTGCGAAGCGATATGCGCAGAGAAATCAAAGCGTTGCAAAGTCGCCTAAATATGACGGTGATTTACGTCACCCACGATCAAGTTGAGGCCATGAGTATGGGTGATCGCGTCATTCTGATGCAGCACGGCAAAATCGTGCAGGACGGTACGCCCGACGAACTTTATAACCGCCCCGCCAGCGCCTTTGCCGCCAGCTTTATTGGTAGTCCAGCGATGAATCTGCTGCCGTTGGTGGCTGGTGAGACTGGCGCCGTCATTGAAGGTGAGCCAAGCACGCCGGTGGCGCCAATGGAGGCCGCCGGTGGACACTTGGGCGTGCGCCCAGAAGATATTGAGCTACGGCCAGCGGCGTCGCCAGGCGTACCCGCCAAGGTAGTCAGTGAAGAGTACTTGGGGGCAGATACCATCGCCTATGTTGAGGTGGGCTCGCATACCCTGCGCGTTCGATTAAGCGGCAAACCGCTATTGAGCGGCCAGCCATGCAGCCTCTATTGGGCGTCCAAGAACATACACCTTTTCGATGCTAACGGCCTACGGCGCGATGATATGCCACCAAGCGATTTCGCTCCGCCAATCCGCAGCATTCCTCGTCCACCGGCGGTGGGCTCTTTCCAACACTGATCGCTTTTCAACCTTGATTCAGTCCTGACACTTGTGGAGTCTCTTATGCGTTCGCGGATCCCTTTTGCGATGACGGCCCTGGCAGCGGGCTTGTTGAATGCCGCCCAGGTCAACGCTGATAGCGTCGATCTCACCATGTACTACCCAGTGTCGGTGGGCGGTGCGCTCACCAACGTGGTGGATAATCTGGTAGAGGAGTTCGAAAGCGAACACCCGGATATCAACCTGGAAGCGATTTACGCCGGCAACTACGACGACACTCGCGTACGGGCTATGTCCGCCATCGAGGCTGGCGATACGCCGCAACTGTCAGTTCTTTTTTCAATCGACCTTTATGAGCTGATTGAGCAGAACGCCATTGTGGCCTTCGATGATCTGGTCGAAACCGATGAAGAGCGTGACTGGCTGGATAGCTTTTACCCTGGCTTGATGGAAAACGGCCAGCTGGATGGCAAAACCTACGGCATTCCCTTCCAGCGCTCCACCATCGTGCTGTTCTGGAACAAAGACGCCTTTGAAGCGGCAGGCCTAGACCCCGAAACGCCCCCTGAGAACTGGGAAGAGATGGCCGAAATGGCCGCCACCGTTCGGGAAGCCTCCAATGGCGAGCAGTGGGGCGTGATGGTGCCTTCCACGGGCTACCCCTACTGGATGTTCCAGGCCTTCGCGTTTCAGAATGGCCATCGTTTGATGAGCGAAGATGGTACTGAGGTCTACTTTGACGACCCCGCCGCCGTTGAAGCGCTGGAATACTGGGTGTCGCTAGCCACCGAGCACGATGCCATGCCCGATGGCACCATCGAATGGGGCACGCTGCGCCAAAACTTTATCGAGCAATCTACGGCGATGATGTGGCACACCACAGGCAACCTAACGGCCGTACGTAGCGAAGCTGATTTTGACTTTGGCGTTGCTATGCTGCCAATGAAAACCCAGCGCGGCAGCCCCACCGGCGGCGGCAACTTCTACATTTTTGAAGATGCCAGCGAAGAAGAGCAACGCGCAGCGATGACCTTTATCCGCTGGATGACCGATCCCGAGCGCGCCGCGGCCTGGTCAATTGAAACCGGCTATATGGGCGTTAGCCCCGCCGCTTATGAAACCGATGCACTGAAAAGCTATGTGGAAGAGTTCGCTCCCGCAGCCGTAGCCCGCGACCAGCTTGAACATGGCACAGCTGAGCTTTCCACGTATCAGGGTGGCCGCGTGCGTCGTGCTTTGGATAACGCCGTACAAGCCGCGTTAACTGGCCAGATGTCACCGGAAGAAGCGCTTAGTCAAGCGCAGCAAGAAGCCGATGGCGTGCTGCGCCGCTACGCTCGCTAATCGTCATATTTATCTCTATTTGCCGGGGCATGCCCCGGCTTTTCCCACTTGCGGTACTTAACCATGTCCTTCACCAACCACCGCAAAATGCAGCTCTACGGTGCGCTTCTGCTGCTGCCCGCCGCCATACTGCTGGCCACCTTCGCTTACCTGCCCACCATCGCGACGGTGATCAACAGTCTGTTTTTACCTGGCTTTCGCGGTGCACCCACCGAGTTCGTGGGGCTTGAAAATTATCAGGTGCTTTTCGATGACCCGACGTTTTGGAAAGTAGCTCGCAACAACTTAATCTACGCCGTCGGTACGATTCCGACTTCTATCGCGCTGGCATTGTGCATGGCGCTATTTGTTAACGGAAAACTGCGCGGGCGCGGCGTTGTCCGCATGGCCTACTTTACGCCGACCATCCTGCCCATGATCGCCGCTGCCAATATTTGGATGTTTTTCTACGCGCCGCAGATTGGCCTATTTAATAAGCTGCTTGGCGCGTTAGGTTTTTCGGGCGTGAACTGGCTCGGCGACCCAAGCGTCGCTCTGGGATCAGTGATCGTAATGTCGGTGTGGAAAGAAGCCGGTTTTTTTATGATTTTCTACCTCGCCGCACTGCAGGGCATTGCGCCTGAACTCAAAGAGGCTTCTGACCTTGAGGGCACCAGCCGCTGGAGCTTCTTCTGGCGGGTTACCTTCCCATTGCTGATGCCCACCACGCTGTTTGTGCTGATTAACGCCTTAATCAATGCAGTAAGAGTCGTCGATCACCTGTTTATTTTGACCAAGGGCGGGCCCAACAACGCGACGAACCTGCTGCTCTATTACGTCTATGAGAACGCGTTTTCGTTTTTTGACCGCACCACCGCCGCCACCATCACGGTGGTTATTCTGCTGGTCCTCGCGGTCGTTGCCACGCTTAAGTTCACGATTTTAGATCGCAGGACGCACTACCAATGAATACGACCACACCCTATGCGCCCCGCTCCCGTTTCTTCTCAATTCCTGCACTGGAAACCGTGGCCGCGTGGCTGCTGGCGGTTATTTGGGTTTTTCCACTGCTGTACGCCTTTTGGGCCGCCTTCCACCCCAGCGAATTTATGGTGAATTTCGAGCTTTTCGCCCCGCTCACGCTGGATAACTTCACCAACGCCTGGGCTCAGGCGCCTTTTGGGCGCTACTACCTGAATACCTTTGCCCTCGTCACTGGCGTTGTATTTGCCCAGTTTGTGGTTTGCACTCTGGCGGCGTTTGCCTTTGCGCGCTTTCCGATTCCCGGTAAAAACGTGCTGTTTATGCTGGTGCTGATTCAGCTGTTCGTATTTCCCGAAGTTCTGATCGTCGAGAATTATCGTATTGCCAGTGAGCTGGGGTTGATCAACACCATTAGCGGCATAGGCCTGCCCTACGTCGCCAGCGCTTTTGGTATTTTTCTGCTGCGCCAGACGTTTAAAACCATTCCCCGGGAGCTGGAAGACGCTGCTCGGATCGAAGGCTGCAACTGGATGGAGATCTTATGGAAGGTCTACGTACCGCTGGCCAAGCCGACTTATCTTGCTTATGGGCTGGTTTCGATCAGCCACCACTGGAATAACTTTCTATGGCCATTGGTGGTCACTAACTCGGTGGAAAGCCGCCCGCTAACGGTAGGACTAGGCGTTTTCTCCGCCCCGGAAACCGGCGTCAACTGGGCAACGGTGAGTGCCGCAACGTTGCTGAGTATCGCCCCTTTGCTGGTGGCTTTCCTACTCTTCCAACGCCAGTTTGTGCAGTCGTTCCTGCGCGCCGGGATTCGCTAAGCAAAACCCCGTGAGTTTTCGTGCGACAATTCTCCCTCAAGCACGCGATAAGGAGAGCATTGATGCACGGCGACCCTCACCCGGCAGCCCTCAAGGTACTGCAGGAAGTATTCGGCTACGACAGCTTTCGCGGCCCGCAGCAGGCTATCATTGAGCATGTGATCGCCGGAGGCGATGCGCTGGTGCTGATGCCAACCGGCGGGGGCAAGTCGCTGTGCTATCAAATCCCGGCACTGTTGCGCGAAGGCACCGCGATTGTGGTCTCGCCGCTGATTGCGCTGATGCAGGACCAGGTAGCGGCACTGGAACAGAACGGGGTCAGGGCGGCTTACCTCAACTCCAGCCTCGATTATCACGAGGCGGTCGAGGTAGAGAACCGCCTGCGGGCGGGCGAGCTGGATCTTTTATATGTCGCGCCCGAGCGGCTGGCCACGCCGCGTATGCAGATGCTTTTGGAGCAGAACCAGATCGCGCTGTTCGCTATTGATGAAGCCCACTGCGTCTCCCAGTGGGGCCACGATTTCCGCCCGGAGTATCGCCAGCTTTCCCATCTGCATCAGCGCTTCCCCCAGGTGCCACGCATCGCCCTCACCGCCACCGCCGATGTGCCCACTCGGCACGATATCATGGAGCATCTGCAGCTCCAGAAAGCGGCGCTTTATAACAGCGGCTTTGACCGGCCGAACATTCGCTACCATATTGCCGAGAATCAGGGTAACGCCAAGGAGCAGCTGCTGCGCTTTATCCGCGAGCACCACGACGGCGAGGCGGGTATCGTCTACTGCCTTTCCCGGCGCAAGGTGGAAGAGACCGCCGCCTGGCTGGAGCGTCAGGGGCTGACCGCACTGCCCTACCACGCCGGGCTCCCAGCCGAGCAACGCCAGCAGCATCAGACCCGCTTTCTACGTGAAGATGGGGTGGTGGTCGTCGCCACCATCGCCTTCGGCATGGGCATCGACAAGCCGGACGTGCGCTTTGTCGCTCACCTTAACCTGCCCAAAAGCATTGAAGCCTACTACCAAGAAACCGGTCGCGCCGGGCGTGACGGCCTGCCCGCCGATGCTTGGATGGCCTACGGGCTTCAGGATGTGATCACCCTGCGCCAGATGCAGCAGGGCTCCAGCGCCGCCGACCAGCAAAAGCGCATCGAGCAGCAAAAGCTAGATGCTATGCTGGGGCTGTGTGAAATCATCAGCTGTCGCCGCCAGGCGCTTTTGCACTACTTTGGCGATCACTTGGACGACCCTTGCGGCAACTGCGACAACTGCCTTACCCCACCCGAGACCTGGGATGCCACCGTAGCCGCACAAAAAGCGCTGTCGTGCGTCTACCGCACCGAGCAGCGTTTCGGCGTGACCTATCTCGTGGATGTTCTGCTGGGCAAGCGCAACGAACGTATCACCCGCTTTGGTCATGACCAGCTCAGCACCTTCGGCATTGGTCAAAACCTCACGGCCAGCGAATGGAAAGCGCTCTTTCGCCAACTGATTGCCAGCGGCTTTTTGAGCGTGGATATGGAAGGCCACGGCGCCATCAAGCTCACTGCCAATGCCAAGCCGGTGCTGCGAGGCGAGCAGAACCTCACCCTGCGCAAGCCAAGCAAAGCAAACCCTGCCCGACGGGGAAGCAAAGGCGCCTCAGCCACTCTGGGCCATGGCGCGCTATGGGAAGCCCTTCGCCAGCACCGCAAGGAACTTGCCGAGGCGCAGGGCGTGCCTGCCTACGTGATCTTCCACGACGCCACCCTGGCCGAACTGGTCGAACAGAAACCCCAGAGCATGGAAGCCCTGGGCGCGATTTCAGGCATCGGCGCGCGCAAGTTGGCAGATTACGGCGTGGGCTTTCTGGACGTTATTCTGGCGCATCAGGAAACCGAGCAAAACAGCTGAACCGGCGCGCCCTCAAAAAGCTCAAATGGTCGCTATTTTCAAAAATCGCTCACTTGGCGTAATATAACCATAAGTGAGGAGGGAAATAGATGGCTATTCAGCACAAAACAGCCGACAAGCGGCGCGAAATGGGGGCCGCAGCGATGCGCACCTACCCCAGCATTTCACACAGCTGGGGGTTAAAAGAGAGTGAAGCCGCTCTTCTATTGGGAGTACCTGATTCCACCTATCGGCGTTGGAAGCAGGCACCAGAGAATGCCCGCCTGGATGCTAATCATCTAGAACGGATGTCGTTGATTCTCGGCATCTACAAAGCACTGCATATACTGTTGCCCAACAAAGAAGCGGCCAACAGTTGGTTGCAGAGATCCAACAGCAACCCTCTTTTCGCCGGTCACTCGCCAATGGAGCGTCTGTTAAATGGGCAAGTCTCAGACCTCTACGTTGTTCGCCAGCATTTAGATGCAGCGCGTGGTGGAGGCCATGCATGACATTCCCGCTGAGCAATGTCACGTGGCGGCCCAGTTACCGCGTTATCCCCTCGCGTTTCCCACCGATTGATTTATTCGAAGGCGTCAATAGCAACGCTGATGACTGGGGCTTACTTAATGAGTTGGAGGGTGAAACCTCCGCAAGGCTTCGTGAGGAAGCGGGAGCCATCCATCTAGTCCGCGATGACGACCGCCGCTACGGCCCCGGCTGGACGCCAATCATGGCTGCCTTCTGCCACTTCCCCGCTACCGGTTCGCGTTTTAGCGATGGCACTTTTGGTGCCTACTACTGCGCACTCACCGAAGCCACCGCCATTGCCGAAACCGTTTACCACGCAGAACGCTTTATGGGGGAATCAAACGAACCGCCCATGATGCTTCAGCAACGTGTTTATCTGTCGGATTTAACAGGCCAACTACTTGATTTACGTGGGCAGGATGCTGCCCAAACGCTTCTCACGACGGATAGCTGGGCAGCCGGGCAAACCTTAGGTAGACAAGCCTGGGAGGAGCAAACGACTGGCATCGTTTACCCAAGCGTTAGGGACCCGGAGGGAGAGTGTGCTGCTGTGCTACGACCTCCCGTGCTCTCTGCGACAAGGCAAGGGCGTCATCTCGGGTATGACTGGGATGGTCAGCGTATCCGCCATGTCTACGAGCTCACGCTATTGGGCTAACAATTAACTTTCGCCCCTATTTTTCGCTCCGTCTCTGACAGTGCTCACCGCGTGCGATCGCAGCGGCATCAAATACGCCGGTATCCAACACCCAGGCAGTGACGAGCTTGGCGGGGGTGACATCAAACGCCGGGTTCCATACCGGGGCATCGTTGGGCGCCCACACGACCTCACCAAACGCGCCTGCGGCGCCGCGCACCTCAGCGGGATCACGCTGTTCAATAGGAATGTCCGCGCCGGTGGCGCAGGCAGGATCTACTGTGGTGTAAGGGGCCACCACATAGAACGGCACCTGATGGTAGTGAGCTATCACCGCCAGCATATAAGTACCCACTTTATTGGCGAAATCGCCGTTGGCGCAGATACGGTCAGCGCCCACCATTACTTTATCCACCTTGCCTAACGCCATCAGGCTCGCGGCCATACTGTCGGTAATTAACTGGTAGGGAATGCCTAGATCAGCCATTTCCCAGGCGGTTAAGCGGCCACCTTGCAGCAGCGGGCGGGTTTCATCCACATACACATGAAGTTCTACGCCGCGCTGTTTGGCCACTGCCAGCGCGCCAATCGCGGTGCCCACTCCTGCGGTGGCCAGCGCCCCGGTGTTGCAGTGGGTGAGCACACGATCACCCATTTCCAGCAAGTCAGCGCCCCGTTCGGCCATTTGTTGGCACAGCGCACGGTCTTCTGAAAACAGCGCAGCAGCGCGCTCGGCCAAGGCGCTTGCGCCTTGCTCAAAGCAGGCTTCCATGGCATCCAGGCAGTACATTAAGTTAACTGCGGTGGGGCGTGTGGCGCGTAAGCGATCACTTACCAACTGCCAATCACTTTGTGGATGGCGAGCGGCGTATTGGGCCAGCACAAAGGCGGCGCTCAAACCAATCAGCGGCGCACCGCGAATCGCTAAGCTTTTTACCGCTACCTGCCACTCTTCTGGCGAGTCACAGCGCACCCACTGCTCCGCCTGGGGCAGTTGGGTTTGATCCAAATACTCAAGGTGGTCGGCATAGATCCGCAAACTGCGTGATTGAAGATGAGGCATTTGATGGACTCCTTGAGCACTTGAGTAGCAGAACAACGGCGCGGCTTATCAGGCGCGAAGCTTATCATATAGAATGGCTGCCACTAGAAGAGGCGACGCAGATCCTATGATGACGCTACAAACTGAACTGCTGGAGGCTATTTCCTGGGCGGCCCAGCAGGGCTGGACGCCCGCTACCGGCGGCAACTTTTCCGCCCGCACCGAGGCGGGCTATCTTGTGACCGCCTCTGGCCGGGATAAAACCTGCATTCAGGCCGATGATCTATTGCTGTGTGACCTGGATGGCAAGGTGCTATCAGGCGATGGTAAGCCGAGCGCGGAGAGTGATCTGCATGCCGCGCTCTACCGCTTAGACGCTTCGATTAACTGCGTGCTCCACACTCACACCGTGGCCAGCACGGTTCTATCGCGGCGCTTTCCAGAGGGTGTCGAGCTAAGCGGTTTCGAGATGCAAAAAGCGCTACAGGGTAACGTTACTCACGATGCCTCCATCCATTTGCCCGTCGTGCCCAACTCCCAGGATATGGAAGAGCTAGCCGAGCATGTGCGCCTCGGCTGGCCAATGCCTTGGGGCTTTTTGGTCGCAGGGCACGGCATTTATGCCGTGGGTGATAGCATTGCCAGCTGCCGACGCCACTTGGAAGCGATTGAGTTTTTACTAGCCTGTGTTCTTGAAGAGAGTCGCTGGTCTTAAATGAGCAGTCTTTAATGAGTAGCCTTAAATGAGTAATCCAACTGTTCGCGCCATTGTGACCGATATTGAAGGCACCACCACGGACATTAACTTCGTGCATAAGGTGCTGTTTCCCTACGCCCACAATAAGTTACCTGAGTTTCTAAGCGTTAACGCAGAAATCCCAGCCGTCGCCGAGCAGATCGACGCCGTGCGCAGCGAAATGGGTGACCCTGCTGCCACGCTGGAAGCTGTCATTGCTGAGTTGCTGCACTGGATCGAAACCGACCAAAAAGTCACCCCGCTGAAAGCACTACAGGGCATGGTATGGGCCGACGGCTACCAGCGTGGCGATTTTAAAGGTCACCTATATAGCGATGTAGCACCTGCACTGCGCCAGTGGAAGGAGGCAGGCAAAGCCCTTTACGTTTATTCGTCAGGCTCCGTACAGGCCCAAAAACTGCTCTTTGGCTACAGCAATGAGGGCGATTTAACCCCGCTGTTTAGCGGCTACTTCGATACCCATATTGGTCATAAGCGCGAGGCGACTGCTTATCAGCGTATTGTTGCCGAGCTTGACCTGCCTGCGGATGCGGTGCTGTTCTTGTCGGACGTTGTTGAAGAGCTGGATGCCGCCAAGCAGGCGGGCATGCAAACGCTGCAACTGGTACGCGAAGGTACTCAGGCCGGTACCCATCATGCATGCGTCACCCGCTTCGATGAGATCGTTCTGTAACGTTCATCGCCCGTCACTTTTAAGGAGAGTTGTTGATGTCGCAACTAAAAGTATTTGCTGATCAAAACCCGAACGATGCTCTGATCGACACCACTGACGGCGAACAGATGACCACTGAGCTCAACAAGGTGGGTGTGCTGTTTGAGCGCTGGGCAGCGCCGGGCGAGATTGCTGACGATGCCACCCAGGAAGATATTTTGGCGCTTTACCAGGAAGATACTGACCGGGTCAAAGCTAAGGGCGGCTATCAAACCGTGGATGTGCTGCATATGGTGCCCACGCACCCTGAGAAGGACGCCATGCGGCAGAAGTTCTTAAACGAGCATCGCCACCACGAAGATGAAGTGCGTTTCTTCGTTAAAGGCCAGGGGCTGTTCTGCCTGCACATCGATGACAAGGTGTATCAGGTGCTGTGTTCTCGCAATGACCTGATCAGCGTGCCTGCCAACACGCCCCACTGGTTCGATATGGGCCCGGCACCGGAATTCACCGCGCTACGTTTCTTCGACAACGTGGAAGGCTGGGTACCCCACTGGACTGAAAGCGATATCGCCGGGATGTTCGATCGTTTGGACCAGCTGTAAAATGGGTACGCTGTATCTGCCACTGAGAACATAGCTAAGCAATCCTGGTGCTGTTTATGTCATCGCGAGCGAAGCGCGGCGATCTCGGGTTGACTTGCCACCACCGGCAGATATTGCGGCGTCGCTGCGCTCCTCGCAATGACAGCGGCGCCTGAGCACGCTTCTCACGTTAAAGCCGCTATTACGTGATCGCTTATTAAAGAACCTCTTGCTGGTTATACGCCTTAGCTAAATCCACCAGCGCGTTCAGGTCACAGTAGGCTTCCGGCTCCATGATCAGCGTTTGTCCCATCAGCACGTTGCGCGCTTCAAGCTTGGCGCGCAGCGCGGTGTCTTTAATCTCTTCGAAGTCGGCGTTGTGGGCCAGCGATAACACCCGGCGGTGCATTTCGATGCCACAGTAGGCCAGCGCATCCATGCGGATCTCTTCAAGCAACGCATCGCAGGCGTCGTCTGCGCTATTGCCTTGCTCTTCAAACAGCGACTTGGGAAATAGAATACCAGTCCGCTCGGTTTGCCAAAGGTGGCGAAATTCCGCATCAAAACGGGTAAAGCAGGCTTCGATCACCTCCAATATCCACGCCTGATAAGCCTCAAGCTCGTCTTCTAGGCGATGAGCGGGCTGGCTGAAATAAGCCATTAGGAAGTTGGCCACCGCCATGCCCAAGTCAAAGGCCATTGGACCGTATTGGGAGAACTCAGGGTCAATGACCCGCACGTCAGTATCCGTGGCCATAATCGAGCCGGAGTGCAGATCACCGTGCAGCATGGTTTCGGTGTTCGAGGTGAACTTCATCAACAACCGCTGAACTTTGGCTTTCAGACGCGCATTGCGGCGCAGCTCGTCCACCACCGGTGAAAGTTCCGGGGTGTGGTAGTTCATTTCGGCGCCGTAATAGGGGTCGGTAAACACCAGCGACTCGGTGATGGCGGGAATCGCCACATTTCCTGAGAACAATCCTACGTCCGCTTTTTTCTCCGGGCTGTTCAGCGAAAGCTCCGAGCCACGAAACGCGGTGCGTGCGCAGAATTGGCCGATGGTTTCGCCAAGCTGGGCAACTCGCTCACCGTTGATTAACTTGCGGCGCAAAATCTTGTGCGGGTGAAGGTACTCCATCACAAACAGCGCCTGGGGTTTGTCGAAGTAGTACACCTCGGGGGCAATGCCGGGCGCACGCTTGGCTTGGCGAACCAGCGCATAATATTCAAAGTGGGCGCGATAAATCGGTAGCGGCCAGCTTTCGCCCACCATGCGGACATAGGGAAGCGCCTGCTTAACCACGACACTACCTACGTCACCGGAGACGATAAACACTAGGTTGAGGTTGCCGTCACCCACCTCACGAATGTCCCAGCTAGTGGGTTCTCCGCCCACTCGACTCGCCACCGCCTCAACCCCTCCCAGCCGTTGGGATAGCGTGTCGACGCCGAGCGCGCGGTAATGTTGATCAATCTCCACAGGCCAATCCTCACCAAAACGTTGCATATATTCAGGCCCGAATAGGGGGCTTTAAGACGTTTATTATCAGAGAGTAACGTTTAAAAGTTAATAAGGGGACTATCGTCATCGTTATTAATGATGATCCCAATAGGGTCGTTCGCCAATCTGCGCAAACAAATGCTCTAAAAAGGCGGCCACTTTCTGCGAGCGCAGGCGGTTTTCGGGGTAGATAGCATGGATTCCTTCTCGCGTCGCTTCGCCTAGGGCTTCATAGGTTTCCAAAATGGGCGTTAGGCCGCCATCGCGCAGCGCATCGAATAGCAACCATGTGGGGAATAGCACAATACCTTGACCTTGCAGAGCGGCTTCCACAAGACTCTCGGCATTGTTGCTATGCAAATTGCCTTTTACCGAATAACGCTGCGCTTGAAAATCGCCAGCCCCCTGGAAATACCAAGGCTGAATACCGCGTGTTCCTTTATAGACTAAGCAGTTATGGTCACTCAATTGTTCAGGATGGTGGGGCTCGCCGCACCGCGTTAAATACGCGGGGGAAGCGCAGGCGACAAAGCGCTGGGTCGCGAGTTGCCGGGCCACTAGGCTTGAATCCCCCAGCGATCCCACCCGTATTACGACATCGGCGCCCTCTTGTACCGGGTCGATAAAGGCATCGCTTAAGGTTAGCTCTACCTCCACTGCCGGGTTTGCCTGCTGAAAACTAGCCAATAAAGGCGCAATATGCCGACGCCCAAACGCCACAGGTGCATTAAGACGCAACAATCCCTGCGGTTGCTTAGCGCCGCTGATCACCTGCTCGGTAGCAGCATCCAAGCTTTCTAATATGCTTCTTACTTCCCGATAGTAGCGCTCCCCGGCATCGGTGAGCCTTACCGCTCGCGTATGACGGTAGAGCAATCGCTGGCCTAGCGAACGCTCCAACCCTGCAATGTGCCGCGAGACCGAAGAGGCCGGCAAATCGAAGTAGCGCGCGGCTTCAGCAAAGCTGCCACTTGAGGCCACTCGCACAAAAAGGCGTAACGCTAACAGGCGAAGCGAGTTGTCCAAAATGCAATAGTCCTTTGCTGTTTTGACGCATTGTAGCAATAACGCTAACTCTCTACAGTACGCGCTTCTTTTACTTAGCGGAGCCACCTATGCGTCACGCACTTATTCTGCTCGGCGTGCTAATTGCCGGGATGGGGCTATCGGTCGAAGCCGGCTTGCTAGGCCCGCTTGGCGAGCAGGTTGGACACTTATCGGCCACCTTGTCGATTTTTATGGTGGGCGCGCTACTGCTCTCACTAGCACTGGTGTTTGCGCCTAAACGACAGCTGGGAGCCCTTTTTAAGCAGCCGCGCTGGCTACTGACGGGCGGCATCTTAGGCCCGGTCTACGTCATTGTGTTAACGCTTGCGACGCCGCTGGTAGGTGTTGGAATGACGATGGTGGGGATTTTGTGCGGCCAGGTAGCGGCCAGCGTCGCTATCGACCACTTTGGCTGGCTGGGAAGCGAACAGCGTAAAGTCGATGGCTACCGTATTGGCGCCTTGGCGATGATTCTTGCCGCCCTGTGGTTAATGTAACGGCTAACGTATTCAGGAGCTAAACCATGCTACTCCCTCTTATCTTTATCTTACTGCTCGTCGGCGGTGCGGTACTGGCAGCTCAGTCCTCCATCAATGGCCGTTTGGGTGCAAAAGCAGGCGTCATCGAGAGTTCTTGGCTGACCTTTGTGATCGGCGCCGTCCTGACCTTTTTATTGATGTTCTTTTTTGAGCCAGCACAGCAAGCGACGCTCTTCAGCGTACCCAAATGGCAGCTAACCGGCGCCCTGTTTGGCGTGGTCTATATGTTGGCAATTGTGTTTGCCGTACCCCGAGTAGGCACCGCAGCGGCCACGGTAGCGGTCATTTCTGGCCAACTGTTGATGAGCCTGCTGATTGATCATTTCGGCTGGTTAAGCAATGCCGTGCGACCGTTAGATGCGTCACGCTACATTGCGATGGCGCTGCTCATAGGTGCTATCGGCTTAATCTATCTAAGTCACCAGCAGCGTCATCGTCGACTGGCAAGCCAGCCAAGTTAGTTATTCAGGCTCACCACTTTAACGTAGCTGGCTATCTTTGCTGCCGCGGCGATTATAGCCACTAAAGCTCGACTGCTTTTTATCTAGCTCACTCTGGCATTCCACGCAGAGCCGAACGCCTGGAATTGCCTTGCGGCGCGCTTCGGGAATGGGTTCGCCACACTCCTCACAAGTCTCAAGACTTTCACCGCGAGGCAATTGGCTACGCGCACGCTGCACCGCATCTTCCAGCGTGCTCTCCATCTGCTCTTGTTCGGCGCCATCTTTCGCCCATCCACCTGCCATCATCGCGCTCCTCGCTTCGGCACTAGCAATCTATCAGCATAGCAGTAACGAGAATCGCCGTTAGCCTAAAAACTTAACGCCTTGTGCCGCCAGTGGGCTTCTTAATTTATCGGGTAGCGGCACATCGGTGACTACGGCGTCATAGTCACTCAGTTGCCCCGCGGCGCAGCGTAGTGGCAGGTCAAACTTGGTTTTATCCAGCACCAGCACACGATAACCGGCATGGGCTAATAGCGCCTCGCGCGCCATCACTTCGTCGTCGTTGTAGTCATAAAGCTGGCCATGGCTATCCATTCCCCCCACCGAAACAATCCCCACATCGGCACGGTAGCGTTGAAAAAAGCGCCAGGCATCGCCGCCAATCACATCCTGATCGCGACGACGCACTCGCCCACCCGCCACCACTAGCTCACACTTCAACTGGCACAGCTTAATCAGGGCATGCAGGTTATTGGTCATGATATGCAGACCTTGCTTATCACTCAGCGCATCGGCCAACTGTTCAACCGTGGTGCCCGTGCCTAAAAAAAGTGCTTGATGATTCTGTACCAAGCTCGCTGCCCGCGCCGCAATCTGCCGTTTACCCGCCACATTGACAATCTGACGCTGGTCGTAGCCGATGTTTTCCTGCTCGGGAAACGGCAGCACCTCACCTTGGCGGCGCAGCACCAAGCCCTTATCAGCCAGGTGACGAATATCCCCACGCAGGGTTTGCACAGAAACCCCAAACTCATCTGCCAGGCTGTCTACCGACTGGCGCCCTTGTGAGTGGATCCGCTGTAATAGCTGTTGTCGACGTTCGAACTGGCGCATAGCCCCTCTCGGCACAACGAAAGCAAAAAGTGCGGCAAACGAAAGCCATAAAATGTTGAACGAAAGCATAGTGTCACTTTGTTGTAAGCAGATGACAGTAGCTTAGGTGGGGTTCACTCACTGGAGGTTTACCCATGTTGAAGCGCCCCCTGTTATCTATTCCAACATCTGCCCTGACGGCTGCCGTCGCGGTAGCCAGCTTTTCCCTGTCGGCCCAGGTAGCGGCGAACGAAACGCTAACGCTCTACACCAGCCAGCCCAATAGCGATGCTCAACAGACCGTTGACGCCTTTGAAGCCGCCCACCCTGATATTGAAGTGGAGTGGGTACGCGACGGTACCACGCGCTTGATGACCCGGCTGCGCTCGGAGCTTTCGGCCGGAGTGAGCAACCCCGACGTGCTGCTAATCGCCGACAGCATGACCATGGAATCACTCAAGCAAGAGGGTCATTTACAGCCTTACCTCAGCGATGAGCGCCAAGCCTATGACGCTGACCTGTATGACCCAGAAGGCTACTACTACGGCACCAAGCTGATCACCACAGGGATTGTCTATAACACCGGCGCCAAGCATCAGCCGCAAAGTTGGCAAGATCTGCTGGGGCCTGACTACGAAGGGTTGGTCACCATGCCCAGCCCGCTCTACTCCGGCGCTGCGCTTATCCATATGGCGGCGATTAGCGCTAATTCAGAACTAGGCGCCGAATACTACGACTCTCTGAAAGCCAATCGCACCGAAGCACAGGGCGGCAATGGTGGCGTCTTTAACGCCGTGGCTGCAGGTACCAAGCCCTACGGCATCGTGGTGGACTTCCTACCAATCCGTGAAGCCGCCAAAGGCTCGCCGGTCGAATTCGTGTTCCCGGAAGAAGGCGTGAGCGCGGTGACCGAACCAGTCGCCATTTTGGAAGGTGCTGAGAATGTCGATGCTGCGCAGAAGTTTGTTGATTTTGTGCTTTCCCAGCAAGGCCAGGAGCTGGTCAGCCAGCAGGGCTATCTGCCTGCCCACAACGACGTTGCTCCACCGGAAGGCTTCCCCGAGCGCGATAGCATTACCCTGATGCCGGTTGATACCGAGCAGGCATTGGCGCAGGAAGAAGAACTCAAACAGCGTTTTAGCGACCTCTTCGGCGGGTAACCATGACGCCCGCTCTCAACTATGACAACAAGTACGGCAGCCAGCATCGCTGGCTGCTTTCAAGTCTGCTGATCGCCATTGTGCTGCTCAGCCTGGCGCCCAGCCTGCGCCTGCTGATTGAAGCATTGAGCGACCTTACCCAAGGCCGCCAGTCACCCCTGTGGCAGGTGCTCAATAGCGCCAGCACTTGGCGGGCACTCTGGCATAGCCTGTATACCTCGGGGCTCGGCATGCTGATCGCTCTGGTGCTGGGCAGTCTATTCGCCTTTGCCATCACGCTCACCAATGTGCGCGGAAAAGCGTGGCTGGTGTTCTGCTTTATGCTGCCGATGATGATTCCGCCGCAGGTCACCGCTTTGAGCTGGTTGCAGCTATTCGGCCCGGCCAGCCCCCTACTGAAAAGTATTGGCATGGCACCGCCGCTAGGTAGCCCGCAACCACTCTACTCCGCTGAAGGCATCGCCTTATTACTGGGTATCCAGAGCGCACCACTGGTGTTTCTGGCCCTGCGCACCAGCCTGCTTTCGCTGCCCCGTGAGCTTATTGAAGCCGCCCGCATTAGCGGCGCCAAACAGACCCAGGTATGGGGTCACATTATTCTACCCGTGACCCGTAGTGGCATGATTGCCGGGGGCGCGATGGCGTTTATCTCGAGTCTCGGCAACTTTGGCATTCCCGCCATGCTGGGTATTCCTGCAGGCTATTACGTGCTGCCCACGCTGATCTACCAGCGTATGGCCAACTTCGGCACCGGGGTGCTGGCAGAAATGGCCGCCCTGTCGCTGCTGATTGGGTTATTGGCGCTAGCCGGGGTGGCGCTGCAGCAACAGCTTATGAACCGTAGCCGCTTCGGGCTGGGCGGCCATAGTGGACGCTCCCACGATTTCACCCTGGGCCGCTGGCGTCCTCTGGTCACCGCTACATTAGTCGGGATCTTATTGATCATCCTGGTCGCGCCGCTGCTCGCTCTGGTCATCAGTTCGCTAGTGCCCGCCATGGGCGTTCCGTTAAACGCCGAGACCGCCACCCTGAACGCTTACGCCGAAGTGGTCGGCCGCCAAGGCGCCACATGGCGAGCGGTAAACAACAGTCTAATGCTTGCAGGTAGCGCGGCAGGGGTGCTGATGTTGCTTAGCCTGCCATTAGCTTACCGGCTACAGCGCCTACCGGAACGCTGGCGGGGCGTGGTCCTCAGCGCTATCGAAATACCCTATGCGCTTCCTGGCGTGGTATTGGCCATTGCTTGCATCCTGCTATTTGTCCGCCCGCTGCCGATTATCAACGTAGCGCTATACGGCACCCTGGGACTGATTTTTATCGCCTATCTGGCGCGGTTTTTGGTGGTTTGCGTCAAACCCGTCGCCGCCAGCCTGGCGCAGCTGGATCCTTCCCTTGAAGAGGCGGCTCAACTCGCGGGTGCAGGCCCCTGGCGCCGTCTTGGCGGCATCATCTTGCCGCTGGTCGCGCCCGCGCTGTTCGCAGGCGGCTTGCTGGTGTTCTTGCTGGCGGTCAACGAACTGACCGTGTCAGCGCTGCTCTGGAGCGCCGGAAATGAAACTCTCGGCGTGCTGATTTTCAATCTCGATGAAGGCGGCGAAAGCGTGCTGGCCTCAGCGGTATCAGTGCTGGTGGTGATCATGGTCGCTTCACTGATGCTGACACTCAGCTTGCTGGCACCGCGTTTACCCAAAGGAGTCATCCCATGGCAGGGCTAACGATCGATCGTGTCACCAAACGCTTTGGCGAGCAGACGGCAGTCGATGCACTGTCGCTGACGATCAACCCAGGCGAGTTTGTCGCCCTGCTCGGCCCCAGCGGCTGTGGCAAAACTACCATGCTACGCATGCTGGCAGGTTTTGAGACGATCAACGACGGCAGCATTCAATTAGGCAATCGCACCCTGGCCAGCGCCGATACCCATATGCCTCCAGAGCAGCGCAATATGGCCATGGTGTTCCAGTCCTATGCGCTATGGCCGCATATGAGCGTGGCGGACAACGTGGGCTACCCGGTCAAACTGCGAGGCCTGCGCGGGGCGGCGTATCACCAAAAGGTGCAGCAGGCCCTTGCCCTGGTAGAGCTTGATGCCTACGCCAACCGTATGCCCCAGGCCCTTAGCGGTGGCCAACGCCAGCGGGTGGCCCTGGCGCGCTGCCTGGTTAGCGACCCGTCGGTGGTACTGCTGGATGAGCCACTGGCCAACCTTGATCGCCACCTACGCGCCACCATGGAGCACAGCTTCCGCGATTTTCACCAGCGCACTGGTGCCACGCTGGTCTATGTCACTCACGACCAGACCGAAGCCATGGCGCTGGCAGACAAAATCGCCGTAATGAAAGCGGGCAAACTGGTTCAGTGGGGTGCCCCTGAAACCCTTTACAGGCAACCGCGCACCGCCTGGATAGCGGGATTTATCGGTCAGGGCAGCCAATTAAAAGTTGCCGCTGGCAATCCTGGGAAATTGCTTGAGGGCTCCTCCTTGATGCGTGGTCTGAACGCTATCGAGTCCGAGCGCACCCAAACGGTACTGGTGCGCCCTGAGCATATTCAGATCAGTACGACGCCCTCTTCCTCAGCGACTCCTACTCATAGCCAGCTTACCGCTCAGGTAGAAAGCGTAATTTTTCGCGGCGAGCGCTATGAGCTCACACTGCGCTTGCCCAGTGGCGGAACCCTGCTGGCCTACCATCACAGCCCGCCTGACCTGGGTAGTCAGGTTGCCGTCGACCTTCATCAGGGCTGGTGTCTGGAGCCCGATCAATGAGTGTCCATATTGAGATTCTCAGTGGTTTAGGCGCCAAAGGGCCAGCGGCGATAGTCGTGGAGGCTCAGGGAAAACGCCTGCTGCTAGATGCAGGCGGCGCGCTCCACCCGGATGACACCATCTCCTGGGCGAACAACCTGGATATCGACGCAGTGCTGATTAGCCACGACCATATTGATCATATCGGCGGCGTGGCCGAGTTAGCCGAGAACGTGCCGCTTTATTGCACGCCGCTGGTAGCTAAATCATTGCCCAAGAACCGGCTATGGCACCCCCTGCCAGAACGCGGCTCGATAGAGGTGGAAGGTATTACCGTCACCACCGGTCAAGCAGGGCACTCGTTAGGCGGTGTTTGGCTGCATTTAGCGGTGGAAGGGGGTGTTTTCTACAGCGGCGATGCCTGCTTTGAATCGTTGGTGTTTCCGTTTGATACACCACCAACAGCGCGTCTTGCGCTGCTGGATGCCTCCTACGGCAGTTTTGATCAACCCCAACCTGCGTGCATTCAAGCAATCAGCAAACACTTTACCCAGCCTTTGGCATTTCCCGTGCCTGCCACCGGCCGTGCATTGGAAATGGCGCTGTGGCTGCTTGAGGAAGCTAAATCACGAGGGTTAACGCTCGCGATTGATGCGGAGATACGCGCCAACCTCACCGCCCTGCTGGCAATGCCAGCCGCCCTGCGTCGCCCAGGTATTGATGCTGCAATCAACAATGTGTTGGCACGACAAAATGATGAAAATGCCACGCTGCGGCTGATAAGTGATCACGATGACTCCCCCCAACAGTGGCCCGAACACCGGCTACTGCATACCGGTTACTTAACGCCTGAACGTCAAGTTCAGCTAGCGGCAGGGGAAATAAGCTGGCAACGCTGGAATGTGCATCTGCGCGCCTCGCATCTGGTGGCGCTAGCCGATCAGATGGACGCCTCTCAAGTGGTGCCACTATTTACCCAGCTTAGAGATAACGAATTAAAGGCGTGGCAAGGTCTTCTAGGCAATCGCCTTTACACTTCCCAGCGCTTCAAAACTGATTCTCGTACAACCCACTTTTCCTCTTTAAGGAGTTTTGCATGTCCGCAGTGATTGTCGATGTCGACGGCACCTTAGCCGAATTTCATCCTCACCAAGTTAGCGACTGGGTGCTCGGTAGCCAAAAACAGTGGGAGCCCTTCTTTGCCCATATGGCCGAAGCACCTGTGATTGAAGCGATCGCCAAGCTGGTCAACATTCTTAAGGCGCAGGGTCAGCAGATCGTGATTTGCAGCGGTCGGCCGGACAGCCACCGTGAGCATACCCTGCGCTGGCTTGAGCGGCATAGTATCCCCTTTGATGCCATGTACCTACGCCCAGAAGGCGATGACCATGTGGATGATGAAACAGTGAAAGAGGCGCTTCTAGAACGTATGCGCAGCGACGGTTTTGCGCCTTGGCTAGTGCTGGATGACCGCGACGCCGTAGTCGCCCAATGGCGCGCGCTTGGATTAACCTGCCTCCAGTGCGCGCCAGGGGATTTTTAGGCCAATCAAGATTAGACGATAGGCAGGCAGGTGATCGAGATCACATCATTTCGGTAATGATCGTTACGCTTGTATTCTCGATAGCCAGTTGAGGCAACCATGGCGGACAAATAGCTGTTGCCCTCGTACTCTAGTCGCTGAATCAAGCGCTCTCCATCTCGTAAGCCAAGTACTTCTGCATAGCAGCCATCTAGCAGCTGAGGTAGGCAAATAGTGGCTAATGTAGAAGAGATCACCTGACCTTCCGCATCTATAAACAGCGCAAAAGGTGGCAGCGATTGCGCCCTGCTGACGGGGAGGTTATCCGCCAGGATTTGCCGAAATTCCGGGGTCGCATCGAATACAGTGGCAATGCCGCCAACAATCGTATTGCTGTTAAAATCGACCACGGGCGCGCAATAAAGATAAGTGCCGCCATTGGCATAAAGCTCACTCTCACTAAAGGCTGAAACCACATAATCTTGATCAGAATCCGTCATGAGACACGCTGCCAGCGGCAGGGATTTAGGGACTTGCGTTCCAATCAAACTGGCAGCGTTATTATTAGACACCGCGACGATCATGCCCTGTCGATCAAACAATAAAATATTGGTGTAAACGGTATAGAGAGTGTTAATAGCATGAATAACCGCTGAGAGCTCCTTACGCGCTTGCTCATCACCTTTCGAGGCGGCGAGTAACTGGCTGCGAATACGCTCATCAAGTGCCCACCAACGTACATCATTGGCACGTTCGTAAAGATTGCGATCCATAATGCTGACCATGCTAAAGGCCCTCATGGTGGCATCAGCAGTGGCGGTTAAACTCATTCCTTGCCGCAAGGTTGAAATGGAGTCTTCAAACAACTGATCAGTTAAATGACCAATCTCACGAATCTGATGCAGTACCGGTACGAGCTCTACTGCTTTGTGGCGCACTGAAATAATATGGCCATTGATAACCGCCAGATTCAGCTGTTGCGCAATTATCGCGGCTTGGTGGCGAATATTGCTTAGCTGCCCTTTTACTACATCACCATCGGCGGATGAATGCATAACGTTGCGCTCTATCATGGTATCTCTCGATAGCTCAGTGAGGGCAAGGCAGCGCCAGCCTAAACCTGCGTATCCTTGATAGGTAGCACCGGTCACTTGTCGACATGCATACGCTTTTCCATTGAGCATGATGACATCCACGCCATTGACGCCTACTTGCCACAGCGATTCGTTTAACGCTAACTGGGGTAAACTTGAGGCCACCACCCGGCCACTCTTATCTAAAAGTGCAAGTTCAAACTCACCATCGGCAACCTCTTCAAAAATACCATGCACTTCTTCATTCAGGTTAAAGCTCAGCGCAAGATATCCTAAGCGCTGTGTTGATTCATCATTATAAATGGGTGAAATAAAAAGCAGGGATCGTTGCTGGTGAGGGTCTAGTGGAGTGGTAGCAAAATATTCAACGTAGCCACCCTCTAATTGAGACGATGCAAGTTGAGACAAGGTTTGATTCAGGCCGTTATCGTGAAACGTCGTACCCTCAGGAAACGTAAGGCTTGTGCGCAGCGTGCCATCTAAATTAAACAGCATTACATCATCATAAACCGAGTATTTAGCAACATAGCGCGCTAAATGCTGATGAATATTTCCATCTACTGCACGGCTCTCCATATACGCGCGAAGGGTACTATCGGTCGAGAGAAAACCGATATCAGCAGAACGCTCAAATAGATTGCGTACCAGCATATCTATCGCGATTGACGCCCTGCTTCCCAGCACCATTTCATACTCGCGGGCATACTCTTCAGTTAGCGCAGCGGCAAGTTGGACTCGCAAGAGACGAAACCGATCTTGGACTTCGGTGACACGATCCAAGACGCCATTACCCCCACTACGACTGGCTACCTTACCCACCAAAGCAATAATGGCTAACCAATTATCCAAGTGGGATAGCTGGCTGTCGTAATGTTTAACGTAAGCGGGAGGTTCCAACGCACGAGGCGCATGCGCTCTGCTAGCGGTAGAGTGCGTACCAGAGAGAGAAAGTCGAGCGTCAACTCGACTAGTCAAGCTTGGTGATAAAGAGCGGGTAGTCATGGGGCCACCTTGCTATCAAAGCATCTGCCTAGACGTTACAACCAAGAGACGTTAAAACCGAGAGACATTAAAAAAGAGCCAAGTGACTTACTATAACCTTTTGCCACTCAACTCAAAGCATTAAGTCTAATAGAAGAGCATCTGCAGAGTGTGTAAGCACACGTTCAAATCTTCGATGATGCCATGCTGCTTTTTCGCTGCCACAGCAGCACCATCAACGGTACCAACGCAACGGGAATCAACAGCAAGTTAAGTGTCGCCCAGCCTAAGCCGCTGACCAAGGGCCCAGCGAGCAGCGCAGTGATAGCCGCGGTGCCAAACACCAGAAACTCGTTGGCTGCTTGTGTTCGCGCTTTATCCACCGGACGGTAGCTTTCGGTGAGCAGCCCGGTGGCGGGCAGAAAAGTAAAGTTCCAGCCAAGCCCCAGCAACATCAGCGCCACATTGAAACCGGCTAAACTGATACCTAATTGTGCGACTAAAGCACTCGCCACCAGTAGCAAGCAACCTGCCACAATGACTTGTTTGGCGCCGAAACGGGTAGCCAAATGCCCGGTAAAGAACGAGGGCAGAAACATCGCCACTACGTGCCACTGAATGGTCATTGAAACGTGGTTAAAGTGGTGTCCGGCTCCCGCCATAGCGAGTGGTGTGGCGGTCATGGTCAGGTTCATCACGCCGTACCCAACCATCGCCGCGCTTACTGCCACAATAAACCCAGGCTGGCGCATTATCTTACCCAGCGGCAGTGCGATGCCTTCGCCATGGGTGCGAGATGCGGGTGGTAGTTGTGTCCGCATCAACACCACCAAGGCCAACGCGTAGAGCGCGGCTAAACCCACAAAGCTGCCCAGAAACGGCACTTCGCCCAGCTCACGGCTTACTCTTGCCAGCCATGGCCCGGCAAACGCGGCCAGCACACCGCCCCCCATTACCAAGCCAATCGCGCGATCACGCATCGGCGTAGGCGCAGCTTCTACCGCGGCAAAGCGATAGAGCTGGCCAAAGCCAATGCCGATACCAATTAACCAAGTTGCCAGTAAAAACAGCCCAAAGCGCTCGCCGATCAGCGCCTGCACAGCAACCAGCGCGCCGATTAGACCAACGAGGTTGCCCAGCATGAAACCGCGCTTACGGCCCAACCTTGCCATGATCAACGAAACAGGAATGGTCGCGCACATCAGTCCAAGCCACTGGGTGGCAACCGGAGCGGTCGACCAAGACGCGTTTGGGGCTAACGATGCGCCAATCAGTGGCGAGACGGCAATCAGCAGGACATTGCCGGTGACCAGCAGCGCTTGGCAAAGCGATAACAGTGTGACGGTTAAAGGCATGAGGCGCTCTCCTGAAGTGGATCGGTATGGGAAGACGCAAAACGTTGGCGATAGACCGAAGGTGACACACCGTAGTAGCGCTGAAACTGACGGCGCAACTGCTCTGCACCGCCCAGTCGCCAGCGTTGTGCGAGCCGCTCAAGGGAGACCGGCTCGCGTTTACTGAGCAGTGCCAGGCGCGCTTGTTCAAGGCGTAGCTGGGTCAGGTAAGCACCCGGGGTCGTATTTAGGTGGCGTCTAAACAGTCGGGTTAAATGACGCGTGGAGACGGCCACCAGATCGGCCATGCTCTCAAGCCCGTGGTCTACGCTGGGGTCGGCGTGGAGTTGATCCAGCAAGCGGCGCAGCGGCCCTGCCTCTTGTTGGTGTCGCAGTATCTCGCTGAACTGCGACTGGCCCCCTGGGCGCTGCAAAAATACCACCAACTCACGAGCCACTCGCCCAGCAAGATCAGCACCGTGATCCGCCTCTACCAGCGAAAGCGCCAGATCAATACCCGCCGTGACGCCTGCGCTGGTGTAGCGACCGTTGCTTTCGATATACAGCGCATCGGGCTCGACGCTTAGCGCGGGGTACTCCTCAGCCAGTTGAGGTGCATGACGCCAGTGGGTGGTAACGCGACACCCATCCAGCAACCCTGCAGCGGCTAACAAAAATGCCCCGGAGCAGATAGAACCTAGCCGCCTCACCTCTGGGGCGATCTCACCAAGCACCTGCTTCACGGCGGCTATGTCACGCTGCTGCATCACGCCACTGCCGCCCGCTACCAATAGCGTATCCAGGGGCAGTAAACGAGTAAGTTGCTGGTAGGTGTGGGTGGCATGCACGGCCAGGCCGCCGTTGGTGACAACCGGGCCGACGGCATCGGCAATCAGGGTCAACTGATAGAGCGGCTGGGGGCTTAACGCATTGGCGCTGGCAAACACCTGCCAGGGGCCGCTGACATCCAGCAGCTGGCAGTCGGGGTAAGCCAATAGGGCAATATGACGAGTCACTATCTCTCTCCGGGGGTATCGAAGCATTAGAGAGAGTGTCAGCGCTGCGCTCGATGTCGGCAAGGACCATTACCCCACCGATTCGGACATGGGGCTAGGTCAACCATCAGCGGGCCAAAATTAGCCCGTTCTTTCTAACGGTGCCTCCATACGGCGGACGCTGGAAACGAAGTCACTAAAGCGCTCGCCCTGAATCAGTACATGGTCACTAAGCGCTTGCTGTGCAGCCAAGGGATCACCTTTTTCAATCGCTTCCACGATGGCTTGGTGCTCGCTAAGGGAATTATTTACCCGTTGGCGTACCTGTAACTGCAGGCGCCGATAAGGCTTTAAGCGCTGTTTCAGCTGACGCGCTTCGCTGGCCAAAAAGGCATTGTGGCTAGCGGTGTAGATACAGTCGTGAAAACCTTCGTTTTCGTAGTAATACTCATCGCTATCACCGGCCAGCGCCGCCGCTTCGCAGCGTTGGTGTGCTTCGCGAAGCGCGACCAGCTCGGGCTCGGTGATCCGGCGGGCCGCTAGGCGCCCGCACATGCCTTCAAGTTCCGCCATGACCTCGAACATCTCGATCAATTGATCAATTCCTACCTTCGCCACAAAGGTGCCTTTTTTGGGCGAAACCGTCACTAGGCCACTCGCCACCAGCTGCTGAAAAGCTTCACGCACCGGCGTCCTCGAGACCTGAAACTCACGCCCCAAAGCTTCCGGGTCCAGGCGCTCTCCCGGCAAACGGCGGCCATTGATGATGTCATCCTCAAGAGAATCCCTTAATCGCTGAGCGTTGGAGCGCTTGGTGCCCGTCATGTTTACCTCCATGGATCGCGACTTATTTCAGGCCATTAAAATTGTCATAAAGTTGACATTAGCATATTTAAGCGCTATTGAAATATATATCAGATCTTCTGATAAACATATAAAGCTCATCCAAACACACAACAACAATTGTTGGAGACGCCACATGCAACGCTATTTAATCTCAACTGCCGCCGCCCTAGGCCTCGCCATTGCGGCGTCACACGCCTCTGCCGATACCGTACTGCGTGCTTCGCATCAATTCCCCGGTGGCCAAGGGGACGTGCGTGATGAAATGGTGCAAATGATGGCCCGCGAAGTAGCCGATGCAGATGTCGGGCTGACCATTGAAGTCTATCCCGGCCAATCGCTGTTTAAAGCGCGTGAACAGTGGGGCGCCATCGCCCGTGGTCGCCTGGACATCACTTCTCTACCGCTGGATTACGCTAGCGGCCGCCATCCTGAATTCTCGGCTACGCTGATGCCGGGGTTGGTGCGTAATCAGGAACATGCCCAACGCCTGAATGACTCTGAGTATATGGAGATGATTAAAGAGGTCATTCGCGAAGGCGGCGCTCGGGTACTTGCAGATGCTTGGCTATCGGGCGGTTTTGCCTCTAGCGAGCAGTGCGTTACGTCCCCCGATACCGTCGAGGGCCAGAACTTCCGCGCCGCCGGGCCTGCGTTTGAACAAATGCTGGAAGCCGCCGGTGCCTCCATCGCCTCGATGCCCTCTTCCGAGGTTTATACCGCCATGCAAACCGGCGTGCTGGATGCCGCCAATACCTCATCAATGTCGTTTATCTCCTTCCGGCTTTACGAACAGGTTGAGTGCTTGACCGAGCCCGGCGACTTCGCGCTGTGGTACATGTACGAACCCATTCTTATTTCCGAGCAGGTATGGCAAGGGCTCAACGAAGAGCAGCAAACAGCCCTGATGGAAGCAGGTGAAGCCGCCGAGGCGTTCTTTGCGGAAGAGGCCGCCGCCATTGACCAGGAGATGGTCGACCTCTACGAAGAGAATGGCGTGGAGGTGGTCAGCATGAGCGAGGACGACTACAACGCCTGGCTCGATATCGCTAAGGAAACCTCCTACAAAAACTTCGCCGAGAACGTTCCCAACGGCCAAGCCATTATCGATGCGGCGCTGGCCGTCGAGTAAGCAATAGCCAATCGCCTTACGGCACGGCCATTCCGACAGGAATGGCCGCGTTCTACTGATGATTGCTTGGCTTGGTGAGATAACCAGCTTGACGAGGGAACTATGGCACCTGCAACGACACACACTGCCCTTGCGCGGCGGGGCATCATTGGCGGCTACATTCGCGTCATGGACAAGCTCTCGCGGCTTTCTGCCTACTTGGCCTGCGCCCTGTTTATCGCTGGCGTACTCGTGATTTGTCAGATGGTATTTATTCGCTACTTACTGGGAATGAGCACCAGTTGGCAGACTGAATTCACCATCTTCTCAGTAACGGCAGCGATGTTGATGGGCAGCCCCTATGTATTGATGACTGGCGGCCATGTCGCCATCACGATTGTTCCCGATGCGCTAGGCGGTATTACCCGCACTATCATGCGCTTGATCGCGTCGCTGTTTGGGTTAGGTTTTTGCGCTGCATTGGCGTATGCCAGTTGGGTCTATGTTTTTGAGGCGCTCCACGGCGAGTGGACCACCGGCTCGGTATGGAATCCGCCACTGTGGCCCGCCTTACTGCCTATGGCGGTCGGCGCCACCCTACTTTCGCTGCAGTATATAGCTGAAATTTTGCGTGGGGAGAACTGAGTATGGATCCCATCACGTTAGGCATTATCGTTGCCATCGCGCTGATTGCTCTGATGGCCATTGGCACCCCTATCGCTTTCGCCCTGGGCGGTGTATCGCTGCTGGCACTGATCTACGACCGTGGCCTTGCTGAGCTCACCTACTTCGGGGAAACCTTTTTTGACCGCATCGCAGAGTTTGGTTTTGTCGCCATTCCGATGTTTATTTTGATGGGCGCCGCAGTGGCCTCCTCCCCCACCGGGCGTGACCTGTATCGCTCGCTGGATCTGTGGATGGGCAAACTGCCCGGCGGTCTGGCGGTTTCCAATATTGGCGCCTGCTCCATTTTTGCGGCTCTGTCGGGATCATCCCCCGCCACCTGTGCGGCAATTGGTAAAATGGGCATTCCTGAAATGCGCAAGCGCGGCTATCCCGATGGCGTGGCAGCAGGCTGTATTGCAGCGGGCGGTACCCTGGGCATTTTGATTCCGCCGTCGGTCACCATGATCATCTACGGCATTTCCACCGAAACCTCGATTGGTCGGCTGTTTATTGCCGGAGTGGTGCCGGGCTTCATGCTCGCTGGCCTGTTCATGATCTGGACCATGATCGCCTGCAAGATGGCCGGTGGTTATAACAACCCAATGGCAGAGTCCGTCGAACGGCTCAAAAACAATGTTAAACAGAATGTCGATACCAACCTAAAGGCCTTAGTGCGCGTGCTGCCCTTCCTTGGCGTGGTCGCGGGCATCCTGTTTGCCCTCTACGGCGGGGTGGCAACGCCTTCTGAAGCCGCTGGCGTTGGGGCATTTCTCTGTTTGGCGTTGGCCATCCTGATTTACCGCATGTGGCAGCTGGGCCCCATCAAGCTGATCATGCGCGACTCGCTGCGTGAAAGCGTGATGATCATGTTGGTGATCGCCACCGCCGAGGTATTCGCCTACGCCCTCTCCTCCATGTTCATCACCCAGACGGTGGCAGCCGCGATTGCTGGTCTGGAGATTAACCGCTGGGCACTGATGGGGGTGATTAACCTCTTTTTGCTAGTAGCTGGCTTCTTCCTGCCGCCCGTGGCCGTGATCGTAATGACGGCGCCGATTTTGTTGCCCATCATCCTGGCGGCTAATTTTGATCCCTATTGGTTTGCGGTAATTTTGACCATCAACCTGGAGATCGGCCTGATCACACCGCCGGTAGGTCTCAACCTGTTCATTATTAAAGGCATCGCGCCGGATATCTCACTGCGCGACATTCTGATGGGGAGCTTGCCCTACGCGCTATGCATGGTGCTGGGAATTTTGTTGTTATGCCTTTTCCCAGGCATCGCGCTTTGGCTACCTAACTTGATCATGGGGTAAGGAGTTCGACCATGAACATGATGTTTTTGCAGGAGCTGTTTAACAACATCACCCAGCGTGATGCCTTGTTACGGCGACGTCAGCCTGAGACAGTGACGCCCGACCATCAGCAGTTGGTCAACGCTTGCCACAAGTTGCTGGAAAGCGATGGCGAAGCCTCCAGCATTGCGCTAGCAAGCCGTGCTTTGGCGATTTACCAGCGGCTCCCGGCAACTGAAAAAAATAGTTTCTTTGACCGTTTAATAACAGACTTTGCCGCCGACCCAGGCCCTATTGATGCGGCCTATACGGCGTATCGGGAAGCCCGCGACAACCCCACTTTACAGCGGCTATTTGAAGCCAGCGAACCTAGGCGCCAGGAACTTTTCCGGCGTTTAAATCTGGCCAGCGATGGTACCTATGAGTTGGTTAAAATGCGTGAAGATCTTCTGTCGTTGCTGCGTGAGCAGCCTGAGCTGAAGGCCATTGACGACGATTTTGCTCACCTGTTCGGCTCCTGGTTCAATCGCGGCTTTTTGATGCTCAAGCGCATTGATTGGAATACCCCCGCTTCGATTCTTGAGAAGATCATCCGCTACGAGGCGGTACACGAAATCCAGGACTGGGACGATCTACGTCGGCGGCTGGATGCACGTGATCGCCGCTGTTTCGCCTTTTTCCACCCAGCGATTGGCGACGAGCCGTTGATCTTCGTGGAAGTCGCCCTGCACAAGGGACTGCCCAGCCGTATTCAGCCTATTTTATCGGGAGAAAGGGCGGGCGAAAGTAGCGCTAAAAAAGCAATCGAAGAACCTGAAGACGCTGATACCGCGGCGTTCTTTGGTATTAGCAATTGCCAGACCGGTCTGCGCGGCATCTCCTTTGGTAACTTTTTGATCAAGCAAGTGGTGCAGGAGTTGTCTCAAGAGCTGCCGCAGTTGAAATACTTCGTCACTCTTTCGCCGGTGCCCGGCTTCGCCCAGTGGTTACAAGAACAGCGCGATGATGAGCAGTTGCCCGAGTCACTGCGTCAGTCGCTAAAAGGGCTTGAAACGCCTGGCTGGCATCAAGATAAAACCCGTGAGGAGCCATTGAAAGCCGCGATCCGCCCGTTGGCGGCGCGCTACTTAGCTGAGGAGAAGAACCGCCACGGCCTGCCGCTGAACCCGGTGGCCCGTTTCCACCTTGGCAATGGCGCAGAGCTGCATCGTATCAATTGGCTGGGCGATATCTCCGAGAAGGGCATTAACCAGGCCGCAGGCTTGATGGTCAACTACCTGTACGTGCTGGACGATATCGAACGCAACCACGAAAACTATACCGCCAAGGGCACCGTTGCCTGCTCCAATGAGGTGCGCGACCTCGCTCGTCGTGCCCGCAAGCTGGCCAAGGGAGAGACCACCAAATGAGCCATAACCTGTTTGAAACCTTTGCGGCCAAGATGCGCGAGCGCGCTGACGCCGATTTCATTACCACTCGTGAAGGCCGCCGCTACAGTTATACCGATGCGCTGAGCATAAGCGCGAAACTTGCCGGTGCGTTGACTGAGCTGGGCGTTAAGCAAGGCGACCGTGTCGCTGTGCAGGTGGATAAAAGTCCTGAAGCGATACTGCTTTATTTGGCCTGCCTGCGCATTGGCGGGGTCTACTTACCCCTCAACACCGGCTATACCGGCGATGAAATCCGCTACTTTTTGAATGATGCCGAGCCTGCGTTGTTTGTCTGCCGATCCAAGATAGAAGAGGAAGCGCGAGCGCTTGCCGTTGAAACCGGCTGCCCGGCCGTGGCCACTCTAGGCAGCGCCGCCGATGGCAGCCTGATGGAAGCTGCCCGCGCAGCAACGCCAAGGGAGGATATCGTGGCACTGGGCGAGCGTGACCTGGCCGCTATTCTTTACACATCCGGCACCACCGGGCGCTCGAAAGGCGCTATGCTGACGCACAAGAACCTCGCCTCCAATGCTGAAACATTGGTGAAAGCGTGGCACTTCAGCGCCGATGACCGGCTGATCCATGCGCTGCCGATCTTCCACACTCACGGTTTGTTCGTGGCCTGCAATGTCACTTTGATGGCAGGCGCCAGTATGCTGTTCTTGCCGAAGTTTGATGCCGATGTCATTTTCGAAGAGCTGCCCCGTGGCACTGTGATGATGGGCGTTCCTACCTTCTATACGCGCTTGGTTCAGGATGAGCGCCTGACGCCTGACGCTACTGCTAACATGCGGCTGTTCGTCTCCGGCTCTGCCCCGCTCACCGCCGAGACCCACGAGGCGTTTGAAGCCAAAACCGGCCATGCGATCCTTGAGCGCTACGGCATGACCGAAACCAATATGAACCTCTCCAACCCCTATGAAGGCGCACGGCGAGCAGGCACCGTGGGCATGCCGCTACCCGGTGTGGAGATGCGTATTACCAATCGCGAAACTGGCAATGAAGTGCCTTTAGGTGAGATCGGCATGCTGCAGATTCGCGGTCCGAATGTGTTTATCGGCTACTGGCGGATGCCCGAAAAGACCCGCGAGGAGCTGTTAGACGATGGCTTTTTCATTACCGGCGATCTCGCCATGGTCGACGAGCAGGGCTATGTGCATATTGTGGGTCGCGACAAAGATCTGGTGATTTCAGGCGGCTACAACGTCTATCCCAAAGAGGTGGAGCAGGTGATTGATGAACTTGACCAAGTTGCTGAATCCGCGGTCATCGGCCTACCTCATCCCGACTTTGGTGAGGGCGTGACCGCGGTGGTGGTGCGCCAGCAAGGCAACCTTGAAGAAAATCAGCTTAATGAAGATAAGGTGATCAGCCATCTAGACGGTCGGCTAGCCAAGTATAAGCAGCCCAAACGGGTCTTCTTTGTCGATGAACTACCCCGCAACACCATGGGCAAAGTGCAGAAAAACGAGCTGCGCAAACAGTTTAACGATACCTATCGCACGCCATAGCTTTCTTTCCTGCCCGTATACGCCTGCCGCCCTTTTGCCCCGCCGCGTGCGGGGCTTTTACCAGCGCTTTGCTGGGAAAAGGAACCATTTGCTCTACTAAGTGTTAAGGTGAAACTACTTAACGAACGATGGAGCAAATCACCTTGACTACGCCTACCGTCACAAGTGGCATTACTGCCAGCGAACTATATAAGTTAGTCAGCCAACCAGCTCCCGCCAGCAGCGAAAATGCGACCCTTGAATGGCCCGAAGCGACCATTAGCCTGGATGAGACGAACCAGACGCTGATCTGGGAGCTCAACGACTACGGCAGCTTGCCGATTACCCTCTCGCGCAGCGAAAATGAGTGGGTCGCCATGGCGCCCATTGTGGCCATCGACAGCGTCAAAAACAGCGCCGAACTTAACGAAGTGCTGCTGCGCCAGGGCATCTCGTTACCGCTGGCCTCTGTGGGTATTGTCGAGATCGACGGGCACGACTTTTATGTGGCATACGGACAGCTGTTTGGCGACTCCAAGCTTGAGTCAATTTGCGCTGAGCTGCACGCCACAGCCAGCGCAGCCATGGACGTCGCCGAACTGATACAAACGCACTTCGCCTAACGTTTACCCATTGTTCGTCTATTATCCAAATCACCATTATCAATTAGTGTCACCACCCAGGTGACGTATAAGCGAGATTATTTATGTTAAGCAAAATCATGACCGCCCTACGTGGCAAAGCGACTGAAACCGGTCAAACAGTGGTAGATTCCCAGGCACTGCGCATTTTAGACCAGGAAATCCGCGACTCGGAAAATCACCTGAGCCAGTCTAAAACCGAGCTCACCCGCTTGATGGGCCAGCGCCAGCTGAACAGCAATAAAGCCGACACGCTGGAAGCCAAGATTGCCGAGCTGGAAAAAAGCGCCGAAGCCGCGCTGGATAAAGGCGAAGAACAGCTCGCCGTTGAAGTGGCAGAACGTATGGTGGCGCTACAGGATGACCTGGAGGCAGAGCGCGCGATTGTTAGCGAGTACGATGCCAGCATCGAAAAACTGCGTGGTGCCATTCGCGGTACCGACAACCAGCTTCGCCAGCTCAAGCAGCAGGTGAGCGTCGTTAAAGCCACCGAGTCAGCGCAAAAAGCCCAATCTGCCGTCGCGTCTCGCCACTCTGGTCAGAACAGCGCGATGAGCAGCGCTATGGAATCACTCGATCGCATCAAAGAGCGTCAGCAGCTTAATTCGGCGCAAATGCAGGCCGCTGACGACATGGCCGCGGAAGAGAGCGGTAGTTCGCTGGAAGCCCGCCTCAAGGCAGCCGGGATTGGCGGTCAAGAGCGTAAAGCGGATGATGTGTTAGCGCGCCTGAAAGCCAAGAAAAACGCTCCACAAGAGTAAGTTCTCTCTAAAACCAGCTCATTAGCGAGGCAGGCCATGCTTAACAACTTGAAAGCACTTTTTCGCGCGACTACACAGAAGCAGCCTGAGCAGGCAACGGGCCGCCCGGTAGCCGCAGGCCTGCCGATGGGTGTCAGCCAGGAAGATCTTGAAGGCTTGCGGCTGGATGGTCGCGTCAATATTAAGCTGATTGGCCTGCGCGCCCATGCCGATGCGCTGTTTCACTGGGACGACGATGCCTATCACCACATTGCCGCCGTCGGGCATGTCGATTTAGGCCAGGGGGCGCACCTCGTGCGTTTCTATCTGGATAACGATACGTGGCTGCAGGCCAATATTGAGAACGGTCAGGTGCTTGAATATAAGCTGTTCGACTTTTACCGTGTTGCCCATCTCTCGGATGCCGAATTTGATAATTTGATCAACGGGGAAGATAAGCAGCCCGACAGCCTTGGCGCTCAAACCGTCTCGCTTACCTCGACCACTGAGGAGCCACGCACCTGTACGTATCAGCGAGTGTGGGGGGATAGCGACAGCCTTTGGTCGCCACCGGTGGTTTTTGAAGAACAAGTAATGACCACCGAGAGCGTGTCTGCACGCCATGTGACCCATCATGCGATGCTCTATGAGCGCACTATTCTAGATACTGAACGCATGGAATACCTGCTGCTGAGCGCTGAAAACGACGGTGAAGGCAGCTTTATGCTGGTTCAAAACGTGGGGGTTGATGTGGCCTCCATCGATATCGACGCTATGTAATTTCAAAGGAAACGACCACCATGGTGAATTATCTCTACGGCTTGCCGTCATTTATCGCCTATCTAGTGACCGCGATTGTACTGCTTGCCGCTTTTATGTACTGCTACAGCCGCATTACCCCGCACCACGAGTGGACACTGATTCGCGAAGGAAATGCGGCGGCGGCCTCCGCCTACGGCGGTTCCATTCTGGGCTTTACCATTCCGCTGTATAGCGCAATGGCGCACTCGATCAACTTTATCGATTTTGTGCTTTGGGGCATCGTCGCTTTTATCGTTCAGTTAGCCACCTTCTTTGGCGTTAAGCTGTTTCTGCGCAAACAGGGCGAAAGCCTTTCCCAGCACATCACCGAAGGCCATCAGGCCTACGGCATTTTAATGGCCAGTGTGGCCGTGGCAGTCGGCTTGCTCAACGCCGCTTCGATGACTTGGTAACGACGACGTGGTAAAGGAGAGCCTGCATGTCTAAACACGATCACACACCCCATCTGCCCCGCCGTAAACGTAGTGCGCGTCTGTCATTGGCGATGATGGGCGCCAGCGCCTTTGGACTCACCGCCTGTGGTCAGCCGCCCCAGGAAGAGCAGATCACTGAGATCGAATTTGACGAGCCACGTAGCTTTGAAAGCGTAGAAGCCTGTGTCGCGGAGAATGTCTATACCCGTAGCGCCTGCGAAGACGCCTACGAAGCCTCTTTAGAAGCGGTGCCGCGTTATAGCACCCTGGAAGAGTGCGAAGCTGAGAATGGTGAAGGCGCTTGTACCGCGCCAACCGACGAGCAGTCTCAAGCGGCGACGGGGAGCACTGGTGGCAGTTGGTTCATGCCCGCCATGATGGGTTATATGGTGGGCAGCATGATGTCCAACACCAACCGTGGCCGCTCTTTTGAACGGGTTTACCAGGAGCCCGTGTACCGCAACCGGCAAAATCAGGGCAACTGGAATACGGCCACTAATCAGGCGACCCAGCGGGTAAACCAGCGAAACGATGCCATGCGTAACTCGGTAGCGACCTCTCAGCGTCGAGGCTTTGGCTCACGCTCTTCAGCCCGGGGTGGCTGGGGCTCCTAGCCTTCATCGGATACTACCATGCTGCGAATCGATATCCCTGAACGAAGCAACTGGAAAGCCCTGGCTCACGAGCTGGGCTTTCATTTTCATACCATCGATGGTGAGCCTTACTGGAAAGAAGACGCCTACTACCAGTTCACCATGGAGCAGGTAGAGCGGGATATTGAAGGCCCTACCGAAGCGGTGCACGAGATGTGTATGGAGCTGGTCGATAAAGTCTGCCACTCCAATGCCTTAATGCAGCGCTTAGCACTGCCAGAACATATGTGGGACAGCATCCACAACTCATGGAAATCGGGTCAGCCGCATCTCTACGGGCGAATGGATTTTGCCTACTCTGGCGATGGCCCAGCGAAACTGCTGGAACTCAACTACGACACCCCTACCTCGCTCTACGAAGCGGGCTTTTTTCAGTGGGTGTGGCTTGAGCAAGCGATCCAGCAAGGCATTCTTCCCCGCCATGCTGACCAGTACAACTCGATCCAAGAGCGGCTGATCAATGCCATGGCGCACCTTGGTGACCGCATTGAAGCGCGCACGCTCTACTTCTCCTGTATCAAGGATAACGCCGAAGAGCGCGCCACCGTGCACTACTTACAGGATGTCGCAGTGCAGGCGGGGCTCAAAGCGCCATTTATCTACACCGAAGATATTGGCCTGCGGCCAGGTGCCGAGCATTTCGTTGATCTGGATAACCAGCCCATCCACGCACTGTTCAAGCTCTACCCCTGGGAAGAGATGGCTGACGATGCGTTTGGCGAGTACATCCCGCAGCTAAACACCCACTGGTTTGAGCCGCCCTGGAAAGCGATTCTCTCTAATAAGGGAATTCTGCCGCTGCTATGGGAGCACTTTGAGGGCCACCCCAACCTGCTACCGGCGTTTTTTGAGGATGCCAATAGCCCGCCGCTGCCAGCAGGCTGGGTGCGTAAGCCATTCTTCTCTCGGGAAGGCAGCAACATTGAGCTGATCACACCAACCGGCCATCGCGAGGCCGTAGATGGCCCCTACACCGACAGCCCCTGGATTCGCCAGGCCTATCACCCCATGCCGCGCTTTGGTAATAACCATGCGTTAATCGGCAGTTGGGTGGTCGGGGACCGCGCGTGCGGCATGGGTATTCGCGAAGACGTTGGCCGCATCACCAAAGACTCCTCCTGCTTTGTGCCCCACGCCATCGTGTAAACGCAAGCACCCAAACTAGTCAATACAGGCTAGACAGCTCTCACAAAAAAGCTGAAATCGTTGCTACCACCCTAAGTAAAGTGGTAAGTATCACTCTACTTTTTACCCTGAGCGCTATTAAGCAGCGTCGTTAGGGACACCGTTTATTTTGGAGCAACGGCAAACATGATGGCGCGCTGGAAATCCCTACCTCTACGGCTTCGGCTATTTCTCTCTTTTGGAACGGTCTTAGCGCTCGCAATGCTCCTGGCACTCTACCTTCAGGCTCGCTCACAGAGTCAGGCGCGGCTGGATAACTTGCTAAACAATGAGCTACCGGCTCAGGTCGAAGCGCTTGCCGCCCATATCAATCTTAGCCTCAGCAAGGACTTGGCCGTTTCTGAGAGCCTTGCTAACAGCTACTTTATTGAGCAGTGGGTGCAGGATGGGCTACCTCAAGAACGCCAGGGTGAGATTACCACTTACCTCACGCGATTAATGGCACAGCTGGATACTGAACTACTGTTTATCGCCGCGCAGTACCAAGGCCGAGGCTATTATTTCCAACTGCGCAACGGTGAATTTCTGCAGCGCATTATTCAACCGCCGGGTAATGAAGACGACTGGTACTACGATTTTACTGATGGCAATGCTTCTTACGAATTGAATTTGGATAGTGATACTTTCTCGCCCGATGATGCCTTTGTGTACGTTAATTACCGCAGCGCAGTAGACGCCGCTAACGGGCGGCCTTTAGTGGTGGCCGGTGCCGCGCTTGATCTTTCTGAAATGGCCGCGCTCGTTGAAGACTTTCAGCTAGGTGAATACGGCCGTGCCTCGTTGCTTAGTGCCGAAGGCGAACTGCTTATTCGTAGTGACGCAGCCACTATGGATACTCTGCCTGCACAAGCATCGCAGCGCGTTCAAAATGGCGACCAGCTACAGATACACGACATTGAGCGTGACGGCCAAACCTTATTGGTCAACACGCTTTGGTTACCCGAGCTGCAGCGCTATCTAATGGTCGAAGTCGATAAAGAGACCTACCTGACGTCTACCCGTGAGCGCTTTCTGGAATCAAGTGGTATCGGGCTGTTCATTTTGCTGGTGGGTTTACTGGTGCTCTACCCACTAACCGGCACGCTGGTACGACCAGTGGTTCAATTTCAGCGCCAGTTGAAAGAGATCACTCACAGTTTAGATCTAACGCGCCGGGTCAGCACCGATGACCGAGCAGAGCTAGGCGATTTAGCGGATCAAACCAATGAACTCCTTGAACGCCTCTCCCGCGCTATTGTGGCGGTAGCTAAGAATTCACAGGCACTGACACAGATAGCAGAACGACTTGCCAGCACCGCCGGCCTTTCCGGTGTGCACGGCAGTGATATTCATCATGAAGCTAGCCAGACCATGGCGGCGGCAGTCGAAGAGATGGCCTCATCGGTAGCCGAAATCACCTCCACCATGGAAGAGCTTTCCACCTCTTCGACTCAAATAGCCGATCACTCCCAGTCGGTGGTCGATGTGGCCAACCAAACGCTAGAGCGTAGCCGTAAAGGCAGCACCGCCATGCAACTGCTACAGTCCAAAATGCAGGACATTCGTAGCGATAGCGAGCAGAGCCTGGCCGAAATCATGGTGTTGGGAACCAAGTCCAAACAGATCAGTAAGGTCATGGAGCTGATCAACACCCTGGCAGCCCAGACCAAGCTGATTGCCTTTAATGCCGCGTTGGAAGCCTCAAGTGCAGGTGAGTCAGGACGTCGCTTTTCGGTGGTGGCCAATGAAATACGTCGCTTGGCGGATAGCGTGACTGACTCTACCCAAGAGATTGAAAGCCATACCGATGATATTCAGACGGCGATTAATCGTTTAGTGATAGCGTCTGAAAAAGGTGCTGCTTCCATTGAGCAGGGCGTTGAGGCAAGTATGAGCACCGCTCAGGATCTGGAGGCGCTGCTTAAAGCGGCTAGTCAAACCAGTAGCGCAGCACAACAGATATCGCTTTCCACCCAACAGCAAAAAACAGCCAGTAGCCAAGTAGTGATCGCCCTACGCGATATTGATACCGCCAGTTCACGCAACGCTCACTCAGTGCGCAGTATTACTGAGATCAGCCAAGACATGATTCATATGTCGGCAGAGCTTAAGGAGCTGGTAGAGGAGTTCAACTTGGCTCAAACAGAAACAGCCCATAAAAATACTTAACAATACTTAAAGAACCGCTGATAAGGATACCGGATGACTGTAATTCGGGTAGTCATTGCTGACGACAGCCAAGTAGCCCGCGACGTGCTACGCGATATCCTTAGCCGTGACGGTGACATTGACATCGTGGGTGAAGCCACCAACGGCCGCGAAGCGGTAGAGCTTGCTAAACGCCTGGTGCCGCAACTGATCACCATGGACCTCAACATGCCGGTGATGGATGGTCTAAGTGCCATTGAAGAAATCATGCACACCAAAGGTATCCCTATTTTGGTGATCAGCGACCGTTCTGATGCACAGTCTGCTTATCAAGCAATAGAGGTGGGCGCATTGGAAGTCATGCCGAAACCCTCGCTGGATGAGGCGGATGGAGACCGTCTGTTAGAGCGTGTGCGCTTGCTCGCTGGGGTGTCAGTCATTACTCGCTTGCGGCGTCGCAGTAAGGCGCCTGCCCCACTTACCCCCATGTCAGCACCGCTCACCCCAACGCGGGGCCTACCAAGGGATTTTCAACACGTCATCGCCATTGCTTGCTCCACCGGCGGCCCTCAAGCCTTAGTCCGTGTACTACGCCTACTACCCGCCGGATTTCCAGCCCCGATTGTGATCGCACAGCACATCAGCCATGGATTTATCAATGGCATGGCCCAGTGGCTAGCGTCGCTGTGTGCCATGCCGGTCAGTGTTGGCCAAGAGGGCGAGCAGCTGCGCCCTGGGCACATTTACCTGTCACCTTCTGAGTGTGATTTATGCGTGACCCCACGGCACCGTTTTCGGCTTCAACCCAGCCCCGAAATATCTATCTACCACCCTAGTTGCGATGTGTTGTTGGCAAGTGTCGCTGAGGTTTACGGTAGCGATGCTATCGGCATTATTTTGACGGGCATGGGGCGCGATGGCGTTAATGGCATGCGGGCTATTTATCAGGCAGGTGGAACCACCTTCGCCCAGGATGAAGCCAGCTCAGTTATTTATGGTATGAACCAAGAAGCGGTCAAAGCGGGTGTTATCCAATATGAATTACCGCTCGACAGCCTTCCTGACCGGTTGATGCGTGATTTAAGCGCCTTCACCCATCGCCGTCCGGAGCCCTCGGAATGAATGCGTTGGCCCCTTTTAAAAGCCTGGTTCATGAACGCTGCGGTTTGCATCTGGAAGGCTTGGCGGAAGCCCGGCTCTTCCGGGCAATCGCTAGCTTAAAAGCCTCCACCGGGCTCACCGACACTACCCCGTTAATCAGGCGCTTAACCAGTGATCCAGCGCTGTTTGAGCAGTTTGTCAGTCAGTTGACGGTTAATGAAACCTATTTTTTTCGCGAACCGGATCCCTTGAACTGGCTGGTTAACACCTATTTACCTACGCGTTTAGCCGCGAGGAATACACCCCTATCTATCTTCAGCGCTGGCTGCTCTTCTGGCGAAGAGCCCTATAGCGTCGCCATGCTGCTGCATGAACGTTTTGGTGAACGCGCAAAAAAGCTGGTGACAATCACCGGTGGCGACCTGGATCATCAAATGCTCGCCAAGGCACGCCAAGCCGTTTATGGCGGCATGGCGTTTCGCGCCCTTTCGCCCGCCTTCAAGGAACGTTACTTTAGCCCTTATCAGGGGCGTTTTAAGCTTCACGAACCACTGCGCGAATGGGTGACCTTTCACTCCTTCAATTTACTAAATGCCAACGAGAGCAGCCCAGGCGGCCCGTTCGATGTCATCTTGTTTCGCAATGTATCGATTTACTTTGACGAGCAGACGCGGCGCCATATTCATCAGCAGCTCAGCCAATTACTGGCACCGAACGGTATTTTACTTTGCGGGGTCACCGAAACCTTAGGTAATGATCTGGGCGTTTTTGAACTGGCTGAAGCTCAGGGAGTCTTTTATTTTCGCCGCGCCGAGCAATCTCCGGCCTTTTTTACAGCTCCTCATCAGTTGCCATCGGTCGCCATCAATAACAAAGCGGATGAACGAATTGAAAGCAGCGATGACATCGCTAGCGGGGATGACTTACTTCCCGCAATACCCCATGAGCCAGCAGCGGAAAGCAAAACAACAGACAGCATTACCCAACAGCTTTACACCGCCCATAGGCTGCTCGATCAAAACGCCTTCGACGAAGCCGCTACGCTGCTAGAGGCGCTACTTAAGCAACAGCCGTGGTCAATTGATGCGCTGTTACTGGCCGGGTTAGTCGCCCGTTGGCAACAACAGCCCCACCTAGCCTACGACCACTTTAAGCGAGCCATTTATGTGGCGCCGGAGTGCTGGCCCGCGCACTTCTATTTAGCCGAGCTTTATCGCCAGGGCGAACTCACCGACGAGCCGTTACAGCGTCAACGACGCTATGCCGCCGTGGCTCGCTTGCTAAAAGCCGCGCCGACCTCAAACGGTGGGCTAGCGACCATCGCCCCGCCACTACCACCGGGCGATGCACGCTTTCTAGCCGAACGGCATCTGAAAGCGGTTAACATGACACTGGCAACGACCAGTTACACACAGGGAGTGGATTAACATGGCGCTGGATATACGCCGTTTTATACAGCGCTTTGTGGAGGAGGCTGCCGATCATTTGCCCCGCCTGCGCGAAGGGATTAATGCCTTGGAGCAGGGTAACGCTGATCGCGAGCAGATCAACGAGCTGTTTCGCGCTGCCCATACACTGAAAGGCTCATCGCGCATGCTGAAACTGGTGCCCATCACGGCACTAGCGCATAGCACCGAAGAACTGCTCAGCGCTTTACGCGAAGGCACGCTCACCATAACGCCTGAGATTACAAGCTTGCTCAACCAAGCGGTTGATGAGCTGACAGACTTTGTTGGTCGGCTGGCTGAAGGGGCCACGGGTGAAGAGCTACCCGCGGCGGATGCGGCGCTATGCAGTGCGCTGGAAAACGCCGCGCATGGCCAACTGCCCACTCAGCCTAGTGCACCACCCGTTCCCGTTACGTCAACCGCCGCCCAGCGCCCTCCCTCAACGCCAGTGACGGAGAGTGAATTACGTCTCAGCGATACGGTACGCGTGCGCCTGAACCGACTAGACGACGTGATCCGCTTGATGGGCGAAGTCCTTTCTGGCCACCATCACCTCCACTCCCTCGTCGATCAGGCGCGTGAGCTGAGCGCTACGCTTCCTGCCGATCAACAGTCGCCGTTTCAAGCCTTTCACCGAGAGCTGAAAGATAGCGTTTTAACGCATGATTCGCTGATGAGCGACCTGCATGATCGCGCCCTGCAAATGCGTATGCTGCCGCTCAGCGTGGTATTGGACCCTTTCGCGCAGATGTCGCGTGAATTAGCCCAATCTCTTGGCAAGCAGGTCGACTGTCGCGTACGCGGTAGCGAGATCGAACTTGATCGCCAAATGATTGACCGCCTTTCTGACCCGCTTATCCACCTGCTACGCAATGCGTTAGACCACGGCTTGGAGCCCCCCGCCGAGCGCCAGGCGGCGGGTAAACCACCCCGCGGCCAGCTAGTCATCGAAGCGAGGCAAGACGCTGGCTGGGTGGTGATTGAGATGCATGATGACGGCGCCGGTATTGCGCTTGAAGCGGTGCGCCAAAAAGCGCTCGCTAAACAGCTGGTCAGCGAAGAACAGTTGAATGCGCTCAGCGAACAAGAAACGTTAGAACTTATTTTCCTGCCCGGCTTCTCTACCAAAAGCATGATTACCGACTTTTCTGGCCGCGGCGTGGGTATGGATGTGGTAAAACGCACCGTGGTGGATGAGCTTAACGGCGATTTACAGCTTTCAAGCGTCAGTGGCCGAGGCACACGCTTCACGCTACGCTTGCCGCTTTCGCTGGCGATGATGCGGGTATTGCTGGTCCGTGTCGTTGGCGTCACTTTGGGGGTGACGGCGCCTTACGTATCGGAACTCGTCGAGTGTTCAACAGATACCTTTATTGATGCCGCTGGGCAGCGCACGCTAATTTTACGCAATGAATTTGTCCCCGTCGTCTCCCTGGCGCAACTACTTAAACTGCCTAACACCGCCTCAAGTAATGAATTTTCCCTGCTACTGGTCGTTCATCAACGCCATCAAAAACTTGCCCTAATCATAGACTCACTGATTGATGAACGCGATATGGTCATCAAGCCACTGCCTGGGCATCTACGCCATTTACCGCTGGTATCGGGGATGGTGTCCATGGGGCGCAATGCACTGGTGAGCCTGCTGCACGTACCCGCCTTATTGGAGGCAACCCGACGTCGTGTTGTGCACCCAAGCGTTGAGCGCCCATCATCAACCAGCGCGCAGCGAATTTTGGTGGTCGACGACTCGCTAAACACCCGTGAAATTGAAAAAGATGTCCTCGAAGCATGGGGCTACCATGTGACGCTGGCCGAAAATGGCCGTGACGGCTTAGCCAAAGCACTGGCTGAGCCGTTTGACGCGGTACTGACCGATGTGGAAATGCCGGTAATGGACGGCTTTGCGCTGACTGCCAGACTGCGCGAAAATGAGGATTATCGTCATCGGCCCATTATTATTATTACCTCGCGGGAAAAAGAGGCCGATCGCCGACGCGGCATTGAAGTCGGCGCTGACGCTTATATCGTCAAGGGCAGCTTTGATCAAAACAACTTGGTAGAGACACTTCAGGCTTTACTGGGCTAACCGCGAATACCACTTATAGAACAATCATGACGAGGTTATGGGATGCACATTCTGGTCGTAGACGACGATCCACTTGCCGGGGAAATGACGGCCGCACTGATTGAATCACAAGGTTATGAAACCTTAATAGCCTTTGATGCGATGGGCGCCGTCGAGCAACTGGACACACACAGTGATATCGCGCTGATTGTCAGCGACATGCATATGCCTTTGATTAGCGGGTTAGCGCTGCTGGACATGCTCCGTGAGCAAGATAATGACCTGCCGTTTATCTTACTCACCGGCGATACGCCAGATGCAGAGCTGCGCCAGACGTCAGGCCTCAACGCCTGTCTGAGCAAAGATGCAGAGCTGGCTAGCAACCTGGAAACCGCCATCAAACAGGCGCTTAATAAATAAGCAACGCAAGGTGGAAGGAATAATGGATGGAATGGATCGCCGCTTTCGATCACTCACGCAGGTAGTTTGATGTCTAAGCCCGCCCCCTCGCTGCACGATAAGCTAAATCAGCTGCGTGAGCGTTTTATTGAGCAGTTGCCACCCCGCTTAGCGACAACCACGGAGCAGTGGCAGTATAGCCGCCTGTCGGCGGAAGAACAGACGCGACTAGCACCAGAGCTGCATCGTTTCTTCCACAGCCTAAAAGGCACCGGTCGCTCACTGGGTTTTGAGCGCCTTGCGATGCTTGCAGAACAGGCAGAAGAGGCCCTCACTACAGCGCCTCCACGTGGCGATATTGATGCTTACATCAGCCAACTGTTACTAAAACTTGAGGCTGAACAACAGCACCTGCGTTCTCACCATGGTCAACAGAAAGCGCTGGCGGCAGTGAATAGCTTCGAGTTTTCTAGCCAAGCCCAGCCTTTGCGTAATAAGCGCCAGCGGTTAATTTACCTGTGTGACGATGAGCCCGACCAGGTCGATCAACTGATTCATCATTTGCGCTGCTTTGGCCATGAAGTCGTGCATTTTATCGACACGGAAGCATTTTTTAACGCCGTGTTAACCTGTCGCCCAGACGCGGTGATTATGGATGTCCACTTCCCCTTAGGACAAACTGCCGGCACTGAAACCATCACCAGCTTGAATAAACTCACTGGCGAGCCACTCCCTACCATTGTGTTGTCTGCCTATGGCGATTTTCACTCGCGCCTCAGTGCCGTTCGAGCAGGCTGCGACGGGTACTTCACCAAGCCGGTGAAACCGCTAGACCTAATGCTGGCCGTAGATGAAATCACCGCCCCAACGGCAGAAGAGCCTTTGAAGGTGCTGATTGTGGATGATGAGCCCGAAGCAGCTGCGTACCACGCCTTATTGCTTGAAGAAGCCGGTATGATTGCCCAGCAGGTACACCACCCCGCTGATGTGCTTCATGCATTGGACCACTTTAGTCCTGATTTACTATTGGTCGATGTGTATATGCCTGTCTGTTCGGGTGAAGAACTGGCAACCATTATTCGTCAGCAGCCGGAACACTTGGGCCTGCCGATCATTTATCTCTCAAGTGAAACGGATAGCCAAAAGCAGATTTCCGCCATGGCCGCTGGCGTTGAAGCATTTCTGACTAAACCCGTGCAGCCCGAAGAGCTTGTTTCAGCCGTGCGACTGCGCGTCGAACGCCTGCGCTTGCTGCGCTCATTAATGACCCGCGATAGTATGACCGGGCTGTATAACCACAGCACGACGACCGAACTGATTAATAAGACCCTCGCTCAGGCGCACCGTGAAGATAGCCAGCACGCCATGGCGATGATTGATATCGACCATTTCAAGCAAGTGAATGATACCCATGGCCACCTAGCGGGTGATCAAGTGATTATCACCCTGGCAAGGCTGCTTAAAAGTCGCTTGCGGCTCTCGGATATTATCGGCCGCTACGGCGGTGAAGAGTTCGTCGTATTGCTGAAAGGCGTTAGTGGGGAGCAGGCTGCTAGGCTCATCGAAAGCTTACGTGAAGACTTTGCACTGGTTGATTTTCACGCCGGTGATGTTCGCTTTCGCTGTACGTTCAGCGCAGGTGTTAGCAGTTTTCCCGAGCAGCCGTCGACCGAGTCGCTGCGCCTAAGCTCCGACCAGGCGCTTTACCGCGCTAAAGAGCTGGGTCGTAATCAGGTGAGTACGGAGTTAGCTGATGAATTCTGAAACCTCCCGCGACAGCCACGCTAATGATCAGCAGCAGATCTCCCAAACATTGGAAGAAGCGTTAGCTGCCCACCATGATGACGAAAGCGTTGTGGATGTTGATGAGCCCACGCAGCAGCTAGTGTTATTTCGTATTAACGGCCAGCGTTTTGCGCTGCCCGGTAGCGCGGTGAGTGAGATTTTACCCAGCGACCAGCCTGTCTATTATGTGCCAGGGCTACCCGCATCTACCGAGGGTGTGCTGCACCTGCGTGGCAAAATTGAGTCGGTAATAAATCTGCAGCCGCTGCTCGATTTACCCACACTGGAAGGCACGCCTAGTGGCATGATTTTGTTGGTCAGTGCATCGGGTATTCGCAGCGGCGTGCGCATAGAGCAGCTTGATGATGTGTGTGAAATCGCCCAGAGCCTGCTACAGCCACCCCCCGAAACGCTCTCCAGTACATTGCTTCCTTACGTTAGCGCGTTATGGCAGATAGATGAGCGCCAAGCGCTTGCCCTGCTTGACCCGGAGGCGTTGTTTAGCGCCTACCAACAAGGATTGGGTTAAGGTGCCCCTGGAACGCGAGCATCATGAGCAAGCCCAAGTCGCCTTGGTGCTATTTTGGGTAGGGCCTTATCGTGCTGCTCTGGAAGCGTGTCACGTGCTCGCCATGACCGCACGCCCTACAGCACTGCTCACTGCCAACGCCCACTCGCTACTCTATGAAGGCGGCGACCATCACCCCCCACCTAGCCGCTGGTTAACCTTGCGCGATACTCAAACAGCCAGTGACCACGCCGCCAGCACTTGGCAATTGGGCGTGGACGGCGACATCACGCTTCAGCACCTGCCCGCCAGCACGCTCTACCCACTGCCGAAACTACTCCAATCCCGCCGCTTTTCGCCAGCGCTATGCGGTTTCACCTTTGAGCAGCAACAACTTGTGCTACTGCTGGATGCAGGCAAGCTTAGCCTTCACAAGCCCTAGTCCACCAGCCCTAGACCGCCAGCCATAAGCAGCTAATCACATCGCCTTCTGCGATTTCGCTATTAGGGGGAATCACCGCGAAGGCGTCCGCGTTGATACACGACGAAAGCACGCCAGAATTCTGGTCCTCAAAGGCCATCGCCGTCACGCCGCGGGGGGTAAATGTCAGCGTCACACGCATATAGTGCTCGCGTGGCCCAGTGGCGGTGGCAAACCCAGCGCTGGCGGTAATCGTCGGTAGTGTTCTCAGCGCAGGACAGCTAAGCATTGCCCCCAGCAATGGGCGCAAAAATAGCCAAGCACCGACAAACCCTGATACCGGATTCCCTGGCAAACCAACAAATCGCGCCTGGCTGCCGTCATCCCGCGGCAAGCGGCCGAGCGCTAACGGCTTACCGGGGCGAATCGCCAGCTTCCACATATCGAGCTGGCCAATCGCTTCCAGCGCGGCTTTGACGTGGTCCTCTTCGCCGACGCTCACGCCGCCGGTGGTGACCACCAGGTCTGCTTCAGCAGCGGCGGCCGTTAACAGTGCCACGGTGCGGGTGTAGTCATCCGGTACGCTAACGGTACTCACCACCTCGGCGCCAAAGTTCTCTAACAGGCGTCTAAGCATCGGCCGGTTTGAGTTGTAGAGCTGCCCCGGCTTTAACGGCGTGCCGGGATCAATAATCTCATCACCCGTCGAGAGCAGCGCCACACGGGGCCGTTGACGCACACTGACCTGGATAATGCCTTGGCCTGCTAAGTGGCCAAGGGCCGCTGCTTCGAGCCGCTCACCGGCATTTAACAGCACGCTGCCCTGACGCACGTCGCGCCCTTGGCGGCGGACATTATCGCCCGCTGGAATATCGGCAGGCAGCCACGCACGTTCACCGTCAACTTTAACGCGCTCCTGCATCACCACGCAGTCAGCCCCAGGAGGAATCTCTCCGCCGGTAAAAATACGCGCGCAGCTTTCAGGCGCAAGCGCTTTCGCCTGCGTGCCGGCAGCAATGCGTTGACTCACCGGCAGCCACCGTCCCGCATCAGCGGCGCGCAAGGCGTAGCCATCCATCGCGCTATTATCGAAGGGTGGCACATCCAACTGTGCGGTGACGGCGGCGGCCAACACACGCCCTCCGGCGGCTTCCAGCGGAACGCTCTCTGCACCGAGTGCACTAACGTCTGCTAGCAGCGCTTCAAGCGCGGCGGATATCGGCTGCAAATCAGCCATGCTGACCTCGGCCTGGGATGACCAGGTTGGCGAAGTTGCAGGGCTTGTGGCGGCTATCCAACTGCTCGGCCAGAATGCCGTCCCAACCGGTGCGGCAGGCGCCGGTCGAGCCAGGTAGGCAGAACACTACCGTGGCGTTAGCTAGCCCACCTAGGCAGCGGCTTTGAATAGTGGAGCTGCCGATTTCCTCACCGCTTAGCTGGCGAAAACGTTCGCCAAAGCCTTCGATGCGCTTATCCAGCAGCACAGAGATAGCTTCAGGGGTGGAGTCTCGGCCAGTAAAGCCGGTGCCACCGGTGGTGATCACCACCTGTACTTCCGTATCGGCGATCCAGTTCGCGACCACCGCACGAATGCGGTAGACATCGTCTGGCACGATGCGTTTTTCAACCAGCGTGTGCCCGGCACTGGTTAATCGTTCAACCAGCGCCTGGCCGCTGCGATCCGTCTCTTCTGTGCGAGTATCGGAGACCGTGAGTACGGCTATATTGAGGGGCACCATTGGCTCACTCATCGACGTCACCCTTGTTTGGCTGCTTTCTTTTTGGCGTGGTGGGCTTCCCAAGCCGCCATTTGCTCTGGCGTGGCTTCCGGTTGATAAAGCTCTTTCCACTCGCTGTAAGGCATACCGTAAACGTACTCGCGGGCCTCATCATAGTTGAGGCTTTCATCCCGCGCTTCAGCGGCGCTAACCAGCCACTTCGATAAGCAGTTGCGGCAAAAATCCGCCAGAATCATCAGGTCGATATTCTGAACATCTTTGTTATCGTCCAAATGTTGTAGCAAGCGCCGAAACGCGGCGGCTTCAAGCTCGGTACGCGTGGCTGGGTCTAACTGATCAAACGCTGACATAACCATTCCTCTAATAAATATGACTTGTGTTCAAGCATAACAAAAGACACCGCCGGAAGGCGGTGTCTTAGCTACCAAAATGTGATCATCAACTGGTTCGCGTCGCCGACGGTTCACCGCCGCCGCCAGATGATTTGCGTGCCGCCACCTCTTCTTCCGATAGCGTTTGGTCTTTGACCTCTTCGTACCAAAGATTATGGTGCTCTTTAGCCCAGGTCTCATCCACATAGCCCGTGGTCATACCTTCTAGCGCGCCTTCGGTACCCAACGTGCCGATATAGATATGCCCGAGGGAAACCGCCGTAAGACCCAATGCGCCCACTGCGTGGATAATATTGGCCCACTGCATGGTGTCACGGCTCTGGTCGAAGTTGGGGAAGTCGAGCACAAAGCCACTGGCAATGACTAGAATACCGACGGTCGCTAACAGCCAATACCAAGCTTTTTCGCCACCGTTGGCAAAGCCGGCATCCACATGCTTTTTGCCAATCATGCCGCCGCCTTTCTTAAACCACACCCAGTCGTGCTTTTTGGGGATGTTGTCTTTGATCAAGCTGACCAGCAGGATCACCAGCAGAATGCCGAAGATTGGTCCCAGGTAGTTATGCAGCACTTTCGTGGCCGCAATCATCCACGCCCAAATCCCATCGCCAAACAGGGGGCGGAACACGAACTTGCCGAACAGTAGCGTCATCCCGGTCAGCGCCAGAATGATAAACAGCGTCGCTACCGTCCAGTGCAGTGCGCGTTTCATTAGCGTCCAGCGCAACAGCAGGCGGCCCGTGCGCGGTGCTTCAAGCTCCTTACGGCCGACGATGAAGTAGAACAGCGCGATCAGCGCCGCCATACCAAATACCGCAATCAATCCAAACGGCGATACCCAGCGGTTACGAATCTCCCGCCAGGTTTCACCGCTTGAGTTGATCAGGCTGTAGTTGCTTTCATAGCGCGAGTCGCGGTAGTTGGGGCCAGTCTCACCACTACGCACCTGACGCCACTGATCAGCGGTAATGCCAGGGGCAGCGGTGGTCATTTCGCGATCAGGGTCTGCTTGAGCTACTGCCACTTGTGTAAAGCCGAGGCTTAGCACCAAAGCAAGCGCCACCAACATAAAACGCCAAATGCCCAGGGCGAGCCCTTTACCTGAGCTTGGCACCCCACCGGGTGCCTGTGCAGTCAACAGGTTCATGACACGCCTCCTTACCCTTTATGGGCAGCATCATAGGCTAGGTTGTCGGCGCTGGCCTGGGGATTGTTGGACCAGGCGCCATCTTTATGGCCACGGTGTACAACGCGCTGGCGGAAGATATCGGCAACGTCTTGGGCATCACCGGCAAGCAGTGCTTTGGTAGAGCACATTTCTGCACATAGCGGCAGTTTGCCTTCGGCAATACGGTTAGAACCGTACTTCTCGTACTCTTCTTCTTTGCTTTCGGCCGGGCCGCCCGCGCAGAAGGTACATTTGTCCATCTTGCCGCGCTCGCCGAACGCATCCTGCTGGGGAAACTGCGGGGCGCCAAACGGGCAGGCGTAGAGGCAGTAGCCACAACCGATGCAGAGGTCTTTATCGTGCAGAACGATGCCGTCATCGGTCTTGTAGAAGCAGTCGGTCGGGCAGACGGCCATGCAGGGGGCGTCGTCACAGTGCATACAAGCGACGGAAATGGACATTTCATCCGCTTCGCCATCATTCAGTGTCACCACGCGGCGGCGCTGGATACCCCACTCGACATCGTTGGCATTTTTACAGGCGGTGACACAGCCGTTGCATTCAATGCAGCGTTCTGCGTCACACATAAATTTCATTTGAGCCATGGTGTTCTCCTCATGCCGGTGCGGGATGGCTCCCGCACCGCCGTACTGTCAGGTCGGGCGCGTCTTTTGTTCTAAACTCAGTTTTCTAGACTCAAGTTTTCTAGACTCAGGCGCGCTCAATGCGGCAAATGGTGCACTTGGTCTCTTGCATCAGTGTCACCGGATCGTAGCCGTAGGTGGTGGCGGTGTTAGCCGCTTCACCGATGATGTACGGGTCAGACCCATCCGGGTAACGGTCGCGCAGGCTTTCGCCTTGGAACATGCCGCCAAAGTGGAACGGCATGAATGCGACGTTACGATCAACGCGAGGCGTGACCAGCGCTTTAACTTTCACCCGGCCCCCTTCAGCCCCTTCAACCCAGACATCATCACCATCTTTGATACTGAGGTCGTTGGCATCGGCCGGATTGATCTCGACAAACATCTCTTGCTGCAGCTCGGCAAGCCACGACATGGAGCGCGTCTCTTCACCGCCCCCTTCGTACTCAACCAAACGCCCGGAGGTGAGAATCATCGGGTAATCCCCGGTGTTGTCACGATCCTGAATGGTTTTGTACATGGTCGGCAGGCGCATGATCGAGTCAAAGTCCTCCCAAGTAGGGAAGCGTTCAACCAGATCGCGGCGCGTGGTGTAAAGCGGCTCACGGTGCTTCGGCACTTGGTCGGGGAAGGTCCAGACCACAGCGCGGGCCTTGGCGTTGCCGTAGGGCGCACAACCATGCTCAATCGTGACACGCTGGATACCGCCGGAGAGGTCGGTTTTCCAGTTTTTGCCTTCCGCCGCCTGCTTCTCTTCGGCGGTCAGGTCGTCCCACCAGCCCAGATCCTTGAGCAGTTGGTCGTTGAACTCCGGATAGCCGTCGTCAATATCGCCGCCGACAGGCGCTGAACCTTCCGCCAACAGGTTGATCCCGTCACGCTCGATACCGAAACGGGCGCGGAAGCCCATGCCGCCTTCCATCACAGGAACACTGGTGTCGTAAAGATTGGGCGAGCCCGGGTGTTTAAACTCAGGTGTACCCCAGCAAGGCCACGGCAAGCCGTAGTAGTCACCATCCGCCGGGCCACCCTCTGCGCGCAAGTTCTCGAAGCTGAAGGTGTGCCAGTTTTTCTGGTGCTCTTTGAGGCGTTCAGGGCTTTGCCCGGTATAGCCTACCGTCCACATGCCGCGGTTGATTTCACGCAGAATATCGTCGATCAACGGCTCGTCGCCGTTCATCTGGTAGTTTTTCACCAGCTCATTACCAATGCCCAGCTTGCGGGCAAACAGGTACATAATTTCGTGGTCTGGCTTGGACTCAAACAGCGGCTCAATCACGCGGTCGCGCCACTGAATCGAACGATTGGTGGCGGTAACACTGCCGGTCGTCTCAAACTGGGTGGCTGCTGGCAGCAAATAAACGCCATCGGTACGGTCATGCATGACGGAAGCGACGGTGGGATAAGGGTCAACGATGACCATCATCTCCAGCTTCTGCATCGCCTTTTGCATTTCTACACCGCGGGTTTGGGAGTTAACCGCGTGGCCCCAGTAGAACATCGCTTTCAGCGCGGTGCGCTGGGAGATGTTTTCGTCGTCTTCGAGCACGCCATCGACCCAACGCGACACGGTAATGCCGGGGCTGTACATGGGCTGACCATCGGCGTATTCGGTATCGTCATAGCGGCCTTTAATCCACTCGTAGTCGACATCCCATACCTGTGCCCAGTGTTGCCATGCGCCTTCCGCCAAGCCGTAGTAGCCCGGCAGCGAGTCACAGCCAAGGCCAAGGTCAGTAGCACCCTGCACGTTATCGTGGCCACGCAGGATGTTGGCGCCGCCGCCAGCGACACCAATATTGCCCAACGCCAGCTCCAGAATGCAGTAAGCGCGGGTGTTGTTGTTGCCGGTGGTATGTTGGGTACCGCCCATACACCAGACGACACAGCCCGGGCGGTTGTCGGAGAGACGTTTGGCGACATCGTACATCTCGGCTTCGGGGACACCGGTGACTTCTTCGACGACGCTGGGCGGGAAGTTGGCGACTTCGGCGCGCACTTCATCCATCCCGTAAACGCGCTGGTTGATGTACTCGTTATCTTCCCAGCCGTTCTCGAAAATGTGCCACAGCAGGCCCCAGATATACGCCACATCTGAGCCAGGACGCAGACGCACGTATTTATTGGCTTTGGCGGCAGTACGGGTAAAGCGCGGGTCGACCACGATGATGTCGCAATTATTGCGCTCTTTGGCGATCAAGAAATGCTGCATCGCCACCGGGTGGGCTTCACTAGGATTAGAACCGATAAACAGCATCGACTTACTGTTATGCATGTCATTGAGCGAGTTGGTCATCGCCCCGTAACCCCAAGTATTCGCCACGCCTGCCACGGTGGTGGAGTGGCAGATACGCGCCTGGTGGTCGGTGTTGTTAGTGCCCCACAGCGAAGCAAGCTTGCGCATCAAGTACGCCTGCTCGTTACTAAACTTCGCAGAGCCCAACCAGTAAACGCTGTCCGGGCCGTGTTCTTCGCGCAGCTCAAGCAGTTTGTCGCCAATTTCGTTAATGGCGTCATCCCAGCTCATGCGCTCCCACTCACCGGCCACCAGTTTCATCGGGTACTTAAGGCGCCGCGTGGAGTGACCGTGCTGGCGCAGCGAAGCGCCTTTTGCGCAGTGTGCGCCGCGGTTGATAGGGTGGTCAAAAGCAGGTTCTTGCTTGGTCCAAATGCCCTCTTGAACTTCGGCATAAACGCCACAACCCACCGAACAGTGGGAGCAAATGGTGCGCTTGGTCTCTACCGGAGAGTCCAGTACCGGTGTTTTGTCCGCGGCTTCAGAGCGCTGCATCATCGGCGCCCCCATGAAGCCGACAGCGGCCACGCCGCCTGTGGCTGCACCGGTGCGCTTAAGGAATTGACGGCGGGAAATTCCCAGTCCAGAGGCCTTGGGGGTGTCTGTTTTGCGAGTTAAACGCATGGCAAATCTCCTGGCATTCCGCCGTCAGTCACGCAACGAGGCGTAGTAAGCGCGGACGTGGTCGGTCTCACGGTAGTTAGCCGTTTGTTTTTCGTTTTTCACTGGGGCAGTGTCAGCCTGTGCCAGGGTGACATGACCGACTGCCGCTGCAGCGCCAGCAGCGGCGGTTCCCAACCCAACGGTTTTCATAAAACGGCGGCGCTCAGGATTGTGTGACGGGTGCATGGGTTTCTCCTCTTGCATGCCTTTATAGCGGGTCTTTTTATGCTGTTTTTTGATTTTTACTGATTTTTTATGGAGCCTGCGTTAAGGCTCAACAATACGCACCGGCGTATGACCCGCATCAACACTCAAGCGAGCCTCCTCACTCTCCATAAAAGCGCCACCCAACTGCCCCAGCGCTGCATAGAAAGCGGTGTCTACCTGCCCCAGGTCGGCAAAACAGCTGGCCGCCCAAGGGGCTAAATGTTGGCTAAAGAAATAGGCCTGCTCGTGACTAGCTGAGTCAATCAGCATTGCCATCACTTCGCATAGTGCCGCCAAGTGATCTTCTGGGTCACGGTTATGTTCACTGCGCACAAAGCCGAGCACCTTCAAATCCTTACGCAGCGCCACCAGCGCCGCTTCCATCAATTCGCCATTGCGGTACCAAGAAGCATACGGCACCACCTCACCCTGAATGACGCCGACCAGGAGGCGGAAGTGAGCACGCTGCAGTCCCTCGACGTCGGTGTTCTTGGCGGCGGCTGCCAGCGCATGCCAACACTCGGCCAAACGGCTGCCGTCTTGTTCGATGTCCAGTTCAGCCAACCAATCTAGCAACTCAGCATCCGGAGTCCGGCGTAATAATGTGGCCAATAGCCGGTAAATATCGGCACGTAGCGCATCCGCTTCTTTCAGCGTGGGCAGTGCATCCGTCATCGGCTTATACCTTCAGTTGCGCGTCGGGATCGCGAATCATGGTTTTCCAGACATCCTTAACGCGGCAGTCTTCACACATTTCCAGACGAATCATCGCTTCGCCAGCAAAGTAGGGGTGGTTGACCAGCTTCTCTTTAATAGTAGCTACCGTGCTGACAGTAGCAAACGGCTTGCCGCAGTTGATGCATTCAAAGGCTGCTTCTTCGTGACAAATATGGCGCGTTTCGCGAGCCTCCGAGGCCAAGAAGCCGGGCATCAGTGTAATTGCATCTTCGGGGCAGGCTTGTTCACACAAGCCGCACTGCACACAATCCGCCTCAAGGAAACTCAGCGCGGGCGTTTTGCCACCCGACTTGAGCGCGGGGGTTGGGCAGTTGCTGACACAGGCGTGGCACAGCGTGCAGGCATCGCGATCCACCTGAATGGCGCCGTAGGCAGCGCCCACCGGCATAGCAACCCGCTCGTTGCTGGGGTTACCCAACTCTGCTAACCGTGCCAGCACGCGGTTCAAGCGTGCCCGCTTTTCGGGTTCAGGTAGACTAAGCGGCGCCTCAGTCAGTGGAGTAAGCGCCGGAAGCGCGTCGCGAGCGGCGTGGTCGGCTACCTCAATCAGCGTCACACGGGCGCGGTCATGGCCCAGCGCGTCCAGCAAGGCATGTGCCTGGGCGACTTGATCAGTCAAAAAGGTACTCAAGCGGACAGGCATATCAGGGTGCAGCTGGATACGCACTTCAGCGGCACCGGCAGCCAGGGCGGTTAGCCACTGGTCGTGGCCTGCGGCTCCCAGCTCTTCTAACGGTGCGTCGATGATATGGCCTGCGGGCACTACACCCGCAGCCCGCTCGGCATCTTGTGAGTCATGGGTAATAAAACGCAGCACCGGCACCTGACCACCGGCTTCACGGTAGGCTGCCAGCCAAGCGGATAGGGTGTCTTGCTGGCGGCGCGTTTCCGGTAGACGAAATTCGATAGCGCCCGTAGGACAAGCGCTGGTGCAGCTGCCTACGCCTTGGCAGAGGAAAGGATCAATCTCTATATGGGACTCAATCCGCCCCTGAATGCTGGAGATGGCATCCGCCGGGCAAACATCCAAACAGCGGGTACAGCCAATGTTGCCGCTGGTGGAGTGCGCACATAAATCACTGTTGACTTGAAAATAGCGCGGCTTATCGAATTCGCCCACTAGCCCCACAAAATCGTCGAGGATATCGCTGCGCTGCTCAACGTCCTGCCACTGCAGTACTACATAGCCTGGAGGCGGCAGCTCCCAGCGCTGGGTATGCGAAGTTGGAGCAAGATCGAGGATTAAGTCAAAACCGTCGCGCTCAATCAGTGCACGAGCAATATCCAGCGAAGCATCTTCATCATCAAGTTGAACGTTAAAGGCGCCCAGATAGCCATTGATACGCAATTGGCTGAGCTGCCGCTGGGTCAGCGTCTGGGTGACCAGCGGCTCGCTAGACCCGAGAGGATCGTCAGTACCGTTTCCTGGGCTGTTCGCGTCAGATTCAATGACAAGTAGCGTCAGCGATGCCAAGCCGCGCCCCTGTAGGGCGCGAGCGGCAGGATGAACGTCGGCTTCGGTGCCTATTAACAGCGCATGACCACGGCTGTGATAGGTCACATTGGCAGGCGTTAGGTTAGCTGGCCACGAGATACGTCGGCGTACCGTTTCCCGAGCCTCGGCATTGCGCTGGTCGTCTATCGACGCCAGTTGGATTCGTTGGTTCATGCGCTCTCACGGTCAGGGAATCATTCTTATTATATTTTTGAGTTATATATTTAACTATTGTGGCATAACAATGCGTTGAAGCTAAGTTCAGCCTATGTGCAATGCTGATATTTGCCAACCTAATTACCGTCAACGCTGCCAACGCTAGCAACTAAATCAATGCTCAACTTATTGATTTCTATATACTAAGGAATAATGTCATAATTTGGTATGAGTGTCAGATAAATAATCAGACTGGTCGTCTAGTGAAGTCTCTTTTACAACGTTGTTACTGGCCGTGCAAGGTGCGGTGTGCTCTTCGTCTGCAGCTGTCGATGGCTCACTGGCGGCCACTTCAGCCGGAGACTCGGTGCTGCCCTCGTCTACTGGCTTATCAAGCGCCTCTTCCACTTTATGCGTCCAGCGGCGCAGTTTACCGGCGAGATCTGCCGCCATCGGTTTCAACAGCTTATTGTAGTCGGCGTCGTAGTCATCCAAGCCATCGCGCACGTTGTAGTTACCGGTGGCCCATAGGCGTTTTAATGCTTGTCGGCGTAAAGGGCCGCTAACGCCCGGCGCCATATACGCACTGAAATCGCTGCCTGCTTCCAGCGTGTCAGGGTCTGGCAAGGTGTGGTCGAGACTGCCGGGGTCTGGCTCCTCAGCTGGCGTTACCAGGGGTTGTTCATTTTCAGTGTTAGGTTGCTCGGCCTCATTATGAAGCACTGCCTCCTGGTCAGCAGATGCCTCATCTAAGGGCTTAGTATCTAGTGAAGAGGACGCCGACGCGTCCTCTTCTTTTTGCACATGGCGCTTTAGTCGCGACCAGCGTTCCAGGCGACTCATTACGGCTGCTCCTTGGAGGGCGTGTCTTTGGCGCGCCCAGCCCCTTTGCGTTTTTTCTTGCGCATTTCCATTGGCGCTTCCCCATGGCGTGCCAGATAACTCTCGAGCCAGACCTGAATGGCCATTGGCATCGGTGCTTCGAGCACCTGTTGCTCGCCATCCATCCAACCAGCCGCAACGTCCTGGCTAGCGGTAATCGCATCCGGCTGGGGTGTTTGTCCGGTAAAGCCTGCTCGCACAAACAGTCGCGGAGTAGTCGACGTTAGATTGAAACGATAGGCAGCACGCTCGGTCATCGACAGCTGCAGGTTAAGGACATTATCACCCTGATCGCCCAGCGTTAGCTCAGCAATGCGCCACTGTGTCAGTGTAAAACGCTTCACCTGCTTGGGCTCAGCTACCAAGGTAATACTGATAGGGCGTAGGTTATCGCTCATATTTTAAAAACCCTGCACCTTGCATGGATGACATGTGGAAAAATAGCACTTAGAAAATAGTACTTAGAAAAATCGCACTTATAAGGATAGCGCTTGAATGGGTAGACAAGTAAGCATCCCCAGCGCCATCATCGTCAACCCTGTCGTTTTGCGAGAACTATTTCGCGAGGATTACCATGCCCGCCCTTCAGCCTGCCCTTCAGATAAGCCGAGCCCGCTTACCGGCCACCACCGAGATCAGCATCGTTGATGAATATGGCGATGCGCGTCAGCAGGCCATCGCCGCTGAACGAGCACTCACCGTGTATCTCAACAAACGTGAAATCGTCACGCTGATGACGCTGGGCGATGACCCTGAAGCGCTGGTGGTGGGCTATCTACGCAATCAGGGGCTACTGCGTGCCGCGGCTGATTTAGCCGCCGTGCAGGTCGATTGGGAAGTAGAAGCCGCGGTCGTCATTACACGCCACTTGCCCGAGGATTTAGAGGCGCGCTTAAGCACTCGCACGGTGACGACCGGCTGCGGCCAGGGCACGGTCTTTGGTAAACTGCTCGACCAAACCGCTCTGACGGCGCTTCCCGATACGCCGTTAGCACAATCCACGCTCTATCAACTGCTGCAAAATCTCAACGCCTATAATGAGACCTACCGCAGCGCGGGCGCCGTTCACGGCTGTGCGCTTTGCCGCCAAACCGAGGTGCTCGACTTTGTTGAAGACGTAGGGCGGCACAACGCGGTGGATACCCTGGCCGGGCGCCAATGGTTGCAACAAGCCGACAGTGCCGATGCTGATATTTTCTATACCACAGGGCGCCTGACATCTGAGATGGTACTCAAAGTGGCGCAAATGGGCATTAGCGTACTGGTCTCGCGCTCCGGTGTTACCCAAAAAGGCGTCGAGCTGGCTGAACGCTTCGGCGTGATGCTGATTGCCCGCGCCAAAGGCCGCCACTTTCAGGCGATTAATACGCAGAATCGCTTGGCGCTGGATGCGATACCTAATCGACCATCTCATGCCCGTTCATCTAAAGAGGCAAGCTCATGATTCCCACTCACGAACTCACCGGCATGATTCTCGCGGGCGGCGAAGGGCGCAGAATGGGTGGCCGGGATAAAGGGCTTGAGCCGTTCGCGGGCCTGCCATTAGTCGGCCATGTCGTAAAACGCCTTGAAGGCCAAGTAGCCGAGCTGCTGATTAACGCCAACCGCAATGCTGACGCCTACCGCTTCTTCGCCGATCGCGTGATTGCCGATGAAGAAGGCGGCTTTAAAGGCCCACTGATGGGTATTTACAGCGGCCTACGCGCGGCAAAAACGCCTTGGTTACTAGTCGCCCCCTGCGACTCCCCCGCCCTGCCTGACAATTTAGTGGCGCGCATGGTGGCAGGGATTGGCGATCATGATATCGCCGTGGCCTTTGACGGCGAACGGCTGCATCCAGTGGTTGCCCTGCTACGCACTTCGCTGGCAGATGATTTGGCCGCCACGCTTGCCGAAGGCGAACGCAAGATTGACCGTTGGTACGCCCGCCATGCGTGGTGCAAGGTCGATATGTCGGACTGTCCCGATGCGTTTGCCAATCTTAATACTGAGGAAGAGAAGCTGCGTTTGGAAAGTCTGCTGGCAGCCGTCTCAGGGAAGGTGTCGACATGACGCTCTCCTGCTTTGACCTTGGCGAGCGCATGCTTAGCGTGGATGAAGCGCGCCAGGCACTCACCACCTTGATTGAGCGCCCGCTGGGCAGCGAACAGATTCCGCTAGCGCAGGCTCACGGCCGTCGGTTGGCTGCGGCCATCCAGGCCCCCATTAACGTGCCACAAAATACCAATGCGGCCATGGATGGCGTAGCGCTCGCCTTGGCTAAAGAAGGTGTTGGGGCCAAGCAAACCCATTGGCCGCTGGCCGGTGAGGTGTTGGCCGGGCAGTATCGCAGCGAATTAGTACCTGCCGGTCACTGTGTGCGCATCACCACCGGTGCCCCGTTGCCGCCGGGCACCGATACCGTGGTGATGAGTGAACAGCTGCGCGAACCAATAGATGATAAGCCTGCGCATGTGATTATTGAGTCGCCCGAGCTTCTCAAACACGGCCAACATGTTCGCCAGGCCGGTGAAGATATTGCCACTGGCGACACGGCGCTACCTGCGGGAGCACGGCTCAATGCCGCCTCAATGGGACTGTTAGCATCATTGGGTTACGCACAGGTTACCGTGTGCCAGCGCCCCAGAGTGGCGATTTTTTCCACCGGCAATGAAGTCACGGCCCCCGGCGAACCACTACCCAAGGCCGGCATTTACGATGCTAACCGCTTCACGCTGACCGGCTTACTCACCGAGCAGGGGGCAGAGGTGATCGATCTGGGCATTCTGCCGGACGACTTAAACGCGACCAAAACCGCGCTTAAGCAGGCCGCCGAACAGAGCGATTTAGTGATTACCAGCGGCGGCGTCTCAGTGGGTCAGTCCGACTTCACTCGCGCTGCACTGGAACAACTGGGCCGCCTGGCTTTTTGGCGCGTGGCACTGCGCCCAGGGCGCCCCATGGCCTGCGGCTGGCTGGGCGAATCGCGCACCCCATTTGTCGGCTTGCCCGGAAACCCGGTCGCTGTCATGGTAACCTTTGGCCAGTTTGTGACACCGTTGCTGGACCGTCTTCATGGACAGCCCATGGCGCTACCCTATCGCCTGCATGCGATCGCCGATAACCTGTTAAAAAGTCGCTTAAAGCGTACTGACTTTATTCGCGGCGTTTACCATACTGATGAGAATGGACAGCTACACGTGCGCAGTACCGGCGCCCAGGGTTCGGGCATTTTAACCTCGATGGTGGCTGCTAACTGTTTGATTGAGCTTGCCGATGACCAAGACGGCGCACAACCAGGCGAGGTAGTCAGCATACAACCACTTACGGGATGGCTATGACCGAGCAACGACACGCTAATCCACAGCGATCTGCCCAGCCAGACACTGACCAGCAACTGATCGACGACTTTGGTCGGCGCATTAGCTATGTGCGTATCTCGGTCACCGATCGCTGCGACTTCCGCTGCGTGTACTGCATGAGCGAGGAGATGACGTTCCTGCCCCGCGCCCAGGTACTCACGCTGGAAGAGCTGGCTATGGTCGCCCGCGCCTTTACCGAACTCGGCGTGGAAAAAATTCGCCTGACCGGTGGTGAGCCGCTGGTGCGCCGTGATATCACCCAGTTGGTCGATGAAATCGGCGCGATGCCAGGCCTTAACGATTTCACCATGACCACCAACGGCGCCAGCCTGCGCAAACACGCCAAGCAGCTGTACGCCGGCGGTTTACGCCGGCTAAATATCAGCCTGGATTCGCTGGATGCCGAACGCTTCAAGCAACTCACCCGCACCGGTGATTTAGCCAAAGTCATCGACGGTATTCATGCCGCTCAGGAAGCAGGCTTTAAGCGTATCAAGCTTAACGCGGTGATCTTGAAAGGGCGAAATGACGACGAAGTCATCGACTTGGTCACTTTTGCCCGCCGGGAAGGCCTCGATATTAGCTTTATCGAAGAGATGCCGCTGGGCGATGTTTCCGATCACTCTCGGGCGGAAACCTTCTACTCCAGCGATGACGTTCAGACGCTGATTGAATCACGCTACCCGCTGATCCCCACGACAGAAACCACCCCAGGGCCCTCGCGCTACTTCCGGATGGCGGATAGCGACAGCCGGGTTGGGTTTATCTCACCGCATAGTCACAACTTTTGCGATACCTGCAACCGGGTGCGGGTGACCGTGGAAGGCCGCCTGCTGCTTTGTTTAGGCAATGAACACTCGGTGGATCTGCGTGCCGTGCTGCGCCGCCATCCTGGCGATATGCAGGTGCTCAAAACCGCCATTATTAACGCCCTACCGCTTAAGCCCGAACGCCACCACTTCACCACCGATGGCGACGTGCAGGTGGTGCGCTTTATGAACATGACCGGAGGTTAACCGTTGGCAGCCGCTTCACGCGTTCCCGTTCACATCGTCACCGGCTTTTTAGGTAGCGGCAAAACCACGCTTATCCACAGCCTGATTGAACAAAAGCCTGTGGGTGAGAAATGGGCCATTCTGGTCAACGAATTTGGCCAGATCGGCATTGATCAGGCGATGTTTGATGCCCGCGATGATGTGGTGGTGAAAGGCTTGCCCGGCGGCTGCCTATGCTGCCAGCTAGCGTTCGTGCTTCAGGCGGCGCTGGTCAATTTATTGGCGCGCAGCAAGCCCGACCGAGTGATTATTGAGCCCTCTGGCCTTGGCCACCCGGCAGGGTTGCTGGACCTGCTGCGCGGCGAGGCGTTTCAAGACGTGGTGGCGGTGCAGGATATCATCGCCACGCTTGACCCACGCCGATTGGATGAAGCCCGCGTGCGCGAGCACGACACGTTTCAGGATCAGCTAAATATGGCCGACGCCATCGCTATCACCATGGGCGAGCAGGCAAGCAACGCCCAGCACCAACAAGCGCAGCAGTTTATCAGCACGCTATGGCCGGCCCGTAAATGGGTGTACACCGTTGAGGAAGGGGTACTGCCGGTGTCGCTCATCTTGGACAGCGGCCAGGCGCGCCAACAAGATCAGCCTGCGATGCCTGCCGAGCATCAGGCTCTGGCAGCCAGCCCTAGCCTAGAGGGCGCTTTTTTCGATTTTCCGCCCCCTCCTGGCCAGCCCCAACAGCAAACCGCCACTGCCCTGGGTTACACCAGTACGGGCCTGCGCTGGCACCCTACCGAGCGATTCGACCTTGATCATCTCGCCTATTGTTTTAGCGAGCTGCCCACTACGGCGCGGGTAAAGGGAGTATTCCACACCGCTGACGGCTGGAAACGGTTCAACCGCGCGGATGGTGCCCTAAGCGTTGCCAGCAGCGCTTGGCGGCAAGACTCGCGGCTTGAGGTGATTACCCCCGAGAGCTTTGAGCACGCCGCGCTGATCGCGGCGTTACTCATCAAGCTGCATGCCTCAAGCGTAGGACTGAGCTAGCACGGCTGCTTCAATGTCATTAACGGACACCGGCCGTCCGAACAGATAGCCCTGAAAGGCGTGACAGCCATGGGCCATCAGCCACGCCTGCTGTGCTTCCACTTCCACCCCCTCGGCAATCACATCCAGGTTTAAGCTCTTCGCCAGGGCAATGGTACTTTCCACAATCGCCGCGTTTGCTTTGCTCTCTAGCACTTGCTGCACAAAGGATTGGTCAATTTTCAGCTGGTCCAACGGCAGTTGGGCCAAGTAAGCCAGCGACGAGTAGCCGGTGCCGAAGTCGTCCAGCGAAAAACGAACGCCCAAGGCTTTTAGACTGAGCATTTTATCGCGTGCATCGTCACGCGCCTCTACAAACAGCGTTTCAGTGACTTCTAATTTCAGCTGCTCTAGCGGCGCTTGAGTGCGCTGAAATACCTGCTCGACCCGCTGCAGAAAGTTGTTCTCGCGGAATTGTAATGGGCTGATGTTCACCGAAATCGTGAGCCTATCCAGCAGCGGCGAACCTGCCCACTGGGCTAACTGCTGGCAAGCCTCTTCCAGCACCCACTCCCCGACATCATTAATCAGCCCTGTGCTCTCTAGCAGCGGTATAAACTCGCCCGGCGAGACTAACCCACGCTCAGGGTGCTGCCAGCGCAGTAGGGCTTCAACGCCTATTAATCTACCCAGACGATCAACCTGAGGTTGGTAATGCAGCTGCCATTGCTGATGCTCAAGCGCTTGGCGAAGATCCGACTCTAGTTTTACCTTAGCTAGCAGTTTTGCCTGCATGGAAGGGTTAAAAAAGCGCACTGCTCGTCGGCCGCTGGATTTCGCCTGGGAAAGTGCCATATCTCCCTGTTGAAGATAGTCGTCTGCACTGCGCTGGCTATCTGCGATGATCGTAATACCTACGCTAGCGGTGACTAACGCACTCTCTTCCCCCACGCTGATCGGCTCATCCAGCGCAGCCAGCAGCTTATACGCGATATGTTCAGCCAGTTGCTGAGTTTGCCGGGGGCTACCATCAATCCCTTCAATCAGCACCGCAAACTCGTCGCTTCCCAACCTTGCCAAGGTGTCGGTATCTCGCAACATTTGCCCAAAGCGCCGGGCAACACTTTGCAACAGCTGGTCGCCCGCATGGTGGCCTAGGGTATCGTTAACATGATTAAAGTTATCAATATCGATCAGGATTAACGCGCCACAGCGCTGATGGCGGTTAAGCTCTTTTAACGCTGTACCAATACGGTCAATAAACAGTCGGCGGTTAGCAAAGCCGGTTAACGGGTCATAAAAGGCAAGCTGGTGGATCTCCTGCTCGGCCGCTTTACGCTCACTAATATCGCTCATGGTCGCCACGTAGTGAGTCAATTCACCGCCGTGGCCATACACGGCGCTAATGGTCAGCCATTCAGGAAACAGCTCGCCGTTTTTGCGCTGATTCCATATCTCCCCTTCCCAGTTACCCGTTGCCATAACGCTACGCCAAAGCCGACGATAAAACGCAGCGTTATGGTGGCCGGAACTAAACATACGCGGGTTTTTGCCAATCACCTCCTCGTCGCTGTAACCGGTAATACGCTTAAAGGTGTCATTAACCTTCAGGATATTGCCCCGCGCATCGGTCACCATAATGCCTAAATGCGCCTGGAATGCAGCAGCGGCGATTTGCAGTTCAACCTCGGCTTGCTTCGCGTCGGTAATATCGCGGGTCACAGAAAGCACTCCTTCAAAGTATTTTGTTTTGCTTGCCAAGGGGCTAACAGTGGCATGAAAGTAACGTTGCTGTTGGCCTAGCATCAGCGGGTATTCAAACGTCGCCACCTGACGGGTTTGCTGAACTTGATGAAAGATGGCGTCAAAGGTGTTTGCCAACGCGGGGGGCAACACCTGCTGATAGTGCAATCCTAGAGCTTGCTGGCTACCCAAGAGTAGCTTGTCCTTTTCGATGGCATGGATAAAGCGAAATCGTCCCTCACCATCAAATACAAAAATCAGGTCTTGTAGGGAGTTAATCAGCGCATCCATCCGCATCTCACGGGTCTGCAACTGATAAGAGAGCGCGAGGCGGTTCAAATAGTGGCGCACTCCCCACGCCCCCAATAGCACAATAATCGCCATAACGCCCGTTAACACCAGTGTTCGCTGTCGCCAACCTGCTAATAACTGCTGCACATCCACGCCCACCGCCACCAGTACCGGATAGTGACTGACTCGTTGCAAATGGATCAGATGCTCCCGCCCATCAATGGGTGAAAGCGCGGTAAATGTTTGTGACGCTTCTTGCGTCTTGAGCCACTGTTGCGTAGCAGAATCTTCAATTTGCCTGCCCACGGTAGCGCCGTTTGTGGGCATGGGATGTCGGGCAATTAATTTGAGATTAGAGTCCACCAAGGTCATGCTTTCGCCGTCATAGACGCGCATTTGCTGCAGCGCTTCGATCAGGGTCTGCGGCACCAGCCGAGCAACCACCAAGCCGTTAAAATTACCGTTTGCATCATTTACCCGCCGAGCGTGATAGAGGTAGAACTGCTGGTTCTGTGATGACCAGTAAAGCGGCGTAACCAGCTCTTGCTGCTTGCCTTGCTGGAAAGAGCGAAAAAAATCAGTCTCACTAATATCAAGACCCGCATGCCGGTTATTGCTACTACTTACCCAGACACGCCCTTGGGCATTGAGAACGCCAAGCTCATCAATTAGTGGCATATAGCCAGCCAAACTTTCTAAAGCATACTGTATGCTCGCCGTATTATTGAGGCCCGCCCCTCCGACACTCTCCACTCGCTCCGCCAAGGTAAAAAGTGCCTGCCCACTCTGCCCCAGCATACCCTTTGCCCACTCGGCCACTACATTCGAACGCGAAATAGCTCGAGACTCAGCCGAGCGGATCTCTTGCTGGTACTGCCCTTCCAATAACCAACCGAATAGCAGCAACATAATGCATAGAGCCAACGCAAATATGACGATGGCTTGCCGCTGCTGTTGGCGATACATCGGAATTGCTTGAGTACTGCGGGTTAACTCATCACTGCGAGAGGAGCGCATCAAATATTGGCCTTATTCAAGTGTCGCGCAGGCGCACCTGATACAGTGTAAAAAATAACAGTGAAAGATACACCACAGCGACTTCATGGTCGCAATGCTAGATAGTGGCGCTTCGCTTTTTTGATGTATATCAATTTTTTGTCTAACCCAATGCAGCAAAAAAGCCCCCTTTTCCTGATCAAGAGGCAGCTATGGCATCGCTAGGCCAAATGAGCGACTACGAAATACGCCTAATTCGTATTTTCAAGACGGTCGTCGAGTGCGGCGGCTTTACGGCGGCGGAAACGACACTCGGTATTAGCCGTTCAGCGATTAGCCAGCACATGAATGATTTAGAGGGAAGGCTGGGTTTTTCACTCTGCCAGCGGGGGCGCAGCGGGTTTAGCTTAACAGAGGAAGGTAAAGAGATTTATCAGGCGGGACTCACGCTATTAACGGCCCTGGAAACCTTCAAAAGCGACGTTAACGCCTTACACCAAACGATTAAAGGCGAGCTGAATATTGGCATTACCGACAACCTAGTGACGCTTCCGGCCATGCACGTAACCAACGCACTGGCTGAACTTAGCGCGCCGGAACATGAGGTAACGCTGCATATTCATATGGAGCCTTCCGACGCCGTTATTCGAGGCGTAATGGATGGCCATTTGCACGTCGGCGTAGTACCCGCGGTGAACCTACCCACCAGCTTAGAAACCCGACACCTTTATGATGAGCCTTCCTACCTTTACTGTGCCGCAGGGCACCCGCTGTTTGCGGAACACGATGACACACTCAGCGTTGCAGATATCGCACAACACGCAGCTATTTCACCTCGTTATCCGCTGCCGGTTGAGGCACGCCAAGCCCATGATGCGCTCACGCTACGCGCTTCGGCATCCGACCGCGAAGGTGCTGCCTTTTTGATTTTGACAGGGCGTTTTATTGGCTTTCTACCCGAGCATGTTGCCGAGCAATGGGTAAGCGCAGGCAAAATGCGGGCGTTGCATGTTGCCACGCAGCACTACCGCATTCCGTTTGTGTTGGTCACTCGTCATGACCGCCGCCCTAACCGAGTGGTCGATGCTTTTTTAGGCTTAATTAAAAGTAGCTAATCTAAAAGCCAGGCTTCCGTGCCGAGCTTTAAACATAGCTATTGGCTACCACTACTGATTAACGCTGCTCGGTGACCTCGCTGGCCATTAACGGCGCAGGCCCTGCCTGTGGAGACGATGCCACTACTTGGCTGGCAGCGTAGTAAACAATCGCCCCTAGCGCCGACCCAGTGAACCAACCATAATCGTAGAACCAGTTCATCGTGCCTGTCACCAGTGAGATCAAGGTGAGCAGTACCGGCACCCCAAACGCGACAAAACCGGCCAGGTTCACCGCTGGATAGGCGTGGTTGTCCAGATAAAGGCTCGGCACGTCCAAGCGCTGTTTTTTGATCAAAAAGTAGTCGACCGCCATGATGCCCGCTATGGGGCCGAGCAGGCTGGAGTAACCGAGCAGCCAGTTGGAGTACATCTGCTCGAGTGACACGCCCGGAGGAATCACACCTGCCTTTTGCAGCAGATCGTACCCCATCAGCAAAACGCCCACCGCCCCGGTCATCAGTACACCGCGGGTCTGGTTAATCAGTTTGGGCGCAATATTCTGGAAATCATTGGTTGGCGAAACAATATTCGACGCTGTGTTGGTGGAAATCGTGGCAATGATGATCAGCAGCATCGCCATGACGACCCAAAAGGGGCTATCGATATAGCCAATCAAACGCACCGGATCGGCAACGGTCTGGCCCACCAGCGTCTCAGACGCCGCGGTTAATACCACACCGAGGGCGGCAAAGAAGAACATCGTCAGCGGCAGCCCGATGATTTGGCCAGCAATCTGGTCTTTTTGGCTTTTGGCAAAACGGCTGAAGTCAGGAATATTCAGTGACAGGGTGGCCCAAAACCCCACCATGGCGGTCAAGCCCGCAAAGAAATAACCATAAACGGAAGCTCCCTCAGGGCGCGAAGGCGGCTGCGCCAGCAGCTCGGTCATCGACATATTCGGCCATGCCCATATCATCAACCCAACACCTACTGCCAACAGCAGCGGTGCGGCCAAGGTTTCCAGCCACTTGATTGATTCTGCCCCGCGAATCACCACATACAGGTTCATGGCACCGAACACGAAAAAGCCAATCACTTCCCCCACGCCGCCAAGCGCAGCCCAAGCGGGAATCAACTCAGACAACAGCAAGTGAATCGCCAGCCCACCGAACATGGTCTGAATACCAAACCAGCCACAGCCGACTAATGCCCGCACCAGGCAAGGCACATTGGACCCTAAGATACCGAAGGAGGAACGTAAAACGACGGGAAAGGGAATGCCAAATTTAGTGCCAGGAAAAGCGTTTAAGGTAAGCGGAATCAACACGATGATATTCGCTAATAGAATGGCAAACAGTGCCTCGCCAACGCTCAAGCCAAAGTAGGCGGTCAATACGCCGCCCAGCGTATAGGTGGGAACACAAATCGACATCCCGACCCACAGCGCCGCAATGTTCCACTTGCTCCAGGTGCGCTCGCTGGCCTGGGTAGGCGCAATATCCTCGTTGAAGCGAGGACTATTGCGCACATCCTCACCGACTTGAAGTTCAATCAACCCCTCTCTGTCGATCATCTGGGTTCTTGAGCCAGTCATTTTATTCTCCTCAGCAGCGATATTGCCGATCGCATTCACGGGTTCAGCTCTTGTTACAGCAATAAACATGCCTAAAAACAAAGCATGGCCGTTAACTTATTGAACCAAAAGCTGACTTAAATGGCAGACAGACAATCACTCCCCATTGAATTGTTATTGTTTTAATCAACACACACTAACTCCCCTAAAAAACATAGCTGGTTAAAAAAATAGCGCACCAAAAAGAAACGTTAAATTTCAGATAAACCATGAATAAATATACTAAGCGATTGATTTATAAAATAATAAATAAATCACCATTCATGTGCACGCATTCACCAAATGAGTAAAAGCAATGATAAAAAGCAATAATCCCATATAAAATCAATTAGTTAATAAAAACGAATACCCACAGTAAAAAAACCTTGAAAAGCGACTGCATAAGGGACTATGTTCAAAAAGCTGTCAAATATGACAACTTTACTCATAACAATAATCCGTCGGCATTTAGTCGATATCACTACACGCCAAGCAACCCACGCTAATGGCTCATCCATAGCGGCTCACAAACATTAGCAATACCTGATTACTGCGGACCGTTACTCACCACTAAAAACGAGCCAGCGGTTGGCGCGTAGGATACGAGAGGGCTTTTGTATGCAGAAAATGAAAATCGGCCTGATTCAAATGGGCCTAAAAACCAGTACAGATTTGGAACCGGCGGCGATTCGCGATGCCATGAACGAGGCGCACCTGCCGATGATTCAGCAAGCGGCTGAGCAAGGTGTGCAAGTACTGTGTTTCCAAGAAGTGTTCAACCAACCCTATTTTTGCCCCAGCCAGGATGGCAAATGGTACGCCGCCGCCGAGCGGGTGCCGGAAGGCCCCACCTGCCAAATGATGCAGAAGCTCGCGGCTGAGCACCGCATGGTCATTATCGTGCCCATCTTTGAGGAGACCGAGACCGGCGTTTACTACAACACGGCAGCGGTATTCGACGCCGACGGTAGCTATCTAGGCAAATACCACAAGACACACATTCCCCAAGTCGCTGGCTTTTGGGAAAAATTCTTCTTTAAGCCGGGCCAATCCAACTGGCCGGTGTTCGATACCGCCTACGGCAAGATCGGCGTGTACATCTGCTATGACCGCCACTTCCCTGAAGGCTGGCGAGCACTGGCCCTTAACGGTGCCGAAGTGATCTTCAACCCCTCCGCGACTGTGGCCGGGCTATCCCAATATTTATGGGAGCTTGAACAACCCGCCTCGGCCGCCGCTAACGGCTGCTTCATCGCTGCCATCAACCGCGTAGGCAGCGAAGCGCCTTGGAATATCGGCGACTTTTACGGCTCCAGCTACATCGTTAACCCACGCGGCAAGATCGAAGCCCAGGCCAGCGAAACCGAAGACGAGCTGCTGGTACACGAGATCGATTTAGACATGGTGCGCGAGGTGCGCAACAACTGGCAGTTCTTCCGTGACCGCCGCCCGGAAACCTACACCCGCTTAACCGACGGCGAATAAGCCCCTCAGTCAATTACCCCAGGAGCGAACCATGAGTTTATTGATCAAGGGCGGCACCGTCGTCACCCACGCCGACACCTACCGCGCTGACGTGCTATGCGTCGATGGAAAAATCCAAGCCATCGGCACCGATTTAGATGTGCCGGAAGGCTGCGAGATTGTCGATGCCAGCCACCAATTGGTGATGCCCGGCGGTATCGACCCCCACACCCATATGCAGATGCCGTTTATGGGTGCGGTGGCCAGCGAAGATTTCTATACCGGTACCGCCGCGGCCATGGCGGGCGGCACGACAACCATCATCGACTTCGTGATCCCAAGCCCCGGCCAGTCGCTGCTGGAAGCATTTAACACCTGGCAAGGCTGGGCAGAAAAAGCCGCCACCGATTTCGCTTTCCACGTGGCGATTACCTGGTGGGACGAGAGCGTCAAAGAAGAGATGGGGACGCTGGTGCGGGAGCACGGCGTTAACAGCTTCAAGCACTTTATGGCCTACAAGGGCGCGATCATGGCCACCGACGATATCCTGGTGGAGAGTTTTTCCCGCTGCTTGGAGCTGGGCGCGATTCCCACCGTTCACGCCGAAAACGGCGAGCTGGTGTATCACATGCAGCAGAAACTGCTGGCTCAGGGCATGACCGGACCAGAAGCCCACCCGCTATCTCGCCCGCCCCAGGTCGAAGGCGAAGCCGCCAGCCGGGCGATCCGTATTGCCAGCACCCTAGGTGCTCCCGTTTACTTGGTACACGTTTCCACTAAGGACGCAGTAGACGAAATCGCCTATGCCCGTCAGCAGGGTCACCCAGTGTTTGGCGAGTGCTTAGCGGGCCACCTGGTGATCGACGACAGCGTTTATCAGAATCCCGACTGGGCAACCGCAGCGGCCCATGTAATGAGCCCGCCCTTCCGCCCTAAGGGCCATCAGGAAGCGCTCTGGCACGGCCTGCAATCTGGTAACCTGCAAACCACCGCCACCGACCACTGTTGCTTCTGCGAAGAGCAGAAAGCCGCCGGGAAAGATGACTTTACCAAGATCCCTAACGGCACCGCGGGTGTAGAAGACCGCCTCGCCGTGCTGTGGGACGAAGGCGTGAATACCGGCAAGCTCTCGCCTCAGGAGTTCGTCGCCGTCACCTCCACCAACACCGCCAAGATCTTCAATCTCTACCCACGTAAAGGGGCGATTCAGGTGGGTTCCGATGCCGACATTGTGGTGTGGGACCCTAACGGCACCCGCACTATCTCCGCTAAAACTCACCACCAAAACGTCGACTTCAACATCTTCGAGGGCAAAACGGTGCGCGGCATTGCTCGTCACACCATCAGCCAGGGCAAGTGGACATGGCGCGACGGCGAGCTGCACGCCGAGCGCGGCGCAGGGCGCTACTTGGAACGCCCCGCCTACCCCGGCGTGTTCGAGCTGCTCGCAAAACGCGCCGAGCTGAATGCACCCGTGGCGGTAACTCGCTAATCCCGGCCCCTACGAAGAACAGAGCAATGGAGAAACGACCGTGACCCATTCACTTGATCACCTGCCCAGCGCAAAAGAGGTCGGCACCTACGACCCAGCGACGTTGGCGCATAATTTCAGCGACCTTCACCCACCGCTGACGCCGCGCCAGGCCATTATCGAAAGCCAGCGCTGTCTCTACTGCTATGACGCGCCCTGCGTCGAGGCCTGCCCGTCGGACATTGATATCCCTAGCTTTATTCGCCAAATCAGCGAAAACAATATCAATGGCGCGGCGGAAACCATACTGGAGGCCAATATCCTGGGTGGCAGCTGCGCCCGCGTATGCCCCACCGAAATTCTCTGCGAGCGTAGCTGCGTGCGTAACCACGACGCCGAGTGTCAGCCTGTATTAATTGGCCTGCTCCAGCGTCACGCTACTGACCATATGCAGTTTGATAGCCACCCCTTTAAGCGCGCCGCCAGCACTGGCCGCCACATCGCCGTGGTAGGTGCCGGGCCTGCCGGGCTCTCATGCGCCCATCGCCTTGCGATGCTCGGCCACCAAGTGACAGTTTTTGAAGCGGAGCAAAAGCCCGGCGGGCTTAACGAGTACGGCATCGCCCGCTACAAAATGACCGATGACTTTGCCCGCAAGGAAGTCGAGTTCTTGCTGGAGATTGGCGGTATCGACATCCAGTACGGCCAGCGCCTGGGCGATAACCTCACCCTCGATACGCTTCGCCAGCAGTACGACAGCGTATTCCTGGGTTTGGGGCTAGGGGCCAGCCGTACGCTGGAACTAACCGGCAAGGATGCACCGGGTCTGATGCCCGCGGTGGACTACATCAAAACCCTGCGCCAGACCGATGACCTGGGCAGCCTAGCCGTGGCAAAACGCTGCATTGTGATTGGTGCAGGCAATACTGCGATCGATATGGCAACGCAAATGGCTCGCCTGGGAGCCATCGAGGTGACGCTGGTCTACCGTCGCGGCGTGGAGGCGATGTCCGCCACCGACCACGAGCAGGAGATCGCCAAAGCCAACGGTGTACGCATGGTGACCTGGGCGCAGCCCGATGAAATCTTGCTGGATGACCAAGGCCGCGTCGCGGGCATGCGCTTTGCCAAGACTCAGGAGCAGGCGGGCCAATTAACGGCCACCGGAGACACCTTCGAAATTGCTGCGGATGCCATCTTCAAGGCCATCGGACAGGGCTTCGCAGGCGAAAGCCTACGCGACGCCACTGCCGCGGAGCTTGCCCGCGACGGCGAGCGCATTCATGTGGATGAGATGTTCCAAACCTCACTGCCCAACGTTTACGCCGGAGGCGACTGTGTGAAACCCGGCCAGGACCTCACCGTACAAGCCGTGCAGCACGGCAAGCTGGCGGCTCACGCCATTCATCAAGCGCTCGCCGCCCAGCAGGAGGCCGCATGAACACCACGCCTTTCAACACCCTCTCTTTTCCAGGCAAGAAAAACAGCAGCGACAGCGTGGTGAACGGCGTTGATCTGTCGGTGAATTTTGCCGGTATCAAAGCCCCTAACCCCTTCTGGCTCGCCTCTGCCCCGCCCACCGACAAAGCCTACAACGTCGTGCGCGCTTATGAAGCGGGCTGGGGCGGGGTGGTATGGAAAACCCTGGGTGAAGAACCACCGGCGGTGAACGTCTCCTCCCGCTACTCCGCCCACTACGGCAAGAACCGCGAGGTGATCGGCTTTAACAATATCGAGCTGATTACCGATCGCTCGCTGGAGATCAACCTTAAAGAGATCACCCAGGTGAAGAAGGATTGGCCTGACCGGGCACTGATCGTTTCCATCATGGTGCCCTGTAATGAAGAAGCCTGGGCCTACATTCTGCCGCTAGTAGAAGCCACCGGTGCGGACGGTATTGAGCTGAACCTGGGTTGTCCCCACGGCATGCCAGAACGTGGTATGGGTGCGGCAGTAGGCCAAAACCCCGACCTGATCGAGAAAGTCACCTACTGGTGTAAGAAGCACTACTCCAAGCCAGTCATCGTCAAACTCACGCCGAATATTACCGATATTCGCGTGGGCGCCCAGGCGGCGCTGCGCGGTGGGGCCGACGCGGTGTCGCTGATTAACACCATCAACTCGATCACCAGCATTGACCTGGACAACATGGTCGCCAAGCCCATGGTAGGCCACCAAAGCACCCACGGCGGCTACTGCGGCAGCGCCGTGAAGCCTATTGCGATGAACATGGTGGCTGAAATTGCCCGCGACCCGGCCACACCTACACTGCCGATTTCCGGCATTGGCGGCATTTCCACCTGGCGGGATGCGGCGGAATTTATCGCCCTCGGTTCAGGCAGCGTACAGGTGTGCACAGCCGCGATGCTTAACGGCTTTCGCATTGTGGAGGAGATGAAGGATGGCCTCTCCCGCTGGATGGCGGAAAAGGGCTACGACTCCATTGAGGCATTTTCCCGCAAGGCGATCCCGCAAACCACCGACTGGAAACACCTGGATATCAACTTCAAAACGATCGCCAAGATCGATCAGGATTTGTGTATCGAGTGCGGCCGCTGCTATATCGCCTGCGAGGACACGTCCCACCAGTCGATTGCCAAGCTCACCGAGCAGAACGGCGCGCGCCGCTATGAGGTAATTGAAGAGGAGTGTGTAGGCTGTAACCTGTGCCAGATCACTTGCCCAGTGGAGAACTGCATCACCATGGTGCCTCAAGAAACAGGTCAACCCTTTCTGGCCTGGGATAACGACCCACGTAACCCTTTCCGGGTCGCCTCTTAACCACCCACGGTTATCACTGTAACGGCCGCCTCCCTTGAAGGAGGCGGTCGCGTTTACCGCAACACATCGTTCCTTATGCTAAACGAGACAACGCTACGGCTTGCTGCGATGATGAGAAATTATTGCATATAGAATATTTTCTCATAAAAGGAATTGCTATGACGTCTAAGCTTCTCTCCACAGCACTCTCCACAACACTCGTCGCTACTGCTACCGCTACGCTGCTTTTTTCAGCTGTCAGCGCCGCTACCGACCAGCGTATAGCCACCTTCGATCTAGGCAGCCTGGACACCCTGGATGCGCTTGGCCTTAGCGAGCAGGTGGTGGGCGTGCCGAAAGCCAGCTTGCCGAACTACCTGGAACAGTACGCAGCAGAACCATACACCGATATTGGCGGCCTGCGCTCGCCGGATATGGACGCCATAAGCGCAAGCGAACCTAGCCTGATTCTCTACACCGGCCGCCAGGGCGACTGGGAAGCCGAGCTTGGCGACATCGCCCCACTGCTCAACACCAGCCTGCAAGGTGACGACTACTTGGCCGCTTTTGAGGCCAATGTGCGCGAGCTGGCTGGTCGATTAGACGCGGATAGCCAAGCGGAAGAGGCGCTTGAAATCCTGCATGCCGAGATTGAGTCCCAGCGCGAAGCGCTAAGCGATGCGCCTCGCACGCTAGTCGTGACCCATAACGGCGGTAACCTGATGCTCAATCAGCACCCGGTCGTGCACGAGGTGCTGGGCGTAGACGCACTTGAAATGCCCGACAGTGTGAACTCGGAAACCCGCGGCACCCGTACCTTTACGCCACTTTCGCCTGATGCCATTGCCGAAATTGATCCAGAGTTCGTGTTGGTGGTTGACCGCAGCGCGGCTATTGGCGATGAACCCGCCAACGCGGAAGCGTTAACCCAAACGCTTTTAGACGCCGGTGCAGAAGACGCGCAGCTCGTCATGCTGACACCCGCGCTGTGGTACCTCTCCGGCGGCGGTCTACAGAGCCTGCGCCTACAGATTGAAGAGGTCGCAGCGGCGCTGAATTAATCCTGGTTAATCCGCATGAATCTTGATCCGGTAGAGCACGCAGTAGACCACCGGCAGTACCACCAGAGTTAACAGCGTGGCAACGCCCAGACCACCAATCAGCGCAACCGCCATGCTGGCAAAGAACGCATCGCTGATCAGCGGAATCATACCCAGCATGGTGGTCAGCGCCGCCATCGATACCGGACGCACGCGGCTCACCGCTGCGCGCACTACCGCATGATAGCGATCCTGATGCAGCGGCAATTGCACGTTGATCTCCTCCACCAGAACGATGGCGTTTTTGATCACCATGCCGATCAAGCTCAGCGTGCCCAGCAAGGCCATGAACGAGAACGGCAAGCCGGTGAGCAGCAACGCGCCGACAACACCGATAATCGTCAACGGTACCAGCGACCAAATCGCCAACGGTTGGCGGAAGTTATTGAACAGCACCACGGTAAGGATGAACATCATCACGATGCCCAGCGGCAGCGAGGAAAACAGCCCTCTTTGCGCTTCGCCAGCGGTCTCGAACTCGCCGCCCCACTCCAGCCGATAGCCTGCTGGCAGCTCCAGCGCTTCTACCTGAGGTCGGATCTCCGCCAATACGCTGGCGGCGGTCACCCCACTTAACGGGTCTGGCTCACCGTACACTGCCAGCATGCGTTCCCGGTTACGACGCATGATCAGCGGATTCGCGGCCCGGGTGGTGATATCGCTGATCACTTGGTCGGCGGTGATATAGCGGCCCTGCTCTTCGCTCCAGACATTGAGGGAACCCAGGTTGTCCACGTCGTGGCGCTGCTCGCGAATCGCTCGCGCCACCATGGGAATCAGGTCGCTGCCATCGCGATAAACGCCGACCTGGCTACCACTGGTACTCAGCGCAAGGGTGCTAGCCAAATCCTCACGGGTGACACCTAACCTCCTCGCGGTATCCTCAAGAAAGACGGGCTCGATTGCTTGCACCCGGTTACGCCAGCTGGTGCGCACGCTGGTCATGTTGGCCGTCTCACGGAACATGGCCTCCACCTCGTCGCCCAGTTGGCGCAGCACTTCCGGGTCACTGCCGTAGAAACGCGCTTCCAGCTTGGCTTTCGGCGCGGGGCCGACTTCCAATGGGGCAATTTTGTAATCGATATCGCTATGGTCACGTACGAGCACCCTTTCAACGTCGGCCATGCGCTCGCGCTGAGTGGCTTTATCGTCGGTTTCGATAATGAGCTGCGCATAGCTGGCGTAGCGGTCTTCCGGCGAGTAAGTGAGGGTAAAACGCTGTGATCCACCGCCCACGGTGGTGGTGAGATGGTGAATGCCCGGCATCTCCATCACGCTCTCTTCCAGCTCGCTGACACGGCGCTGAGTCTCAAGGATATCGGTGCCTTCCGGCGTGCGGTAATCGACAAAAAAGATGGGCGTATTCGAGGCCGGAAAGAAGGCATTTTTGACTGAACCAAAACCGAACAACGCGCCCGCCAATATTGCGACCACCAGCACCAACGTCACCCAGCGCCAGCGTATGCCGGCAACGATGACGCGGCCGACCAAGCGATAAACAACGCCTTTGTAAGGGTCCTCTTGACCATCGCCAGGTGCGATATTGCGGAAAAACAGCTTAAAGTAGAAAGGCGTTAACGTTAGCGCGGTAATCCAGCTCAGCAGCAGCGAATAGAGCAGGACAAAAAACAGTGAACCGATAAATTCACCGGTGGTGTCTGGCGACAGACCGATAGGTGCAAAGGCAGCAATCGCGATCAGCGTGGCGGCCAGCAACGGCCAGGCGTTTTGCCGCACTACCTGATGGGCCGAATCACGAATCGAGCTGCCACGCTTTAGGCCCACCAGCATCCCTTCGGTCACCACGATGGCATTATCGACCAACATACCGAGGGCGATAATCAGCGCCCCAAGGGAGATTTTTTCCAGCTGCAGACCATGAAAGCGCATCAGCATAAAGGTGCCGATAATGGTGATCAGCAGAATAAAGCCCATCAACAGACCGCTGCGCCAGCCCATAAACAGCATCAACACCACGATGACAATGGCCACCGCCTGGATCAGGCTCACCAGAAAGCCGGAGACCGCCTCATCCACGACTTGGGGCTGGTTGTAGACGATATTCAGCTCCATGCCCAGCGGCGTACGGGCTTGAAGTTGATCCAATCGTTGCTGCAGTTGTTCACCGACCGCCACAACATTCACACCGCTTTCAAACGAAACGCCCAACGATATGGCCGGCCTACCCATATCACGATAGAGCTGCTGGGGCTGCTCCGTCAGCTCTCGGCTTACATCGGCAATATCGCTCAGCCGCACCAGTTCACCGTCACCTTCGCTGACGATGAGCGCGCGCAGGTCATCGATATTTGCGGCACTGCCCGTTGGGGTAATACGAAAACGGCGACCATCCTGCTTGAGATGCCCCGCATCGGCCACGGCATTCTGGGTATCCAACAATTGCTGGAGCCGGGTGAGCGGTATATTTAACGCCCGCAGGCGCTCACGGTCGACTTCAATGTAGATGCGCTCTTCGTGCTCACCGCCCAGCGAGACTTTATCGACGCCCTCTACCAGGGTCAGCTCGCGCTTGAGAAAGTCGGCATGATCGGCCAGATCAGGCATGCTGTAGCCTTCGCCGGTCAGGTTGACCATAAAGCCAAAGACATCGCCAAAGTCGTCATTAACGCGGGATTGACTGGCGCCCGGCGGCAATGCAGCCTGAGCATCCTGAACCTTACGGCGTAGCGAATCCCATAGCTGTTCAAGCTCTTCATTTTGTACGGTGCTTTCCAGCTCGACGGTAATCTGGGAAAGGCCGTCGGAACTCACCGAGCTCACTCGCTTAATTGACGACATCTCTTGAATCGATTGCTCTAGCGTTGAGGTCACTTCCTGCTCGACCTCTTCAGGTGTCGCGCCGGGGTACTGCGTGGTGATGAGGGCGTTACGAATAGTGAATTCGGGAAACTCCAGCTGGCCCATGCCTAGAAATGACAGCGCACCGCCCGCCAGCAGCACTACGGTCATTAAATAACTAGCCGCCCGGTGGCGTAAAAAGTAGTCGACCATGCTTATAGCCCCTGCTCTTTTTCCCACGGCGTGACCTTGGTATCCGCCGTTATACGGTGAGCACCGGCCGCCACGATACGATCGTCCGCCGCCAAATCGCCGCTAACTTCCAACCCATTCGACGTTAATGGCCCAACACTCACCGGCACTGCTTCTACATGTTCTGAGCCGGTATAGCGCCATACCAAGGCTTGATTAGCGTCTTCGCCCGCATAGCTCACGGCTTCAGGCGGCAGGTGCCAAACCGGCGAAGCGTTGTCAGATTGCAGCGCACTTAAATCCAGTCGCACGTTGGCACTCATACCATCCAGTAGGGTGATATCGTCGGGCTGAGGGAGTGTCAGCGTGACTTCATAGGCCAAGCTCTGCGCGCTGGCTTGCGTGGTATAGGACGCTAACTGGGCGAGATAGGGTTTGTCGCTATTTCCGAAGCGTACTTCATACGCTAATTCATCCCCAAAGGGGGTGCCGTTGCTGCGCGGCATGCGCTGAACAATCTGCTCGGGCAGATGAAACACCACATCTAATTGGCCCGGCTGCTGAATCACTGCCACCGTTTCCTGCACCTGAACAATCTGGCGGTTATCCACCGGCACCTGAGCGATCACGCCATCATAGGGGGCGCGCAGTTGCGTGTGTGTTACCTGCTCTTCGGCCTGCTCAAACGTTGCGCGGGCTGCCCGCCATTCGCTTTCCGCTTCATCAAACCGGGATTGACTGACCGCACCGCGCTCCAGGGTATAGCGCATACGTTCTAGCATTGCCTCGGCTAGTTCCAAGCGCGAGCGGGCGCTATCCAGCTCGCTCTGCGCATTGCGATCATCAATGCGGGCAATGACCTCGCCCTCGCTTACCTGCTGACCAGGACTCACATTGAGTTCCAGCAGCTCCCCCGCCATTCGAAACGATAAATTGCTGCGGGTGGAGGCTTCTACCCGCGCCGGGAATTGCCGCAGGGCAGTAGCATTGGTCGACTGCAAGGTCATCAATTTCACCGGCCGGGCCGTGTCGGTGGACTGCGCCTGGGGTTGATCGCAGCCCATCAGCATAAGCAGCACCAGTGCGGCGGGCAGGAAACGAAGAAGAGTAACGGGCACGGCAGGCTCCTTGAGGACGATCAATGCAGCGTTGCAAACCTGAATTCAAGCAATAAGGGGCGTAGTATACATTTCACTGACATTCATGAATGTCAGTGAAATGTATACTAATCACCATCCGGCGACTTTGCTATCGATCAGTGCCAAAATACGGCCAATCTATTAAGAGGAGGCGCTATGTCCCGTCGTAAGGCCGACGCTGAACGCACTCGAGAAACGATCCTGGATGCGGCTGAGACCACCTTCTTAGCCCAGGGTGTATCGCGCACGACCCTGGCCCATATTGCCGAGGCGGCGGGCGTGACGAGGGGCGCCATTTATTGGCACTTTGAAGATAAAGCAGCGGTATTCAATGCGCTCTTGGAGCGGGTACGCATCCCTTTAGATGAAATCGTGGATGATACAACCCAGCGCCTTGGTGCAACGCCAGTGGCCTGTTTACGCGAGATTGCCCAGCGCTCGCTGGCAGGCATCTGCCATGACCTGCCATTGCAGCGGGCCGCCACCATCGTGCTACACCGCTGCGAGAAACTGGAAGATGACCACCCGCGCATCAGCATGATCACCCGCCTTTCAGAGCATGCTGAAGTACAGGTAGAACGTCTGTTTGAACAAACACAACTAGCAGGCCAATTGCGTGCGGGGCTCTCCCCCAACAGCGCGCTCCGCCAGTTTCACGGCTTTTTGATTGGCGTTTGCTTTGATTGGCTGCAAGACCCACAGCAGTACTCACTAGCAGAGGAGTGCGACGCTATCGTCGAAACGTTAATGCGCGGGCTGTTGGTAGAAATCACTCCTCATAAATAAAGAAAACTTGGCATGCCGGTTGCTTATATTTCCAAGAGAACCGTTTTCAACCGGAGCCTGCCATGAACCAGTCTGATTACCCGCTCAGCGAAGTCCCTACCCGTGCCCGTAAAGGGTTACTCTCCACGTCAGCCGTACTGCTCGGCTTTACCTTTTTTACTGCGACCATGTGGGCCGGTGGCACGTTAGGCCAAGCGTTTCCGATTGGCCAACTGCTCTGGATCATACTGATTGGTAACCTGTTGCTGGGAACGTATGCGGCAGTTCTTGCTTATATTGCCTGCAAAAGCGGGCTTAATTCGGTGCTGATGGGGCGCTTCTGTTTTGGCGAGAAGGGCAGCAAACTTTCTGATTTTATCCTCGGCTTTACCCAGATTGGTTGGTACGCCTGGGGCACAGCGACCATCGCGCTGGTATTAGTACGCACCACGGGGATGCCTGAATGGCTGGAAATCCCCTTAATGGTGCTTTTTGGTTTTGGTTTCTGTGTGACCGCCATGATCGGTTACAAGGGTATGGATTGGCTTTCGCGCGTTGCCGTCCCCGCCATGATGCTGTTTATTCTGATTAGCCTGTTCACTGGGTTGGTGGATGTGCGCGGCTTTACAGGACTAAGCCAGCAAACGCCTACGGAAAGTATGGGCGTGGCGGCAGCGGTCACTATCATCATCGGCACGTTTATCAGCGGCGGTACCCAAGCCACTAACTGGAGCCGCTTCGCCAAAACGCCGAAAATTGCCGTCATCGCGACCCTGGCAGCGTTTTTTGTGGGTAACGGTTTAATGGTACTCACTGGTGCGCTTGGCACCATGATTTACCAGCAGGCGGATATTGTCGATGTGCTGATTGCCCAGGGCTTTGTCACCATCGCCGTGCTGATGCTGTTTCTCAATATCTGGACCACACAGGACAACACCATCTACAACTTCGCCGTGGCGGGCTGCAACTTACTGCGTACCGAAAAACGCCGGTTGGTCACCGTAGCAGGTGCGGCCATTGGGACGGTGCTAGCGGTAGGCGGCATGTACAACCTGCTTATTCCGTTCCTGGTACTGCTCGGCACGTTTATTCCGCCCATGGGTGGGGTCATCATGGCGGACTTCTGGCTCAAGCATAAAGGCCGTTACCCCGCTTTGGATATCGCTCAACTGCCTGACTTCAACCGTAGAGGGCTGGCTGCCTATGCACTGGGTGCCGGGGCTGCCTACTTTTCCCCGTTACTGCCGCCATTGGTAGGGGTCGCGGTGGCAGCGGGCAGCTACGCCGTGCTGCTGCGTTTAAACCACGCTACGCTGAGCGATACGCTTCCTTCACCCGCTAAACAATAAGTGAGCCCTTTTTCATATGCCCATGCAGATCATTAATGCCCGCCTACGCCAGCGCCCTGAGCTTTATCGGCTGGAAATTGAGAACGGCACGTTCACCGCCATCACCGCACAAGATGCACCACAAACAGCGAGCGCGGGGCAGATTGATGCAGGCGCCAAGCTCGTTTGCGCGCCCTTTATCGAGCCTCATATTCACCTGGATGCCGCCCTCACCGCGGGTGAGCCAAGCTGGAACCAAAGCGGCACGCTGTTTGAAGGCATTGAGCGCTGGAGCGAGCGCAAACCCATGCTCACCGAAGCCGATATTCGCGAGCGCGCTCTGAAAACGCTTAATTTATTAATCGGCAACGGCGTTCAGTTCGTGCGCACCCACGCTGACACCAGCGACCCAACCCTGATTGGCCTTAAAACGCTGTGTACCTTGCGGGATGAACTGAAGGATAAAATCGATATTCAAGTAGTCGCCTTTCCGCAAGACGGCCTGCTCTCCTACCCCGGCGGAGAAAAGCTAATGGAAGAGGCACTGGAATTCGGTGCCGACGTCGTGGGTGGCATCCCTCATTTTGAATACACCCGAGAACTGGGCGTGGCGTCCATGAAGCGGGTGATCGAACTCGCGATCAAGTACGACCGCTTGGTGGACGTGCACTGCGACGAGATCGACGACCCCAACTCGCGCTTTCTGGAGGTACTGGCCTGCGAAGCGCTTTTTAATGATTTAGGCAGCCGCGTGACCGCAAGCCACACCACGGCGATGCACTCTTACGATAACGCCTACTGCTCCAAGCTGTTTCTGCTGCTCAAGCGCTCGGGCATTAATTTCGTCTCTTGCCCCACCGAAAGTATTCATTTGCAAGGGCGCTTCGACACCTACCCCAAACGGCGCGGCGTAACACGGGTAAAGGAACTCAACGAAGCGGGTATCAACGTCTGCTTTGCTGAAGACTCCATTTTTGATCCCTGGTATTCGTTGGGAAATGGCAAGCTCTTACGCACGTTGGATTTCGGCCTGCATATCTGCCAAATGATGGGTTATCAGGATTTCAGTCAGGCGCTTTCGCTGATTACTGACAATAGCGCTCGCACGCTTAACATCGAAGAACGCTACGGCATTGAGGTGGGCAAACCGGCCAGCTTCAACCTGCTGGAGGGGGAAGATGATTACAGCGTGCTGCGCAATCAAGGCGAGGTGCTGCTTTCGGTGCGCCACGGCGAGATCATCATGCAGCGTGAACCCGCCAAAATAACCACACCGCCTTGGCTCGGCTTTTAGAATAAGCGTAAAATGGTTGGGCTGATATTCAGCAAAGTTCTCAGGGCGGGGTGAAAGTCCCCACCGGCGGTGATACGGCCTTTGAACCAGGCCGCTAAGCCCGCGAGCGCTCAAGCAAGCAATTGCTTGAGGTCAGCAGATTCGGTGAGAAACCGAAGCCGACGGTGATAGTCCGGATGAAAGAGAACGGCACCCTAGACAGGCGATGCAAAAGCGGCTTTGGCTGCCTTTTGTGGCTTCCTGACGACCGGTTCCGCGTGCCCTGATTCTGGTACACCTTAGCCAAGAGAATGACCATGAATCAGACATTTCCGCTGACACTTTCTACCCACACCACGTCTCAACGCATCGCGTTTATTCAAGGCCACTGGCATCAGGATATCGTCGAGAAGGCCTATGAAGCCTTTATTGCTGAAGTAGAGCGCTGTGGGCTTAACGCCGAACAAGTAGACCCCTTCACCGTTTCCGGTGCTTACGAAATTCCCTTGCAAGCAAAAGTACTCGCCCAAAGTGGCCGCTATGGCGCCATTGTAGGGGCTGGCTTTGTGGTCGATGGCGGTATTTATCGCCACGACTTTGTGGCTCATGCGGTGATTGATGGCTTGATGCGTGTGCAGTTAGACACGCAAGTGCCGGTGATCTCGGCAGTATTAACACCGCACCACTTCCATGAGCACGCCACGCATCACGACTTCTACACCCAACACTTTGTTACCAAAGGGAAAGAAGCCGCCCAGGCGTGCCTGAACACAATGGAAAACCTGCATAGAGCGCGCAAGCTAAGCGAGGCTTGATGCACTGTAGTTCAGGCTCGGCTAGGTGCCGAGCCTGAACTGCTTAACTCACTTCACATCAAGCAAGTAACCATAAAACGCCGTATTGCGCTGCCAGCCCAATGACTCATAAAGGTGCTGGGCACGCTCGTTCTCTACCTGCGTCATTAATATCAAGCGTGCTACGCCATGCTCTTTGGCGAGTTTTGTAGCGGCTTCCATTAGCGCTCTTCCCGTGCCCTTATCGCGAGACTCTGGAAGCACAAAAAGATCATTTAGCGTCCAGCGCGCGTTTAAGCCTACCGTGGAAACCCCAGGGTAAAGCTGAACAAAGCCAGTAAGCCGACCATTCTCACTCTCACTAACGAGAATGCGTGAATCCGCCTGCCCAAATCGTTGGCGCAAAAAGGCACGAGCGGCCTCCGCATTACTAGGCTGAGCGTAGAACTGCCGATAACCATCTAGCAGCTCCGTTAGCGTATCAAGATCATTAATCGTGGCAGGGCGAACAAATGTCATACTCATCTCCAGGCTCGTTTGCTATCACGCCAATCACGTTATAGTGAGTTAACACCTAATTGCTAACTGAAAACAGCTTTTATCACCTGCTAAGGAATTGCTCTATGTCCGACTTTATCGCCCCTGATGGTCATCCCCGCTGCCTATGGTGTGGGGGCGCGGCGGAGTTTTTGCCTTACCATGACAACGAGTGGGGCTTTCCAGTGGCTAACGACCAGCGGCTGTTCGAGAAGCTGTGCCTAGAGAGTTTTCAGTCGGGGTTGAGTTGGCGCACCATTCTCAATAAACGCGAGAACTTCCGCGCCGCTTTTCACCATTTCGATTTTCATCAGGTTGCCCGGTTTGGCGAAGACGATGTGCAGCAATTGCTGCAGAACGCAGGCATTATTCGCCATCGCGGAAAAATCGAAGCGGTCATTAATAATGCTTTAAGAGCGCAAGAAATGGTCGAACATGAAGGCTCGTTAGCCGCGTTCTTCTGGCGTTTCGAGCCAGACGCCGACTCCCTCCCCCCGCCGCAAACCCAGGTCACCTCGCCTGAATCCATCGCTCTATCCAAAGCGTTAAAAAAGCGCGGTTGGAAATTCGTTGGCCCAACAACCGCTTTTGCCTTTATGCAGGCGATGGGGCTGATCAATGACCACTCGCTAAACTGCATCACCCGCGTGCAGGTTGCACAGGCGCGTCAGCAATTTAAGCGGCCGATATAAAAAAACAGTGATAGGGTATGGTTTTTGACACGCTTATCAATAAACCGAACAGCAAGGGGACAACACGTTCCCAATGGGGTCAACGTGGTTCAATCATTCTCTTCGCATACAGAATCCCGCACCTCACGATATAAAGCTTGGAGTGTGCATATATTCACCGCCAGCGGTGTACTACTCGGCACCATGGCGCTGCTTGCACTGGTCGATAATAATCCCGTCGCCTGCCTCCTCTGGCTGGGTGCTGCGATGATGATTGATGGTATCGATGGCACTCTGGCGCGCAAGTATGAAGTGAAGGCCATCCTGCCCCATTTCGATGGCTCGACCCTTGATATGGTCATTGACTACCTCACCTGGGCCTTTATACCTGCCCTCTTTATTTACTACTTTATTGAACTGCCGCCCTATTTTGCACTGCTCTCAGTGTTCATCATCCTGCTGTCATCAATGTTCTGTTTCTGCAATGTCGATATGAAAAGCCAGGACAACTACTTCGTGGGCTTTCCAGCCGCCTGGAACATTACCGCTGCCTATTTTTATATTATTGATTTACCGCCTTTTATTACCTTTGCCACTATCGTTGTTCTCGCCATTCTCACCGTCACTAAAATGAAGTTTCTTCACCCCTTTCGCGTGCGCTTGTTCATGCCACTCAATATCGCAGTCACACTGCTATGGTGCGTGTGTGCGACGTCACTGATACTTTCCAGCCCTGAGCACACCGTATGGGCCGTATGGGGGTGGGGCATTGCCTCTGTTTACTTCGCCGGGATGTGCCTATGGCGCACGGCGCAAGAGTGGTTTGATTGAACTAGCCAAACGACAGCAGCAAGGAGCATGGACGATGTCACTGACCCTGCAGCAACAGGAAAAATTCAGGGCGCTAGCGGCAGATATCGAAGGAATCGATGTCGAGGTTTACCAGCGCTTCGAGCGCGACCCACTGGAGCCCATCATCGGCCTTGGCAAGCCTAACCAGCGCATTGGCTTTTTCGGACGCGACCCAGGGCGCGATGAGGTTCGCCATGGCGAACCCTTTATCGGCGCTGGTGGGCAGTTGGTCAGAAAGGCGCTGTATGAGCACCTTTATGATGAAAAAATGCCTGACTTCGAGGCCTCGCGCGCCGTGGGAGAGCACTTTTTCTGGATCAACACCGTGCCTTACAAGCCCGTCGGCAACAAAGCGTGGTCCATGAAAGTTAAGCGCCACTTTCATGACCTGATGAACGAAGTCCTGATCTCCCGCTGGGAAGGTCGAACCCTAATCACCTTGGGTCGCGAAGCTTTCCTGTGGTTCGGTATCGGCCGCTCAAAGGAGGAGCGTGCACGCCTTTGGAGGCGTTCTGGAAGCGCGAGGATCGGTTTGAAAGTAGTATCGAAGTAACACTGGAGGATGATCGGGGCGAGGCACAAACCTTTACACTCTATCCTCTGCCTCACCCCTCTCCGCTCAATCAGGCCTGGTATGCCCGCTTTCCAGGCCTCTTAACGCAGCGCTTAGAGCAGTTAGATGTGCGCCAGGACAACCTCGCCTTGTAAGGCTTGCGGCTGATCGTCATCCCAGCACGGCTGCATGCGCCTGCGCTTCTTCCACCATCTCAGTGGCAAACTCGCCCACCGTACGCACGGCCGCTTCGATCTCGGGGGTTAGCGTAAACGCATAGTTAAGGCGCAGGCATTGGCGAAACTTGCCCGAGGCTGAGAACAGCGACCCCGGTGCTACGTGGATCGCACGCTGCGCCAAGCGCTGGTTGAGTCGTACACAGTCCACCGCAGCGGGCAGTTCTACCCAAAGCAAAAAGCTGCCTTGTGGGTAGCTGATGCCCGCGCCCTTGGGGAAGTAGCGCTGCACCCAACTGATCATGATATCGCGCTGGCGCTGATACTGGCGGGTGGCGTAACGGACGTGACGCTCGTAGTGCCCTTTGGCGACGAACTCCGCCACTGCCAGCTGCGGCAGCGTGGCTGAGGCGCCGGTAGAGACATACTTCATATGCAGCGCCTGATCGCGATAGCGGCCCGGCGCCAGCCAACCTACCCGCAACCCCGGCCCCACCGTTTTGGAAAAGCCGCTGCACAGCATCACGCGCCCATCGTCATCAAAGGATTTAACGGTGCGCGGTCTGGGCAGCGAGAATGACAAATCGCCGTAGATATCATCTTCAATAATCGCCACATCAAAACGCTGAGCGAGCTGAAACAGCGCCCGTTTACGTGCCTCACTCATGGTGTAGCCCAGTGGGTTGTTGTAGGTCGGTGTCACCTGTATCGCGCGGATCGGCCACTGCTCAAGCGCCAACTCCAGGGCTTCCAGGCTGATACCGGTTTGTGGGTCGGTGGGGATTTCCAGCGCTTTCAAGCCGTTGGCCTTGAGGATCTGCATGGTGCCGTAAAAGCTGGGCGAGTCGACGGCCACCACATCGCCGGGCTGAGTGAGGGTGCGCAGGGAAATGGCCAGCGCCTCCTGGCAACCGGTGGTAATCACAATGTCATCCGGATGCAGCAGGCAGCCCGAGGCAATGGCCAATCGCGCCACCTGCTGTCGCAGCTCAGGGCTACCGCTCAGCTTGTCGTAGTTGAACCCGTGCAGGTCATTACTGCGATGCAGGCCAGCGAGGATTTTCGACAACGGCCGCAGCGTCTCATACTCAAAATTCGGTACACCACGTCCAAGCAGCAGCCGCTCGTCATCTCGCTGGGTGGCGACGAGTTCAAGCACTTGATCCCATTGGGAAACATCCAGCGGGCGCTGGGCGGGCCGGGAGACTGAGGGCAGCACTGCTGGCACCCGGCTTGGCAGTACGAAGTAGCCGGATTTTGGTCGCGATTCAATCAACGCTACATCCATCAACTGCCGGTAGGCCTCCTGAGCCGTCGAAATGCTAACGTCTAGCTCCTGGCACACGGCGCGGATAGAGGGCAGACGATCACCCACACGGTAAATACCGTGCTCTATACGCTCGCGCAAAATAGTAGCAACCTCTTCGTAGCGCGTCATGACACCCTCCCGCCCAAAGCCTGAAAGCAATACAGATGAACCCTTAAGCGACCATACAGAGATATAACACACCCATCTGTAACCTTAAAATAATAATACCTATATCTGTATCGAGGAAATAGCACTGAGTAATCTGGTGGGGCACTTAACACGGAGGATTCGCCATGCCACGCTTTAGCCTCACCCAGCTTCGCATTCAGTTACAAAGCTACCGCCAGTATCGTCGTAGCCGCCGCCAGTTACTGGCGCTTGAGGATCGGCTACTCGAAGATATCGGTATCAGCCGTACACAGGCGCTAAAAGAGGGCCGCAAAGCATTTTGGCAACAGACATCATTTAAAAGGGGGCCTGATGAAAGCCGCTGAATACTACCTACTCGACGTCTTTACCGACCAGCCGTTTACCGGCAATTCTTTGGCTGTCTTTCTTGATACCGATGGGTTAAGTACCAGCAATATGCAGGCGCTGGCCAATGAGCTCAATCTTGCTGAAACGGTGTTTTTAGGCGCAGCGGCTGGACCGAATCACTACCCGATGCGGATTTTTACGCCGACTCGTGAGCTACCTTTTGCAGGCCACCCCACGGTCGGCACCGCGCACCTGTTAGCAGAGTTGAACCTCACAAACCGCGCGCAAGACGTGGTGCTACAGCCACCTATCGGCGAACTGGTGGTTAGTTATGAGCAAGGAAGAGCAACGTTTAAAACCGCCCAGCCGGTCCAGTTAATGGATAGCAGCATTGAACATGCAACGGCGGCAACACTACTCGGGCTTGAAAGCCATCAGGTGATTGGCAACCCCATATTCTCCTCCTTCGGGCTACCCTTTCATCTGATCGAGCTAACCGATCGTGACGCTTTAGAGCGCATCAGCATCTCCACCGCCACATGGGCAAGTGCGGTGATGACGAGCAGCGCGGAACAGATATACGTTTACGTTAAAGCGCCGTCGAGAAACGCTGGTATCGAGATCAGAAGTCGCATGTTCTGCATGCATGCCAGCATCTGTGAAGATCCTGCCACCGGCAGCGCCGCAGCCGCTTTAACGGGCTACTTGGCCTCGACCCAGCCAAACGCCATCCACTGCAACATTTACCAGGGCGTTGAAATGGGGCGACCCAGCATTATTCACACCGCCGCCAATGGCGAGATCGAACCCGGTTTTGTAACGGTGGGCGGTAATGCCGTTGTGGTGGGTCAGGGCGTGTTTAAAGTGCATCAATAAGTGCATACAAACAATCGCATGCAAACAATCGCATGAAAGATACTCAACACGCCCTGCCTTGCTGGTTGATCAACTCGCTTCCAATGCTTGCGAGTGGAGGGTCAGGCCACCGTCACGTCGGCCGAGAGATAGACATCCTGAATAGCATGCAGCAGGTCGACACCTTCCTGCATCGGCTTCTGGAACGCCTTGCGACCGGAAATAAGGCCCATGCCCCCGGCACGCTTGTTGATCACCGCCGTGCGAACGGCCTCACCCAGGTCAGAATGCCCTTTAGAGCCCCCGCCGGAGTTGATCAACCCAGCGCGTCCCATAAAGCAGTTGGCTACCTGATAACGAGCCAGATCGATCGGGTGATCCGACGTCAGCTTGCTGTAAACATCATCGTGGGTGTGGCCGAATCCGACTGCTTTGTAGCCGCCGTTATTTTCAGGCAGTTTCTGCTTGACGATATCCGCCTTGAGAGTGGCTGCCATATGGTTGGCCTGGCTGGTGAGGTCGGCTGCGACGTGGTAATCGGTGCCTTCCTGCTTGAAATCCGGGTTGCGTAGATACGCCCACAACACGGTGACCATGCCCAACTGGTGAGCGCGCTCAAAGGCTTCGCTGATTTCCATGATTTGCCGGCGACTCTCGTGGGAGCCAAAGTAAATGGTCGCCCCAACCGCCACGCAGCCCATGTCGTGCGCCTGCTCTACATCAGCAAATAATGTCTGGTCATAGATAGCCGGGTAACTCAGCGTCTCGTTATGGTTGAGTTTTAGCATCATCGGGATCTTGTGAGCATAGCGCCGCGCCACCGACGAAAGCACGCCAAGCGTGGAAGCCACGCCGTTGCAGCCACCTTCTATAGCCAACTCGACAATGTTGGCCGGGTCGAAATAGCGCGGGTTAGGTGCAAACGAGGCACCTGCCGAGTGTTCAATGCCCTGGTCTACCGGCAGCAGGCTAAGATAGCCGGTACCCGCCAAGCGCCCATGATTAAAGAATGCCTGCATGTTACGCAGCACCGCTGGGCTGCGGTCACTATCGGCCATCACACGATCGATGAAATCGGGGCCAGGGAGATGTAAGTCCTCACGACGCACCCCCTGGCAAGTGTGGTTAAGCAAGCTATCGGCATCGCTGCCAAGCAAAGCGGCTATATCGGTCATGATGGGCTCCTCTCTACTTAATTTGTAAGAAAGTGTAAAACAAAAACTTCCTCACTAGAGCATAGAGCTTAAATAGCGCAGATGGAAAGTACCGCCCCCGTCTTACAGCGAAAATACCGAGGGCGGTAGGTAGCAGCCCTGTCTTATGCTGCCTGAACATCGATACGCCGTGAGCGATGGCTATCCTTTTTCGGCAGCGTAATGGTCACGACACCATTGGTGATACTGGCCGTAATGGCATCACTGTCCACTTCATGACTAAGATTGAAGCGGCGCGCAAACCGCTGGCCACGCACCTCAGCATGCAGCGCGCTCAGCCCTTCAGGCATATTCAGGGCTATCTCACCCTCCAAGCTCAGCACGTTATTATCGAGCTCTACCTTGAGCGATTCGCGGGTCACGCCAGGCATATCGGCAATTAGTTTGAGGGCGCTGGCTTCCTCAATGATATCCACTGCCGGTAGCAACGTTTCTTGAGTACGTTTTATGTCGCCGCGCTCCTGCAACGGGGACTGGGTGGCTGTACGAACAACGTTATTCATGGTTTACCCTCCTGTACCAAGGTTAATAAACATGACTTAAGCCGCCTGAACATCAATACGCCGCGGCTTGAGTTCTTCCCGCTTAGGCAGCACGATCTCAAACACACCATGGGCATGATGCGCTTCGGCACGCTCAGCATCTAAGCCATCAGGTAGTGCAATGGCCCGCACGAACTCACCGCTGGGGCGCTCACGTCGAAACACTGGGCGCGAGCTGCCATCCTCATTACTACCGATGGCGGGCTCACGCTTGCCACGCAGGGTAAGCACGTTATCCTGGATATCAATGGTCAAGTCCGAGGGCGCCAGCCCCGCAGCAAACACATAGACACGCACGGCATCATCGCTGCGAGCGAGATTGATCATCGGAAAACTGCCCCGTGGCACTGCGCGAATATCCATCGCACTGCCATCAGGCAAGAAGCCGTCCAACAGTTGGCGAAACCAATCCAACTGCTGGGACGAGCCGATTTCGAAACGCTTAATATCGTCGAACATAGCGAACACCTCCTACGTTAAGCAGATGATCGAAAGAGGCCGCCACGTCACAGAGCAGCGCCTCTATCAACTGCAAAATAGGAGCAGTTCAAAGGCTTTCAAGGGGTTCAATAGCAATTTTTCTAGCTTTTTCACCGGCCATTACGAAGTCAGCCCAATGCCCCGCAAAATCACCGAAGTAACCGACTGCACGGCTTTTTCGAACTGTAAGTCGTCCAGCGGCTGGTCGTCGTTGAGCAAGTAGATTTGGTAGTCGAAATCGGCGTAGTGCTGGGTAGAGGCCCAGATCATGTATAGAAGGTAGGAAGGTTCGACGGGATTGATCTGGCCCGACTCGACCCACTCGCGAATTTTCGATTCTTTGAGTTTGGCCCATTCATAGAGGTTATCGCGCAGGCGCTCCTTAAGGATCGGGGCGCCCTGCATCACTTCGGCGGCCCATACTTTTGAGCCGTGGGCGCGGTTGCGGGAGTGGGTCATCTTGGCGCGAATGTAGGTGGAAAGCACGACGCGAGGATCATCGTAAAGCTCAAAGCACAGCGCATCCTGTTTCCATACTTCGAGAAGCTCTAACAGTACATCTTGATACAGCGCTTTTTTGGTCGAGAAGTAGTAGTGCACATTGGATTTGGGGATCTCTGCCAGTTGTGCGATTTCACCCATTGAGGCACCTGCATAGCCTTTTTCGGCAAACAGCTGCTCTGCCGCTTGGAGAATCTTTTTTACGTTAGTTTGCCGAATTTCGTCCTGGGTTCTCGCCACGCTGTCCTCGTCCCTATACGTCTGAAGTACGCACCAAAAAAAGCACCATCGCAGGGCGACGGTGCTGAGAAGATGTCCTAGTTACCCTAAGACGTCAACTTTGATTGTTGGGGAACGAGAACTCGGCCCGAGTGGCCTCGCTCACCGACGGCCAGCGCTGGGAAACCGCTTTGCGGCGGGTATAGAAACGCACTGAGTCAGGGCCGTAGGCGTGAAGGTCACCAAACAGCGAACGCTTCCAGCCGCCAAAGCTGTGGTAGGCCACCGGCACGGGTAGCGGTACGTTCACCCCTACCATGCCAACCTCAATACCGTCGGTAAAGCGACGGGCGGCTTCGCCATCACGGGTGAATAGGCAGGTGCCATTACCATATTCATGATCGTTAATTAGCTGCATGGCGTCGTCCAAACTGCCGACCCGTACGATGCACAGCACTGGCCCGAAGATCTCTTCCTGGTAAATACGCATCTCAGCGGTAACGTTATCGAACAAGCAGCCACCAACAAAATAGCCCTCTTCATGGCCAGCCACTTTCAGGCTGCGGCCATCAGCAACCAGTGTTGCCCCGGCGTTAACGCCATCTTCGATGAAGCCGAGCACTTTATCGCGGTGCTCTGCCGTTACCAGCGGGCCCATATCCAGGCCTTTGTCAGTGCCAGGGCCCACTTTCAGCTGAGCGATTTTGGGCAGCATGGTTTCGACCAAACGATTGGCCGTTTCATCGCCAACACATACCGCCACTGAAATCGCCATGCAGCGTTCACCGCAGCTACCGTAAGCCGCGCCCATTAGCGTGTTGGCGGCGTTTTCCAAATCAGCATCCGGCAGCACCACGGCGTGGTTCTTCGCCCCGCCCAACGCTTGAACGCGCTTACCGGCGGCGGCCCCGCGAGAGTAGATCGCTTCCGCCACTGGCGTAGAGCCGACAAACGAAATGGCTTTAACGGCTTTGGCATCCAAGAGTGTTTCCACTGCTTCGCGACCGCCGTGAATGACGTTCATCACGCCTTTAGGGAGCCCCGCTTCTTGAAGCAGTTCGGCCACGGCCATTGAGGCGGACGGGTCTTTCTCAGATGGCTTGAGGATAAAGGTATTACCACAGGCAATGGCCATGGGGTACATCCACAGCGGCACCATGGCGGGGAAGTTAAACGGGGTAATGCCTGCCACCACGCCTAAGGGCTGGAAGTTTGACCATGCATCAATGCCCGGCCCTACGTTGTGGGAGTACTCGCCTTTGAGTAGTTCCGGTACGCCGCAGGCGTACTCGACGTTCTCGATGCCACGCTTGAGTTCGCCCATCGCATCTTCTGGGGTTTTGCCATGCTCTTCGCTGACCAGTTGTACTAAGCGGTCAGCGTGCTCTTCCAGCAACTGCTTAAAACGGTACATCACCTGGGCGCGCTTGGCGGGTGGCGTATCGCGCCAAGCGGGAAAAGCCGCCTGGGCGGCGGCAATGGCGCGCTCTACGTCGGCGGCATCCGCATCAGCAACCTGGCGAATCACTTTGCCCGTTGAGGGATTGGTGACATCCAGCGTGCGCTTACTCTCGACTAACTCACCGTTAATCAGGTGGGAAACAACACTCATAGTTAAACTCCAAACAGGGTTGGCCAGGGTTACGCCAGTGAATCCAGGGTGGTCGCGACGGCATCAAACAAACGCTCAAGCTCAGCTTCCGTAGTGCCAAAGGGAGGGCCAAACTGCAGGGTGTCGGCGCCGTAGCGCACGTAGAAACCTGCTTCCCAAAGCGCCATGTGCGCATCGCGGGGGCGGATCGTTGGGTCGCCGTCGCGGGGGGTTAGCTGAATGGCACCGGCCAAGCCGTAGTTACGAATATCGACAACGTGATTGCGGCCTTTCAAGGCGTGCAGCTTCTGCTCAAAAGTCGGCGCGATGGCGCTCACCTGAGCGGGGAAGTTTTCACGCTCCATCATTTCAAGCGCCGCTAGCGCCGCAGCACACGCCACTGGGTGGGCGCTATACGTGTACCCATGGGAGAACTCAACAGCGTGTTGGGGGCCACCAGCGTTCATGAAGGTGTCGAATATCTCGCTGGAAGCAATGACCGCGCCCATAGGAATGGCGCCGTTAGTGATCTGCTTGGCTACGTTCATGATATCCGGCGTCACGCCAAACGCTTCCGCGCCGGTGGTCGCACCGCTGCGCCCAAAGGCGGTGATCACTTCATCGAAAATCAGCAGGATATCGTTAGCGGTGCAGATCTCTCGCAGCCGATCCAAATAACCTTTTGGCGGTACGATCACACCCGCCGAGCCAGACATTGGCTCAACAATCACCGCCGCAATCGTAGAGGCATCGTGAAGGGCGATTTGATCGAGCAACGCATCGGCAAGCTCGGCACCGGTTTCCGCTTGACCACGGGTGAACGCATGGCCCGCTTGAAGGGTGTGGGGTAGGTGCGTCACATCCAATAACTGGCCGTAGTGTTTCCGGTTACCACCGATACCGCCCAGGCTGGTACCGCCAATATTCACCCCGTGATAGCCCTTGGCGCGGCCAATCATGCGGGTTTTCTCAGGCTTCCCTTTTAACCGCCAGTAGGCCTTGGCCATTTTGACCGAGGTATCGGCGGCTTCAGAACCCGAGTTAGTGAAAAATACATGGTCAAGCCCGGCAGGTGTGAGGCTGGCAACCTTTTCCGCCAGTTTAAACGCCAGCGGATGGCCAAGCTGAAAACCTGGCGCAAAGTCGAGGCTACCTAACTGCGCCGACACGGCTTTTTGAATCTCTTCGCGGTTATGTCCCGCGCCGCAGGTCCATAGCCCGGAAAGCGAATCGAACAGCTTACGACCCTGGTCATCAATGTAGTAACGCCCTTCCGCCCCGGCGATGACACGCGGGTTGGCGTGAAAATCGCGGTTGGCGCTAAACGGCATCCAGTAGTGCTGATTAAGTACCGTTTTTGAAGGGGCATCCCCCATCGAAGAAGGCGAGGCTTGTGTCTTGGTTTTGCTTTTTATTCCAAACATGGTGTCTAGCTCCATCGCTATGAGACATGGTCTCAGCATGCGCCACCACACACGTTTATAAAATTACGCTTTTCTTTTGTTCACGTTAGAGGATCTATACGTATTACTGGCTTTTTTATCTCTACTCTAGCAATGAGCCAAATAATAAATCGGGGAGTCGCCAGCTTCGTCCGTGCTCAATAAAAGGAATTGATATGAACTCGCTTACTGAACCGAAAATCGCTATCGCTGACTTACGCACTGACAGCGACCGACTTTGGGAATCGCTAATGGAGTTGGCCAAGCTAGGCGCCACCGCCAAAGGCGGCGTCAACCGCCAAGCGCTTACCGATTTAGAGCGCCAGGGGCGGGATCTCTTTATCCAGTGGTGCCGCGCAGAGGGCTGCACGATACGGATTGATAATATCGGCAATATTTTTGCGCGTAGGGAAGGCAGCGATCCTAACGCCAAAACCGTCATGGCGGGCAGCCACCTGGATAGTCAGCCTACCGGCGGCAAGTACGACGGCTGCTTCGGCGTACTCTCCGGCCTGGAAGTGATTCGCACCCTTAACCAGCACAACATTACTACTCAGTCCCCTATCGAAGTCGTCGCCTGGACCAACGAAGAAGGCTGCCGCTTTCCGCCCTGCATGATGGGCTCCGGCGTATTTACCGGCGAGCTGGAATTTGACGCCATGATGGCGCGCACCGATGCCGATGGCGTGACGGTTAGCGATGCTCTGGACGCCATCCACTACCGCGGTAGCGATAACGTGTCGCCCAGTGAGATAAAAGCCTACTTTGAACCACATATTGAGCAGGGCCCGATTCTGGAAGATACCGACACCACGATTGGTGTGGTGATCGGCGGGCTTGGCCAGAAGTGGTTCGATTTAACCCTGACCGGGCTGGAAGCCCACGCGGGCCCTACGCCGATGAACCTACGCCGGGATGCCATGATGGGTGCGGCGGAAGTTACTCAGGCGCTCAACCGTATTGCCAATGAGCACCAGCCCCACGGGCGCGGCACGGTAGGCTGTATGACCCTACACCCAGGTTCACGTAACGTGATTCCCGGCCAAGTCAAAATGACCCTGGATATGCGCCACTGGGAGCCTGAAGCGCTGATCTCTATGGGCCAAGCTGTCGAAGCTGCCGTAGAAGAAATTTGCCAACGTCATGGCCTGGCGTATGAATTAACGCCTACGGCGGATTTTGCCCCGGAATACTTCAATAAAGAGTGTGTTGATGCGGTTCGCCAAGGGATAGAGAAGCTCGAGCTCTCCCATATGGATATCATCAGCGGCGCAGGCCACGATGCGATGTTTGTGGGTCGCGTCGCCCCCGCCGCCATGATCTTTATTCCCTGCAAAGATGGCATCAGCCATAACGAGATCGAAAGCGCGACGCCGGAGCATGTCCATGCAGGTTGCAATGTGTTACTCCACGCTATGCTGGATGCCGCTGGCACTGACGCTGACCTAGCTGAATAAGCCGAATAAAGAGAAAGGTTTAAAAGGTCGCGTCGCTAAACGGTAAAATTTACGTGTGCCCGTGCCAGCTCAGCAAACTGCCTGCGGGAGGGTTTAAAGCCCACTCCTGGCGGCCAGGCCAGCCAGGCATCGGGCACCATAAAGCCGGGTAGCGCCTCGCGTACCCAGGCACTTATCGCCTGTTCTGTCACGGCTTCTCCATGCCAATCGATAAACGCCACTGGGCGCTCGCCCCACTCGGGGTGGGGCACCGGTACGACTAACGCCTGGGCAACGCCAGGGTGATCAACCAAGCGCTGCTCAATGGCTTCTGGCTGAATATTCTCGCCGCCGGAGATAAAACCATTATCAAGCCGCCCTTCCACCACTAGCGCGCCTTCCGTGGTGAAGTGCCCCTTATCGCGGGTGGCAAACCAGCCCTGATCGTTGAGCGCTGGGTCAACCTCGCCATTATTCAAATAACCGCAGAATAGAGTCTCGCCGCGCACCTGTATCTCACCTTCAACAACCCTCACCTCACGGCCTGGCAGCGGCCTGCCGACGACGCCCGGCGCGGTAGGTATACCAGTGCAGACTTGGCTGGCCATCTCGGATAGCCCATAGCTAACCTTCGGTGTCAGCCCCAGGAATGCCATCTGCACCACCAGCGGCGCAGGAATGGCCGCACCGCCCAGCAGCAGCTCGCGCAATTGAGTGCTCTTAGGCGTCAAGCCCGCTTTCAGCAGCCGCCAAAGCTGGGTGGGCACTAGCGAAAGATGGGTGATTGATTGCTGCTCAAGGCGCGCGGGAAGCGTTTGCGGATCGCCATCGAGAATCACCCGCCCACCGGCCATAAAAACGCGGAACGGAATAGCATAGCCACCGATATGAAACAGCGGTAGCGACAACAGCCAGCCACTGTTTTGATCAACCGGAATAACCACCGCCGATCCCCGCGCCGAGGCCAAATGATTGGCCACACGATGCAGCACCGCCTTGGGCGTGCCGCTGGAGCCGGAGGTGAAAATGGTGTTACACAGCTGGCTACCATCAAGCGCCGGAGGCTCACCTGCATCAGCTTCCGCCCGGAAATCGAGAGTGATCGGCGTTAGCTTTGAAGCGTAATCATTGTCACTTTCCGTCTGGCAAACGCGGCCAGCCCGCAAACGCTTGGCCAGGCCAAGCTGCTGAGTAACAGGAAATGCTGGGTTAAGCGGGCAGAAAATCACCCCGATCCGCAGGCAGGCCCACGCCAGCAGCAAGGATTCAAGCGAGCCTTTGGCAGGGACGACTAGCCGATCACCTGGCACAAAACCTTTCCGAGCCAGTTGCTGTGCTAAACACGCTACGCGGCGGTTGAGCGTTCGGTAACTAAGCTTCACCGAACCCGCCTCTATGGCGATTTTCTCAGGGGTCTCTTTGGCCCAGTAGAAAATAGGGCAAATATCTTTCACGCTGAATTTTCCATTTTATAGAGACAATGCAAGCTTTCTGTCATCACTCCGCCACCGGCAGTGGTCACGCGCTCGGTAAGCCAGAGGCCGGTATCCAGCCCCGGTGGCTCATGAGGCGCCCACTCGCTAGCCAACCGGGCAAGCAACCCAAGGCCTAAATCGGATTCAAAGCTGGAGGAAACTACCACGCATAGATTGACCGCCCGTGCCCGCTGAACAAGTACCTCGCAGTCGCTTAGCGAGCCAATCAGCGTGGGTTTGATCACCAGGGCTTTAAGCTGCGGGTGATAGTTCCACTCTTCCCTGCGCGAGAGGGTTTCATCCAGGGCAATGGCTACCCCAGTCGCTTCTGCCACGGCGATGGTGTCAGCAAAGGCAGCGCAGGGCTCTTCCAGGTAGTCGATTTGCGCAAGAGGTAGGCGCTCACAGAAGCGCTGGGCTTCTGTGAGCGCCCAGCCGCTATTGGCATCCAGAATCAGCTTAGTAGTGGGCAGCCGCGCGGCAAGCTTTTCGATCAGCGCCAGTTCTTCCTCCATGGCATAGCGTGCCACCTTTAACTTGAGCCGAGACGGTGGCGACGCTTGCCAATGGGAGGTTGAAAGAGACTGTATCAATGCTGCTGGCTCCCCCTGGAGCAGCGGGTAGGGCGGTAAAGGCGCTGGAAGATTGAGTGGCCAAACGCGTTGGGCGCAGCCAAACCCAAACTGCACTGACGGTAGCGTTGGGGAGACTTTTTCGCCTCGGCTCAAAGCAACCAAGCAAGCCAGACTTTCGGCTTCAGCTTCCACCAGCGTTTCAGTCGAGAATCCAGGTAGCGGGGCAATCTCGCCCCACTGGCCATTAATGGAAACTAACAGCCCCTCTCTATTCGCCAGCCGCTCTCCTTTAAACATCAACGGCTGACGGAACGGTAGAGAGTAGCGGTAGAGCGCCAGTTGCATTAAGGGTTACGGGGGTAGCGGGAGAAGTCCGGGCGACGCTTTTCGTTGAAGGCGTTACGCCCTTCCTGCCCCTCTTCGGTCATGTAGTAGAGCATGGTGGCGTTACCTGCTAGCTCCTGCAGCCCGGCCTGACCGTCGCAGTCGGCATTGAGCGCGGCTTTTAGGCAGCGCAGCGCCATGGGGCTATGCTGTAGCATTTCCCGGCACCAGCGCACGCTCTCTTTTTCCAGCTCTTCCAGCGGCACCACGTGATTAACAAGCCCCATTTCCAGCGCTTGGACGGCGCTGTACTGGCGGCACAAAAACCAGATCTCCCGGGCCTTTTTCTGGCCCACAATGCGCGCCATATAAGAGGCGCCGTAGCCGCCATCGAAGGAGCCTACTTTAGGGCCGGTTTGGCCAAAGACAGCGTTATCGGCGGCAATGGTCAGATCACACATTAGATGCAGAACATGACCGCCGCCAATGGCGTAGCCCGCCACCATGGCGATAATCGGCTTGGGGCAGGTGCGAATATCGCGCTGGAAATCCAGCACGTTGAGGTGGTGGGTGCCCTCTTCATCCTGGTAGCCGCCGTAGTCACCGCGAATGCGCTGGTCACCGCCGGAACAGAACGCTTTGTCGCCTGCACCCGTAAGCAGAATGGCGCCAATGGTGCTGTCGTGGCGAGCGCGGTTTAGCGCTTGGGCCATCTCGCTAACCGTTAGCGGGCGAAAGGCGTTGCGCACCTCGGGGCGGTTGATGGTGATGCGCGCAATGCCGTCGGCAGTGGTGTGGTACAAAATATCCTGATAGCCATCTGAGCGATCCTGCCACTCTACCGGGCCATAGAATTCCGTTTCAGTGAGTCCGTTAATCATGTCAGTCTCTTTTTATCAGTTGGGACGAATGCTGACAGCGCGCCGTTTAACCCAGCATACCTATGACGACCAAGCCCAGCGCCACCATGCTGAGCAGCGCAGCGCCACCGTACATCAGCTTTTTGTTAAGTGCGTCATTGCCCACGCTGATATCAAACATCCCATGGCGCAGGCGGTGGGCGGCATGAAATAGTGGCAAGCAAACAACTGCCCCAACAAACAGAAAGCCCGGTACGCTAAACAGCAGCTTTGAGGCCCGTTCATAGCTCAGCGCCTCGGCAGGCAACAGGCCAAGAGGCAGTAGAATAGCGATAAAGAGAATAACGGCAGGCAGGAAGACGGCAAAGCAGACACCGCCCGCGCTAAACAGCCCCCACCAGAGCGGTTCATCAAAGGCTTGTTTATGTTTACTGATGGCTATTTTTTCCATGTTCATGCCCTCCCCAATAGCCAGAAAAACAGTAGCGCGACCGCTACGACTCCCGCCCACTGCCCAGCAACAATGACTTGGTCAGGCAGGCTATGCCCGGCGATGCGCAGCGGCATGACCCGCGGAAACAGTACAAAGAAGGTGACAGCGTGAAACAAGCTGGCGGCCAGTGCGAGAAGATTAAGCACTAATACGATGGGAGAGCCCATAAAGGCGATCCACCCTTGCCAGCTTTCTGCCCCTTGCAGAAGAGCAAACATACCGGCGAGTAAGCAGAACGTGAAAAACAGCAGCGGCAGTACCGTGGCTTCACGCAGCATATAGAGCTTAAAAAAGCCGTGCTTCAGCCACCAAGTGCGTTTCAGCGGCGGCAAGCGTTGTGTTGATGATTTATCCATGATGCTCCTCCCCCTATCCTTTAAACAGCGCGATAAGCGTGTGTTTGGCCGCCTCAACCTTGCCCTGATTCACCGCCGCGGCCGGGTCAACGTGTTTGGGGCAGACCTTGGAGCAGAACCCCACAAACGTGCAACTCCACACCCCTTCATGGCGATTGAGCTCCGCCATGCGCTGCTTCTTACCGTGGTCGCGGCTATCCAGGTTGTAGCGGTGGGCCAGTGTTATCGCCGCTGGGCCAAGGAACTCAGGGTTCAGCCCAAACTGCGGGCAGGCTGAGTAACAAAGCCCACAGTTTATGCAGTTAGCAAACTGCTTATAGCGTTCAAGTTGTTCAGGTGTCTGGCGGTAGGTTTCCGGCGCTTGCGGGTCAAACGCTTTCACCGGGTTGTCGTCAATCAAATAGGGCTTCACCGCCGCCAGATGCTCCAGGAATATCTCCATATCCACCACCAGATCCCGCTGCACGGGGAAGTGGGCCAGCGGTTCAATGCGAATATCGCCCTCGTAATCGCGCAGGAAGGTTTTGCAGCCGAGCTTGGGAATGCCGTTCACCATGACCCCGCAGGAGCCGCAAATCGCCATCCGGCAGGACCAGCGGTAGCTCAAGGTGCTATCGAGCTGCTCTTTAATATGGTTGAGGGCATCCAGCAGGGATGTGCTGTCATCCACCGGTAAGTCGTACGCCTGCCAGTAGGACTCCGTCGAATTATCCGGCAGGTAGCGTTTGACGCTGATGTGCTTGGTACTTATGTTTTTAGTACTGATGTTATTAGTGCTAACACGCTTGGCAGTGATTTGATCGGTGTTCATGCTTTACTCCCCTTACCCGCATCGCCATAAGCCCGTTCAGCGGGGGCAGAAAACCGCACATCAACGTCCTGCCAGCGCAACTCAGCATGAGCATCGCCTTGATAGAACACCTGGCTGTGTTTGAGGTAGTTAACGTCATCACGTTTCTGCATACCTTCATCCAAGCGCTGGTGGGCGCCACGGGATTCACGGCGCTCCAGCGCCCCCAAACAAGAGGCTTCGGCAATATCCAGGCCACACTCTAGCTCAAGACACTCAAGCAACTCGGTATTGAAGACCTTGCTGGTATCGTTAACGCGAACCCTATTAAAGCGCTCACGTAGCTGGCGCATGGTAGCCAGCGAATGGCGCATACCCTCTTCGGTGCGGTAAATCCCACAGCCGTTCTCCATGGCTTGTACCATGGCGTGCTTGAGTGCTACCCAGTTCTCTGCACCCCCGGTTCCATCACAGAGCCGCAGCAGTTTAGCTTGTTGGCGATCGCCCTGGGCTTCCAACAGGCGCTCATCGGCCCACTCGGTTTGTGCTGCGCGCTTGCTTGCTTGTTCACCGGCTAAGCGACCAAACACCAGCAGCTCTGTCAACGAGTTGGAGCCCAGGCGGTTGGCACCGTGCAAACCGACAGAAGCACACTCCCCGGCGGCGTAGAGCCCGGCGATTGAGGTTTCGCACTTAGGATCGGTTTCAATACCGCCCATGGTGTAGTGCACCGCCGGGCGAATGGGAATCGGCTCTTTAACAGGGTCGACGTTGATGTAGGCTTTCGCCAGCTCGCAGATAAACGGCAGACGTTCCAGAATGGTCTTTTCGCCTAAATGACGCAGGTCGAGATAGACCACATCGCTGTCGCCAAACTTGCCGGTGCGGCCCGCCTGCTGCTCCTGCCAAAATGCCTGGGAAAGTTTGTCCCGTGGCCCCAGTTCCATGTACTTGTTTTCCGGCTTGCCCAGCGGAGTTTCCGGGCCCAGGCCGTAATCCTGCAGGTAACGATAGCCATCCTTATTGAGCAGAATGCCACCTTCGCCTCGGCACGCTTCGGTAATCAAAATGCCAGAACCGGGCAGGCCGGTGGGGTGGTACTGGACGAACTCCATATCCCGCAGCGCCACACCGTGACGATAGGCCATCGCCATGCCGTCACCAGTGACAATGCCCGCATTGGTATTGAAGCGGAACAAGCGCCCAGCGCCACCAGTGGCGAGCACCACCGCCTTTGCGCGCAGCAGGGTCAGTTCACCGGTGGCAATTTGAAGCGCAATCACGCCGATCACAGCGCCCTCGTGAACGGCCAGGTCGAGTACGAAGTACTCATCGAAACGCTCGATTTCAGGATATTTGAGTGAGGTCTGAAACAGCGTGTGGAGCATATGGAAGCCGGTTTTGTCAGCCGCGAACCAGGTGCGGGCCGTTTTCATGCCGCCAAAGCGGCGCACCTGCACTTGGCCATCGTCTTTTCGGCTCCAGGGGCAGCCCCATCGCTCCATCTGCACCAGTTCTTGATAAGCATGATGGACAAAGTAGTCGGCCACACCCTGTTCCACCAGCCAATCGCCGCCTGACACCGTGTCATCAAAATGTGCCTGATGCGAGTCTTCGGGGCTGGTAACCGCGGCAGCGCCACCTTCAGCAGCCACAGTATGCGAGCGCATGGGATAAACCTTGGACAGCAGCGCAATTCGTTGAGGGGTCTTGTGCTCCTTAGCGTGTTCAGCGGCACCAATAGCAGCGCGTAAGCCTGCTCCCCCACCACCCACAATAACGATATCGAAATCTCGCTGCTGCATGACAATCCCTTCCGTTCGCTAGGTTCAAAGGCCGCAAATGCGACGCTCTTCGAGGCCCTATCCTGGATTGAAACTACCATACCCCTGGTCAGCAAAATTTTTATTGCGCATTGGTCTAAAGAACTATTGACCCGCGTCAAGAAAAGTACAAACCAGGGTGGTGTTAAGCCGATATTAGGGCCATAACATCCTGGCTCTAATTTACTTCGCTCTCTGACGCTGTGCTTCTCTTACCGCTGCGCTTGGCAGAGATCCCCCTGTAAAAACGTTTACTATTAAACATAGAAGAGAGCGGCCGCATGAACAGCAATGCTCAATCCTCACCGCGATGGAAACTATTAGCACCGCTAGCCGTTACTATTATCATCGCGCTGATACCCACTCCCCCGGGGCTAGCGCCTCATGCGTGGTACTTCTTCGCTATTTTCCTGGGCTGTGTTGTGGGCCTGATTCTTGAACCATTACCAGGCGCAGTGGTGGGGCTGATCGGCGTTACCCTGGTGGCACTTCTTTCCAGATGGGTGCTGTTCTCTCCCGAGCAACTAGCGACCGAAGGATTTAATGCCGCGGGCCAAGCCTTTTCGTGGGCGGTCTCGGGCTTTACCAACTCCACTGTGTGGCTGATTTTCGGCGCTTTTATGTTTGCCCTGGGGTACGAAAAAACCGGCCTGGGCAGACGGATATCGCTCTGGCTGGTCAAGGCAATGGGGAAACGCACCTTGACCCTTGGCTACGCGGTGATGATTGCCGATGGCATTTTGGCCCCCTTTACGCCCTCCAACACCGCCCGTAGCGGGGGCACAATCTACCCCGTCATTCGCAACCTGCCGCCGCTTTACGATTCACTGCCTAACGACCCCAGCATGAAGCGCATGGGCAGCTTTTTGATGTGGACGGCGCTAGCCTCTACCTGTGTGACCAGCTCACTCTTTTTGACCGCCCTTGCACCTAACTTACTGGCCATCGCGCTAACCGAAAGCGCCACCGGCATTCAGATTAACTGGGGGCAGTGGTTTATGGCGGTAGCGCCAGTGGGCATTCTGCTGCTGCTCCTAGTGCCACTGCTGAGCTACTGGCTATGCGCGCCCGAAGTAAAAGCGGGTCATGAAATTTCCGACTGGGCGGGTGAGGAGTTAACCAAGCTGGGGGCACTGACCCGCCATGAAATAATGCTGGTCATTATGGTGGTCACTGCCCTGCTACTATGGATTTTTGCCGGCGACATTATCTCTGGGTCATTAGTAGGACTCGTAGTGATCTGTGGCATGTTGTTAACCGGCATTGTGACCTGGAGCGATATTCTCGATAACCGAGCAGCCTGGAATACCTTTGTATGGTTTGCCACCCTGGTGGCGCTAGCGGGAGGGCTGAGCCTAGTGGGGTTTGTTAACTGGTTTGGCGGCATGGTTGGCGGACAGATAAGCCACTTCGACCCGCTGATGGCGATGGTGGCGCTGGTGGTCATCTTCTATCTATTGCACTACTTCTTTGCCAGCGTGACGGCACATGTCACCGCCCTGCTACCGGTAATTCTGGCAGCGGCATCAGGCATTGCCGGGCTGGATATGCAGATGTTTATCCTGCTACTACTGCCCACACTTGGCTTTATGGGCATTCTCACGCCCTACGGCACAGGGCCAAGCCCGGTTTACTACGGCAGCGGCTACCTGCCCAGCGCACTCTTTTGGCGTCTAGGGGCGATCTTCGGACTGCTATTCCTGGTGGTTTGGTTGGTGATCGGCCTGCCCTGGTTAATGCTGATCAGCTGATAAACATTAGCCTAGCGTGCGATACCAGGCATTGAGCGGCTGAGCGATCATCTTTGGTTGCTCAGCATGAAGATTGTGGCCCCCTTCCAGCGTGATATGGCGCAGGCGCGGGGCCATCGTTGCTAGATGAGACGCCAGAGTGTGGAACTTGATGTCTCGCTGCCCCGAAAAGTAGCTCACTGGAAGCGTGGTATTTTCCAACCACGACCATAGTGACGGCTGATGACCCAAGGAAGTTGACCGCAGCATGTTAGCGATGGCTGACCCACGGTTCACTAGACGGCGCTGAATCTGCCGACTGCGCTGGCCCTCGGTAAGATCGGCGAATACAGGCTGCTGATACCAGTCGGCAAGCACATCCTCTAATGGCTCCTGCTCGAAGCGTGTTGCCCAGCGTTCATCGTGAGCAATTCGGGCAAAACGCTCACTGGCGGGCAGCCCTGGGTGAGCGCTCTCCAGCCAGAGCGCTTCCAGCCCCGGTGGCTGGCGGCTGGCGTGGTAAAGCGCCAAACGCCCGCCCAGGGAGTAGCCCAGCAGGCAGTAACGGCTAACACCTCGATCTATCAATGTGTCACAAAGCCAGTGATGAAACGCCTCAAACGAGGCTACCCGTACCCGGTGGTTCTGGCCGTGCCCTGGCAAGTCCAGCGCCAGACAATCTACCCCATCCAAGCCAGCACTCACATCCGCCCAGTCGTGGCGGTTGCCCAGCAGGCCATGCAGCATAATAAGGGTGGGCGACTGCGTCTGCGGTTTACTGCTCACGCGGCTCCCCTCGAATCTCTTCACCCAGATCCTTGAGATCATCAGCTACCTGCTGATGGGGTACGTTCACCTCGATCAACGTAACGCCCGCCTGCAATGCCTGGGTGTAGTCCGCCGAGAAGTCATCCAATGAGTTGGGCGCGAAGTAGCTAAGCCCAAACATCTTCGCCGCATGCTCGAAGCGCAAGCCATGGGGCTGGCGGTAATAGCGCTCCAGCAATTCGCCCTCTTTAGGCACCGGCAGCATATGGAAAATACTGCCGCCATCGTTATTGAGGATAATCACCACCAGGGGCTGGGAGGCCTGCTTTAAAAGCGCCAAACTGTTGAGATCATGTAGTGCACTGGTATCCCCCAGCACGATAGTCGTGGGTTCCGAGCATGTGCAGCTGAAGCCATAGGCCGTCGCGATCAGGCCATCGATACCCGACGCGCCACGATTAGCCAATACTCGCAGCGGCGTTTGGCGATGCGTACCCAGCATATTCATTAGCCGCGCGGGCAGGCTGTTGCCTATAAACAGCTGCCCTACTGCCAACTGTGCTAAAAGGTGGCAAACACCCAGTTCTGAGAATGCCGCACAACGCTCTTCCACAAGCAGGCTGGTATGTCGTTGAAGGCTCTCCAACTGATGCCAAGGCGATTGTTCGGAGTGCGTTGGCAAATCAGCGATAAAGTCGGCAGGCGAGCATATCAAACGGCGCTTAACGCAGTAGTCAGGATCCAGCCGCTGGGGTAGCGGATCAACCAACCAGACATCCTGCCAGGGCTGCTGGGCAATAAATTGGCTTAACCGCTTGGAGATTAACCGGCCGCCAAACTGCAGCAATACCCCGGCTTTAGCGAGCTCAGCGCTGAAACGCTCATCATGCAGCGCTAGATCAAAGTGAATCAGGTTGTGAGTGTCAAACCGAACCTGGCTCTGTATGTCGGCCAGCAGCGGCCAGCCGAGTTGCTTGGATAGCTCAATAGCATGCTGCGCCTGATGGGCATCATCAACACTGCCTACAACAATCAGGCCCCGCTGCTGGGCAAACGTTTTCCACTCGTTGTTAAGTGCTGGAACCGCAGGACTGGATGACCAATAACTCCACGGTTTTAAAGTCGTCAGCCAATCCCCCAGCGGGGCAAGATAGTCACTGGCATCCACCAGGCAACTGCCGGGATAAAGCGGTTCGCGATAACGGCAGTTAATGTGGATGGGCCCAGGCGTACGGCGTTGCTGGTCAACAGCTTGGTCAAGCGTGCTGAGTAGAAACGCTGCTTTGATCTCAGCATCTGGCGGCGGCAAGTCATGGTGAACAATAGTGTGGCGGGAGAAAATATCCCGCTGATCAATCGCCTGATTGCTGCCGTTATCCAGCAGTTCAATGGGGCGGTCGGCAGAGAGCACAATGAGCGGCACGCCGAGCAGTTTGGCTTCCACTACCGCCGGATAAAGGTTGGCTACAGCGGTGCCTGAGGTAGTGATAATAACGACCGGGCGCTGACTGCCCCGGGCAATACCCAGCGCCATAAACCCCAGCCCGCGCTCATCAAAGTGGCAATGGCAGCGTAGGCCGGCATGTTCGCTGGCGGCCATTGTTAAAGGCGATGAGCGCGAGCCCGGTGCCAGCACCACATCGCGCACACCTAAGCGGTAGAGTTCTTCCAGCGTCAGCGCAGCCCACACATGATTAAAGGTGGCGTGTTGGATGGCAAAACCGGTAGATACAGGTGCTGTCATATGCATTATCCCATCCCTAGTAGCGACATAATGCCAGCGATTTTCGTATCCAGTTCGCGCCACTCCTCGTCCGGTTGGGAGCCTGCCACAATGCCTGCACCGGCATAGAGTCGAATCGCTTCCGGGCCGATATGGGCGCAGCGAATGGTTACTGCTAGCTCGCTGCTGGCGTGGCTGATTTTGCCGAAGACGCCCGCGTACCAGCCGCGTTGATGACTCTCATGATGGCGAATAAATGCCAACGCAGATTCACGGGGAACGCCACCTACCGCCGGGGTAGGCGGTAGCACTGAAAGCAGTTGCTGGTCGGTGACGTCTCGGTGCAACTCGGCGTGAATCAGACGGCGGATATGCTGCACCGAGCACAGCTTAACAATATGCGCCTCGCTCATCTGGACTTGAGCAGAAAGTGGCTCAAGCTGGGTCAAAAGCTGCTGATAGACACACTGGTTTTCCAGGCTATTTTTCTTATCGGCCAGCAGTTCATCGGCAAGCGCTTGATCTTGTTGGGCATTCCGCCCACGGCGCGTGGTACCCGCCAGCGCCTCAGTCATTAAATGCCTGCCTTTACGCTTGTAGAGCCGTTCCGGCGGGCAGCCGATAAACGCCTCATGCGGTGTCAATTGAACGCCAAAGTGAAAACAGTCGGCGGCTCCGGCCTGCCAGCGTGCCAGCAACGCCCAGGGGTTGGGCGTTTCAGTTGTCGTCAGGCAGGTCTCCCGGGAGAGCACTACTTTGGGGGTGTGACTCAGATGGTCGGGATGAGTGACCCGCTCTACACACGCCGCCCACTCTTTCTGCGCAGGATGATCTTCACGCTGATAAACATGCGGCAGCAAGCAAGGCAGCGGCTGCTCCTCTTCCAGGGCAGCCAAGCAGACACGAGCCTGGACTATCTCGGCCTCTGGGCAGCGATCATCAAAGCGCAGATTGAGTGATAGCGTCGCACCAGCTTGCTGTCGCCTAAGCTCTATACGCGGCAGCAAAAAGTGACAGCCAGGAAAGTGCTGCCACCCAGGCGAATCAGGGTCAAAGGCCATACCACCAAAGTAATCCGGCTGCTCGCCGCCAATACCTGCCAGCGCGGCTAGGTCAGCCTGAAGCGCCACCAGCGAATCAAACGCTTTAACAGCCCCCAGCGTCACATGCTCGACGGCGTCCGCATCACGTGATTTCCAGTAAATGTGAGGTAACACGCTTTGCACGTTTAGCCACCCTATCAAGCTATCTACCTGGCAAGGGGTATTAAGGCGAACAAACCCCTTTTTAGCGGTTTCACCAAGCGTATCAAGCTGGTGCTTAAGTGCTTCAATAGGGCCGGTGGGGTACATAAATAACCTTTTAGGTAAGCGTTGCTAACGCCTCATATTTGTATTGTCTAAATAACCCGCCAATTCTCACGTAGACTAAAGGTGTATGGAGTATTCGCAGTGTGGCGTAAAGCGATGAGTTTTTTTTGACTTAGATCTGCTTTTCAGCAATTAATCATACATACTTGCATGTTTCTTACTGCTGCGCTTTACCCGTTTTTTACCCGCGAATAGTTAACAGGATATCGACGTAATGGAACCACTCGCTAAGCAGCGTCAACGCCAGGCTTGGCTACTCGCAGCCCGCCCCCGCACCTTACCACTGGCGTGCGCTTCTATTCTGCTGGGCAGCGGACTGGCGGCAACAACCCAGGCCTTTAATCCTGCCGTGCTGCTGCTTGCCCTGTTAACGGCTATTGCGCTGCAAGTGCTCTCAAATCTAGCTAACGACTATGGTGATGCGGCCTCGGGTGCTGACGACGAGCAGCGTATCGGCCCTGTGCGTGCAGTCTCCTCTGGCCTACTGAGCCCCCAAGCAATGCGCAAGGGAATGGTGATAACCGCGCTTGCTGCCACGCTGCTGGGGCTACTCTTACTGGTGACCGCCTTTGGCAACCAGTGGGGCGAGATTCTCACCTTCGTGCTGCTAGGGGCGGCCTCTTTATTGGCTGCAGTGACCTATACCGTTGGGCTAGGTGGCACGCCCTATGGTTATCGGGGGCTGGGGGACGTTGCGGTCTTTATTTTTTTCGGGCTACTGGGGGTAATAGGCACTTACTACCTTCATGTACAGCAGCTAAGTTGGCTACCGTTTCTACCCGCGGCGGCGTGTGGGTTGCTGGCAACCGCCGTACTCAATGTCAATAACGTGCGCGATATCGAAAGCGATGCGCGTAACGGCAAGATCACCCTGGCAGTGCGGCTGGGCCGCGCTAACGCTATTAGGTATCACTGGTCGCTGCTGGGATTGGCGCTGGCACTCACTCTAATCTATTTGGTTGCTCTGCCGGTGCCGTGGGTGGGATGGAGCTGCCTGCTGGTGGCTAAGCCGCTAATTGATGCCGCCAAAACCTTAAGCCATACCCGTGATGGCGAGATTCTAACCGGCATGCTGAAGAAAACCGCTATCTCGACGCTGCTTTACAGCGTGCTGCTGTCTATTGGCTTAGTATTGTTTTAGTTCCCCCTAACAGCGGGGCTACCACCCCGCTGCCAGTCGACTAACGTTAGCGATCTGAGCCTTACAGCACGACTTCATAACCTTCAAACTTGGGCGGGCCAAGGTAGATACCTTCCGGCGCTTTAGCATTGGCATGCGCTTTGCGGAACGCGTCTGACTTGGTCCAGTCGCGGAAGGCCGTTTCCGACTCCCAAACGCTGTGGGAGATAAACACGGTGTGGTCTTCCTGACTTTCACCCTGCAGCATCTTGAATTGCTTGAAGCCCGGCACTTCATCCAGGTGAGAGTCACGGTTGCGCCACACCTCTAAAAAGTCCTCTTCACGGCCTGGGGCAATCCGAAAACGGTTCATGGCGATATACATGGTGACGCTCCTGTTGGAAGGGTGCTGCTGAATGGATTACGCAAATGCTGGCTTGATGGTAACGTCCTGGTGTGATGACGAACAGGTATAGCGACGAATAGCCCTCAACCGCCAGGTATCGGTCTTGTTAATGACTAAGGCACCCCTCCAGGTCGTTTGGTTCAAACGCGACTTACGCATTCACGACCATTTACCGCTGGCTAACGCCGCCGCGGCAGGCACCGTGTTGCCACTCTTCGCCATCGAGCCCGGCCAGTGGCAGGCGCCAGACAGCGCCCTGCGCCACTGGCAGTTTGCCGCTGACTCGCTTATCGATCTATCAAGCGCCCTGGAAACCCTCGGCCTGCCGCTGTGTATTTGGCAGGGCGATATCGTTGATGGTTTGAACGCCCTCAAAACGCACTATGGCGAGCTGGTGCTTCACTCCCACGAAGAGACCGGCAACGCCTGGAGCTTTGCCCGCGACCTTAGCGTCAAAGCGTGGTGCCAGCAGCACGACACGCCCTGGCATGAAGCGCGCCAGCACGGCGTCGTGCGTGGTTTAACCTCCAGAGTGGCCGACCGTAACGCCTGGGAAAAACAGTGGGAAACGTTAATGACGGCACCCACCGCCACTGCCCCGCAAAACGCCCAGGCGGCTGAGGGTTGGCAAGCCTTTCACCACATTGACGCCGAACAGCTTCACGGCCTGACCCTAGGATTTGATACCACGCCCTGCCCCGAGCGCCAGCCCGGCGGCCGCAGCGAAGGCCGCGCAATATGGCGCAGCTTTATAAGCCAGCGCGGGCGGCGCTATCGCGGCTCGCTTTCCAAACCGCTGCTGGCCTGGGAATTTGGCTCACGGCTTTCCCCACACTTGGCCTGGGGCACGCTCTCCATGCGCGAAGTGGTGCAGTCGCTGCGTCGCCAGCGGAAAAAGCATGAGGAAGACACACCGTGGTCACGTTCGCTGCGCGCCTTCGCTTCCCGGCTTCACTGGCACTGCCACTTTATTCAAAAGCTGGAAAGTGAGCCCAGCATCGAGCATCAAACGCTACACCCGGCGCTGCGCGGTCTACGGGAGCGCGACCCGGAACATCCCAACCTGATTGCCTGGAAGCAAGGCCAAACCGGCGTGCCGCTGGTAGATGCCTGTATGCGCAGCTTGATCGCCACTGGCTGGATCAACTTTCGCATGCGCGCCATGCTGATCTCCCACGCCACCTTTGGCCTGGGACTGCACTGGTACGAACCTGCCCTGCACTTGGCGCGGCTATTTACCGACTTCGAGCCCGGCATTCACTACCCCCAGGTGCAGATGCAAGCAGGCGCCACCGGCACCAATGCACTGCGAGTGTATAACCCCATCAAACAGGCGGAGGATAACGACCCCAGCGGTGAGTTTGTCGCCCGCTGGGTGCCAGAATTAACCGCCCTGCCGCTAGAGTGGCGCGCCAAGCCGTGGGCACTACCCGAAAGCCTGCAAAAAAGGTTCGGCTTTCAGCCCGGTGATCACTACCCGCTGCCCAACGACTTTGAGTGTGAGGCGCGCCACTGGAAGAAGATGCTATATGAGCTTCGCCGCACCCCAGATGCCAGAGAAGCCAGCCAAGCGATTGTGGATAAACTCGCCAGCCAGCGCCGACCGCTCGCTGAGCGCGCTAAAAAAGCAAAACCCGCCAATCGTCAGCAGCTTTCGCTGTTTGACAATGGCAGGGTGGGGGATGGATAGCGGTTGTGCTTCATATAATACGTCTGTTGAGGCCACTCGGTGCCGGACGTATTATATTTGACGCTGCCAGCAGTGGAGGCGAAGCCGCAGCGGAAAAGCTTTCTGTGCTTGGCCTAGTTAGGCTTGCTCACATTTAGATAAACAGCTCACGGACAGGAATAAAAGGTTTACCTGTTTCTGCCGCTCGCCGAACTTTTGCCTCCAAAACATCTACCACAGACAGCCTTCGTCTAAGCATTTCTGACAAATCAAAACCATCCATGCACACAATCCGTTTCCCCTTACCGAAAGCCTGAAGTCCGTCGCTGGAAAAGCCACTATTACTCAAAAATAAACCTCGGGACCAGGACGCCTTCTGGCTTAACTTACCTTCAAAAGTGTGTAGATCTGCGGCTCCAGTCGGAGCATTTTGCCACTTTGCTTCCAATAGGTAAGTTTCTTTATTTAATACAAAGCTGCCATCTATTTGCTCGCCGATGAGACGAAACGAAGAGCGTGCAGAAAGTCCGTATGCATCAAACAGGTCTTTAAGGAACCTTTCGAAGGCGAATCCACGACTCTGTGGCGTTATATCAGCCAGTTCAATCAGTTGGGAGAAGATGCGTTGGCTCAGATTTTCATCAATTTGGACTCGCACTTTTTCAGCATTTGGCTGAGCCACAGGTTCACTATTTCCTCCCAGCCTTCGGATAATTTGCTTTAGAAGTTTTTCGGCAGAATTTGGAATAGGTTCATCTGAATAGATTTCCCAACCTTCGAGCAGACCGTTCAAAAACAGCAGGACTTGTTCATCCGGTGCCAGCCGCCAAAACGAACGTGTTCTGTGAGCTTTTGAGCCCGATTCTTGGTCATAGGAAGAGTCGTAAATCGAAACACCGACAACTTCTCTGAAAAAATCATCGAAAGTACGATTTGAAAAACCAAGCACGTAGCCACTCGACATGCCGAGTTCACGCTCTAACTTCTGCTTTTCTATGAGACTGAGACTACTCATTCATTGTGCCTAACGCCGCTATCAATTGCGGGAAAAAGTGTAGTGAGTGAAACGCTAGAAGCATTTTGGCGTCAATTGCATAGCTTTTTTAAGATCAGTCTATGTGTGAAGCTATAAACTGTTCAATTGAAGTCAACATTTTCTCTACATCGCTTTTACTAAATTCTTCAGTATTACCATGAGCAGCGCTATTTCTAATTCCAGCAAACGCTGTTATATGCTTTTGAACTATTTTGGTATATGTGCCTGCCTTGGTTAGATCTGCATTCATTTTATCCATCTTCCCATGAGCAATACCCTCTCGGTCACAGAGCTCTCGAAGTGCCGTCTCTAAAACGACACCACCAATAACCGCAGCGGCGACATAGTAACCGCTCTTTAATAGTTCGTAAGCTTGTTCGAGTTCGGTATCAAAGACTTCCGCTTGTACAATTGCTTTGTAGGATGATAGATAACCGCCATCAAAATCTTCTTTTGTGGCCAAGAACACCGCCTTTAACGCTTTAAACTTGGTTAAACTACCACTCCATGAACTATCTTCTTCTGCTTTTGAGAACTCTTTATAGTGTTCGGAATTTTCGCCACCAACTTTGACCATAAGATTTTTTACTTTGACCCTCCATTCCAGAAACACATCGGAATCGACATTATCAGAACGCCCAAACATTTCAGAATGAGATGTCTTATGAGTAGCAGCCACTTTTTCAGCTTGGGCCTCAAGCTCTATGAATCTTTTTGAAATCTTTTTATCCAAAACTTCTACCCCTATAATATAAGAAGCCTAAAGGTATCCTAAAGGTATTAAAAAGCGTGTTCTATGATTGGGTGATCGCGCCAGCATGATTGTCCGAAAAATGAAGCCTGCCACAACCCCCTCAAGTCTTTGATTTTTTATATTTATTATTTTCCATCAGGCTGCATATCAAAATTCCGCACTTTTACTGCATTTCCCAACGCCTAAGCTTTGAGCTATCACCTACCAAACTCAGCTTAGCACAAGGGAATGAGAGCGACTTACGATCTTAGCATTAGGCTTTCAACGCCCATAAAAATCCCGCCCAACGCCAACAGCTTTCACTGTTTGACGATGGGCGGGCTTCGTAGTGCTTAAACGATATTAGCTAAGCGCTTCCAGAGACTGCTCAATAATGCTCAGGCCCTCTTCCAACACCGCAGACGACACCGTTAGCGGTACCAGAATGCGGATGCTGTTGCCTAGAAGCTGCCTTCACCCTGCACCGGTTCAATCTCAATGGCCGCCGTAAGATGCGCGGGGCGATACTGGTTTTGAATAGCGTGCGAATGACATCCAAAAACGTTTCTTCGCTAATGCTATGCTAGGAGCTTACTTAAAATCTTTTCAAAGACTGGGCCAAGGTGAAGGAACAAATCACTGCACTACACCTTGGCTTAGGGACGATGCTATAGAGCCGCCACTGATACTGAGGGGGCAGGCTCACGCCGGACGCTGGCTAGCGGCGGGATTACTAACAATAGAGTCAATACTACTGTTACACCAATTCCCCACGCTGCCAGACTAAATCCACCAAGGGAAATCAGGCCACCTGAGATAGCTGGCCCTACTGCCAAGCCCAGGCTAAGGAAACTGCCTGCCGCAGCAGCCACACGCCCCTCACGATCAAGTTCTGCCGCCAGGCCAGTCAGATAGCTAAGTGCATAAAAGTAGGTGAGACAGATAGTCATCACACCTGCGGTATAGAGAGTCATAGAATACTCACCAAGCACATAGCTAAGGCTAGTAGCGCCAGTAAGTAGAATCGCCAGAATGACTGGCATGCTCATACCAAAGCGCTTGCCGATCATCGCTGCAATGATAGGTCCGAGTAAACCGACAAATGCTTGAAGTGATAACAGCACGCCCAGCTCTTCACCACTGTATCCAACCGTTGTACCTATGCGCTCGACGAATGCCCAGCCCATGGTGTCACGTGCCTGAAAGACAAACATGGCCAGCATCATGCAGACCGCAGGCAAACTTAACAGAATGTTATTTTTGCCTTTACTGGTGCCTTTCGCCAATAAATGGCGTTCGGCTACCGGCGCTTTTTGGGCTAACATTGGTGTGGTTAACAGCATAATAGCCATGGTCGCGGCCATAGCGTAATACAGGCCAGATAGACCAAACTGAGCCATAACCTTGGCGTACCCCAGCATCACTACTATCATCAGCAATACTGAAAGTATGTTCATATGTGCGGCAACACGGTTCGGGTTCTTAGCGCTAGAGACGGATGCGTTGCCGCAAGCCAGTGCTAGACCGGCACCCAGGCCAGCAAAGCAGCGAACTGCTGCCAAGACATATATGTTCTCGATGTTGGCGCTCGCTATATTCGCAAAAATGGCCAATATGATTCCGAATATAGTCAAGGTACGCCTAGGTGCATGACCCATAAAGGGAGCGATTACCAGCGAAGCCAACATAGTGAATCCAAACTCTGCTGACATCAGCAAACCTGCCTGTGCTTCATTGAGCTGCAGGTCAAGCATGATGGCGCTTATTAAAAAGGGTAAGGCCCATAGACCCAGTAAACCGACACCATAGGCTGCACCGGCAGCTGAGAAAACCAGACTCCAGCTTTCGGGTAAGAAGTTGCGCATTGTTTTCATAAGTGTTCCCTGTGATTAAGCACGTCGATGGGGAAAAACGCGCCAGAATTGTTACGCATTTGATACTTCTGTGTTATTGCTGACTCTCGTCGACCGGCGTGCCATCATCGTATTGGGACAACCAGGAGACCATGGCGTCCCGGTAGCGGGTAAAACCTTTGTAATCAACCAATTCCTGGTCCAAATCACGGATTACACGGTGCATACGCTTGGCCCATTGCGGAGCGTATTCGGCCAGTTCCTCAAGGCTGACTAGGTACGTACGCACTGGGAACAACACCGCATTGCTGCGCGGCAAGCGATGCAATGGCTGCAGCTCGATACGTAGGTTTACTAGCTTACCTGCATTTTCCGCTGTCACCTCGGTGCGCTCAGGCGCCCAATCCGGAAGGGTTTCGGCTGACGTTTCAAGGCGAGGATTAACGGTGACAGACCAGTTAGTGCGACGAACCGGGTGGTCTGAGCGCAGTCGAAGCAGAAACTTCAATGCCCTTTCCAGAATGCCCATTTCATGTAGCTTGGGGACTGGCCCGTGAAACTCCATGAAGCTCATGCCTAAATTGAAACGCAGTGAATAATCCGCTCGCTGCGTGGCCATGCCAGCCCCCATGACTAAAGTTTCGTCACGCTCTTCAAGGAGAATGAACTCGCCTTGAGCTTGGCGGGTGATGTATTCCATAGGATCCATAGGCAGGGTACTTGTGTCCCCGAAGGTGAAAGTATCATCAATATTCAGAGGACGATTGATCCAGTGCCATTGGCTACCGCTCTTCTCCAGAGTGAAATGCTCCGGGAAATCGCGCGAATACGATTCCATTAATAGCTCAAGCAAATCCCACTGAGCCTCCATCATGTGTGGCAGAGCTGAGTAGTGGACGCCCGGCTGAGCATCAAGTGTCTGTGCACGGTGGTGGCATTCCGAGATGTAATGTTCGTCAATGTCGAATTGAGCTCGGAGTGCACCAGTGCCGGAAGGGACATGGGGCTCGACGTTCATCGAGTACATATACTGATCTTCTGGATATGGAAAGGGCAAGCGCAGAACCGCCTCGCGGCTATTCTTGTAAGTATGGTTCGAGGCTTGATCGGCATAGGTCTCGATCGGCTTGAATACAGTCATCTTGTTTTTCTCCTGTTAGAGGTCTACGACCAGACGGCTACAATTAGCCCGAGATACGCAAGGCATAAACTTACGCTTGCTGAGTTTGTCTTCCTCGCTGAGCCAGTCGTCGCGGTGATCCAGTTCGCCTTCGATTTCCAGCACATTGGCTTCGCAATAACCACAGGCACCACCACGGCACAGGTAAGGCAATTTGTAGCCGGCCTGTTCTGCAGCCTCGAGCAGTGATTGTTCGGAAGGCACTTCGATGGTCACCCCCTGTCGCGCGAGGGTGACGCTGAAGGGTTGTCCAGTAGACCCTTGCTCGACGAAGCGTTCGAAGTGGATGTGGCTGTTAGTCCAGCCCAAGTCATGAGCCCTTTCAATGGTTTGCTCTATCATGCCATCTGGGCCGCATACATAGACGTGACTACCCAGCGGGCGCTCGGCAAGGAGGTCATGTATATCCATGGGCCCATCCTGCCCCTGAATATAAAGATGGACACGCTTGCCATATCGAGCCTGCAGCTCCAGGCCAAGAGCTGAGTGCTCCGGGCCTCTTACAGCCAAATGCAGTTCAAAGGAAGCCTGCTTAAGTTGCAGCTCTTCCAACTGCGAATACACCGGGGTAATCCCAACGCCACCCGCAATGAATAGGTGATGTCGAGCATGCTTGGCCAGCGGGAATAGGTTTGCCGGGTGCATGATTTCCAACAAGTCGCCTTCACAAACTTTGTCGTGCAGCCACTGAGAGCCACCTCGGCTTTCAGGTGCCCGGCGCACGGCGATTTGATAGGCACTGGAATCGTAGGGTGAATTCATTAATGAGTAAGCGTTGCGATAAGTCTTGTCACCATCCTGGAGAACCACGACCACATGGCTACCGCCGGAAAAGGCTGGCAAATGCTTATCGTCAGGATCGATAAGGGTAAAGCGCTTAATCTCAGGCGTGAGACACTCAATGCGGGTAACGCGGACACTTATAGTGCCGTTTTGATTATTCATGTATCAAGCTCCTCTGAATCTGGTAGTTCGCCCGGGACTTCACCGTCAGCCTTAACGCCTTGGAAAGCGGCTAGCCTTCGTGAATAGTGATCGCGTACCACAAGATCAAACTGACAGCCGGGGCAAGTGAACACCCGATAAGTCACGTTTTCGGTATAGGTATCGCAGTGGACGCACCAAACTCTTCGCACAAGAGTACCGCTGTGCTCACGCAAAACTTCATCGGGGGTCAGGTCGACGGCATTGGCCGCTTGCATAGCAGTGCCTATGAAGCTCTCCGAACCGCTTAAGTAGAGTCGGGTGCCCATATGAGCCTCATTCAGTTTCTGCGCCAGGGCTTCCATCAACGCTTGGTTGCTGGCGAAAACTTCAAGGCCGTTAGTTTCTGTCTCTTGCAGTGCTTGCAAATGGCTATGACCCGAGAATGTCTCCGTAGAGTAGAAAAAGGTGCTTTGTTGGCGTTGTGTGGGCGACATTTCTGCGTACAGTCGCAGCATTGCCTCACCACCGCTGCCTTGACCTGCGATCAGGTGGCTCGTACCACTGGACATTGGGCTCAGACGGTCATAGACCGGACGGCTTTTGATACCGGTAATAAGCATCGTGATATACCTCTTAAGCCGTTACCGCATAAGTGTTGCGGCAACAATGAAGTTCGGTTCTCAAACTGCTGCAAGATAAAAAGCATAATTCGTGACATATTACATATGAGTTTATATGTTTTATTTTATGACCACTTTAATGCGTTTTTAACAAGCCGGAGACTTTTATTTGATTAAGTAAGTGAACATAAAAGAGTAAGGTTCGCACCTAATTGGTGCCAGACGCACCATTTCAGTGCTTAAACATCACATGACGTACGCAGGTGTAATCTTCCAATCCGTACATCGACATGTCTTTGCCAAAGCCGGACTGCTTCATACCGCCGTGCGGCATTTCACTCACTAACATGAAGTGAGTGTTGACCCACGTACAGCCGTACTGCAGCCTCGAGGCCAAACGGTTGGCACGGCCAATATCCTTGGTCCATATTGAAGAGGCTAAACCGTAATCCGAGTCGTTGGCGTAGGCCAAGGCCTGCGCTTCATCGCTGAAGCGCGTTATGCTGACGACGGGTCCGAATACTTCACGCTGTACAATTTCATCTTCCTGGCGAGCATCAGCTAGCACAGTCGGCTCGAAAAAGAAGCCTGCTCCCTCGACTCGCTTACCGCCAGTCACTACACGGATGTGAGGCAAGGCTTTAGCGCGTTCGACAAAGCCTTCTACACGCTGTAGATGATCAAAGGTAATCAGTGGGCCCAATTCAGTCTCGGGATCATCCTGCAGACCATGGCGCAGAGTGGCCACTGCCTCACCGAGCTTGCTGACGAAAGCGTCGTAAACGCCATCTTGAACGTACAGGCGGCAAGCCGCAGTGCAGTCCTGGCCGGCATTGTAGAAACCGAAAGCACGGATACCTTCGACGGCGTCATCTATGTCGGCGTCATCGAAGATCAGTACAGGGGCTTTTCCACCCAGCTCCATGTGGGTACGCTTCACGCTGCTGGCTGTACTGGCAATGATCTTTGACCCGGTAGCGATAGAGCCAGTCAATGAGACCATGCGCACCTTGGGATGATTAACTAGCGGCTCTCCTACACTAGGGCCGCATCCAGAAAGAATGTTTACTACACCGGCAGGAAAGAGGTCGACCATGAGCCGCGCCAGTTCCAAAGCAGTTAGCGGGGTTTGCTCGGATGGTTTGAGCACTACGCAGTTACCAGCAGCTAGGGCGGGGGCTAGTTTCCAAGCGAGCATCATTAATGGGTAATTCCAAGGCGCGATAGATGCGACTACTCCAAGCGGATCGCGACGGATCATTGAGGTGTGCCCTGGCAGGTACTCACCACCAGCAGAGCCCGTCAAGCAACGACTAGCACCAGCGAAGTAGCGGAACACATCGGCGATAGCTGGGATCTCATCGTCAAGGGTTGCTTGGAAAGGTTTGCCGCAGTTCTGGGACTCTAAACGCGCCAAGCTCTCCGCCTTAGCTTCTATACGTTCTGCTAACGTTAGTAGCAATCGGGCGCGATCCTTGGGTGGCGTCTGCGACCAGCTTTCGAAAGCTTGATCCGCTGCGATTACAGCAGCGTCAACCTGCTCTTTGCTAGCCTCAGGGATTTTCACCAACACTGTACCCTCTGAAGGATTGTACACAGCGTACGGACTGCCCAGCCCTTCTACTAACTGCCCGTTAATCAGCATTTGGGTTTGCATGATGCATTCCTAGGTTATTATTGCCAGAAGGACAGCTGGTGGTTGATAGCACACCAGTGACCGCAAAACTAAATCATTTAAAACTATATCTTAATTTTTTTACATTTTACAACTGTCCTGTCAATGAAAATTTTAGATAGAAAAAGGCAATGAGATGGATGGATTGATAGCCAATGTTTTCCTATAAGATAATAAACTAGGTTTTTTGACCAAAGCCTTAGATAAGCCTTAGAAATGCTTCAATAGGAAGAGGAAATGACCGCGCAGGATATTACCCGCAATACCGCGTTTATCAGGTTGCGCCAGGAAGGACGGACTGATGAGGTGACGCGAAGACTTGTTGAAGCCATTGAGCTCGGCTTATTTGCCGAAGGGCAGCAGCTCCCTAGTGAATCGGAGCTGGCCCAGCAGCTGGGTGTCGCCACCGTTACGCTTCGAGAAGCATTGATTACCTTGCGGCAACGCGGCCTGATCAAGACTCGGCGAGGTCGCAACGGCGGCAGTTTCGTATGTGCGCCGGTCGAAATGCCCGAAGAATTACTATTGCAGCGCCTGCGCGAAATGAGCGGTCCCGACCTGCGTGATCTTGGCGATGAGCAGACCGCAGTCTCTGGTACCGCTGCGCGCCTCGCAGCTAAGCGCAGTTCACACGAACAGCATGAGCGCATCGCTCAGCACATCGAAACGCTTAGCCAGGCAAGTTCACGTTTGGCCCGGCACCGAGCTGATGCGCGCTTCCATATTGAGGTAGCAGCCGCCGCTCAGTCGCTACGTCTCACCAATGCAGAGATGCGACTGCAATCTGAGGTTGGAGAATTGCTCTGGATGGAGTCCGCCGGCGGTGGAAATATAATGGAGATTGAACAGGAGCATCGGGGCATACTCCAAGCACTGACGTCTGGTGATTCAGTCTTGGCCGGGGCTCTGGCTGAGGCCCACGTCACCCGTGGTATAAAACGTCTTCTAAGTTTGCGTCTCGAGCTCATGGCTGAAGCCAATGAAGGCTAACCGTTAGCTTTGGCACGCTTATTGCTTAATAAATATTAGACGAGCCTACAAACTCGAAGAACCAAGCCATACTAACTCCATATCATAACAAGAAAGCTGAACCGTGTGAGGTAATGACATGTCTCCCTTAAGCGATAGCTATCCTGTGTCGAACTGTGCCCAGCAGCTCGAAAAAACATTACAAACAACTTTCAGCCAGGTTCGTCAATTAGCAGAGGAAACCCAAGCGCTTTGGGAGCGCGTAGAGGCCGCGGGCCGTCAACCTACCGCTAAGGACTTAGCCTCGCTGCGTCCTGCAATCGACCAACAGCTGCTGGCCCCCGGTACGTTCAGTTGCGGCGGTGGTATTGTTGTGGAACCGTTCTGCTTAGCCGACCGAGAAATGCATTTAGAGTGGTGGTACTTAGCTGATACTGACCAAACTCTACCCTTGCGCCCAAATTTCGACCAGCGCCGGGAAAATTACTATGACTATACTGAGATGCCTTGGTACTGCCGACCAAGGAATACTGGCAAAAGTGTAGTGGAGGGGCCCTATATCGACCTGTACGGCACCAATATGTACGTGCTGACTTTCACCATGCCAATTCTAATTCAGGGTCGCTTCGTCGGCGTTGCTGGACTGGATCTGTCGCTACATAGTGTTGAACGTCGACTGGTACGCAGCCTAATGCGCCTGGAACATGAGGCGATGCTGGTATCCTCTGATGGCCGAATCATAGCGTCCAACACTGCTAATTGGATGGTCGGCGATCTCACTTCAAATCTGTTGAACAGCACGCCCTTGAGCGGAGATCGACTGGCCTTGACAGAGAACGAGGCAGGCTGGTCGCTGGTAACTTTGCCGGGGCTACGCAAGAGCATTTAGCGTACTTAGTACCTCTAATGGATTGAACAGTGGTTGAGCGGTGGCTCGCTCATCTTCGTTTCCCTGAGGCTTTTGTGCAGCTCCTCCGCTTGACTATGTCGAAACCGAAGCAGGAGACAAATTCCATATTAGAGTCAGAGCCACAGCAATCAGCCATGTTTATTAACCTAAAAACCCGCCCATCGCCAACAGCTTTCGCTGTCTGACGATGGCGGGTTAGATGAGGCTTAGAAAGGAGTATTAGCTAAGCGCTTCCAAAGACTGCTCAATAATGTTCAAGCCTTCCTCCAACACCGCAGAAGAGACGGTTAATGGCACCAGAATTCGGATGCTGTTGCCGTAGAAGCCACAGGAAAGCAGGATAAGGCCTTTTTCGCGGGCTTTGGCACAGAGCGCACCGGTGAGCGCTGTATCGGGTTTTCCTTCGCTATCGAGCAGTTCGAACGCTGCCATGGCACCTAGCTGGCGACCATGAGCTACGGCAGGGAAACGCTCTTCCCAAACTGCGAAACGCTCCGCCAGCATTTTGCCCATCTGCTCACTGCGGGCGAGGATGTTTTCCTCTTCAATCACCTCAATCACTGCCAGCGCCGCTGCACAAGAGAGCGGGTTGCCGCTGTAGGTGCCGCCTAGGGAGTTGGGGCCGGAGGCGTCCATTACCTTGGCGCTACCCACCACGGCAGAGAGCGGCATGCCGTTGGCCAGGCTCTTGGCGGTGGTGAGGATGTCCGCCTCAATACCGCTATGTTCGAGGGCAAACAGCTTGCCGGTACGGGCAAAGCCAGACTGCACTTCGTCGGCGATCAGCAGAATGCCGTGCTCGTCGCACAGAGCGCGCAGCGCTTTCAGGTAGTCCGGTGAGGCGATGTAGAAACCGCCTTCACCCTGTACCGGTTCAATCACGATGGCCGCCGTGCGGTGCGGAGCAATATCGGTCTTGAACAGCGTGCGAATGGCGTTCAGCGAGGCTTCTTCGCTGATGCCGTGCAGCGGGTTGGGGAACGGTGCGCGGAACACGTCGCCCGGCATGGGGCCGAAGTCGTTCTTGTAGGGCAGCACCTTGCCGGTCATTGCCAGGGTCATCATGGTGCGGCCGTGGAAGGCGCCATCGAAGGTGATGATGCCGGTGCGGCCAGTCGCTGCATGGGCGATCTTCACGGCGTTTTCCAGCGCTTCTGCACCGGTGTTGACCAGCATTGCTTTACGCTCAGGGCCGCGCACGGGGCTTAGTTCGCAGAGCTTTTGGCACAGCTGCACGTAGGGCGCGTAGGAGATCACCGCGGCGCTGGTGTGCATGACTTTATTGAGCTGCGCTTCAACGGCGGCGACGATTTTCGGATGGCGGTGGCCCAGGTTCAACACGCCAATCCCACCGGCGAAATCGATCCAGCGGTTGCCGTCGGCGTCCCATAGCTCAGCGTTTTCAGCGCGCTCGGCAAACTGGGTCGTCGGCGTGGCGGCGCCGTTGGCCACGTAGCGGATTTTCAGGTCGTTCAATTCTTGGTTCGTCATCATGATTCTCTTTACAAGCCGCCAACGCAGACGTACTTCAGTTCAGTAAACTCATCAAGGCCATGGTGTGAGCCTTCGCGGCCCAGCCCGGACTCTTTCACACCGCCAAACGGCGCGAGCTCGGTGGAGATCAGCCCCTCGTTGACGCCGACCATGCCGTATTCAAGCGCTTCCATGGTGTGCCAAATGCGGCGATAATCCGTGGCGTAGAAGTAGGCCGCCAAGCCAAAGGGCGTATCGTTAGCCATCTGGATGGCTTCTTCATCGCGGTGGAAGCGGAACACTGGTGCGACTGGGCCGAAGGTCTCTTCGTCAGCCACGGCCATCTCAGTAGTGACGTCGGCCAGCACCGTGGGCGTGTAGAAGCGCTCACCGGCAGCGTGGCGTTTGCCGCCGCACATAAGACGTGCGCCCTTGCCTTGGGCGTCGTCCACGTGGCGCTGCACTTTATCGATTGCCGCTTGGTTGATTAGCGGGCCTATAATGCTGCCATCTGCTAGGCCATCGCCCACCTTCAGGGCGTTCACACGCTCGGTGAGTTTCTCGACGAACGCATCGTAAATGCCGTCCTGCACCAGGAAACGGTTGGTGCAGACACAGGTTTGCCCAGCGTTGCGGAATTTGGAGGCGATGGCGCCATTAACAGCGGCATCTACATCGGCGTCGTCAAAGACGATAAACGGCGCGTTGCCACCCAGCTCCATGGCGGTTTTCTTCACCGTGCTGGCGCACTGGGCGAGCAGGTGTTTGCCCACCGGGGTCGAGCCGGTAAATGAAACTTTGCGCACTCGGGGGTCAGTGGTGAGCACTTCACCCACAGCGGCGGGTTTGGAAGCGGTGACCACGTTAATGGTGCCTGCGGGTAGGCCCGCTTCCAGGGCCAGATAGGCAGCGGCCAGCGCGGTGAGCGGCGTGGCTTCAGCAGGTTTGATCACCACGGTGCAGCCAGCGGCCAGGGCCGGGGCGCACTTGCGGGTGATCATCGCCAGCGGGAAGTTCCAGGGGGTAATCGCCGCGACCACACCCACCGGCTCGCGCAGTACCAGCAGGCGCTTGTCGGCGCCGTGGCTGGGCAGGGTTTCCCCCGCCATGCGCTTGGCTTCTTCAGCGAAGAACTCAATAAACGACGCGCCGTAGGTCACTTCGCCTTTGGCTTCCGCCAACGGTTTGCCCTGCTCCAGGGTCATCAGGCGGGCCAGGTCGTCGGCGTGCTCATTGATCAGCTCAAACCAGCGACGCAGCAGTGCTGAGCGCTGCTTCACCGGCGTGGCACGCCAGCCAGCGCCAGCGTTGTAGGCGGCGGCCACCGCATCGCGGGTATCGTCGGCGCCCATATCGGCTACGCGGGCAATGGTCTCACCGGTAGCGGGGTTATCCACCGCAAAGGTTTGGTGGCCTGTACGCCACTCGCTACCCACCAGGGCGGGAACCGCGTCGTGCAACCACTGTTCGATAAAGCTCATGGTCTTCTCCTAGATTAACAACACAACACTGCGTGCACGCTAGCAGTAATGTGGTTGCAGGCGAACACACCACTTTTGCGTTCAACCAGACCACTTTTCTGTTTTACTGGAAAATTGGTGAACATCGTGACGGTGAGGATAAGGATGGATGGCCAGTCAGCTTTACAACAACTTGTAAAACACTATGCACAGCAACCTGAACGCTTAAGTAAACAAGTGCGAATAGAGCAAGCGCTGAGACAAGCAGTTACCCAGGAGTGGCCTAACCAGACTCGCCTACCTTCTCACCGGCAACTAGCGTCAGCGTTAGGCGTTGCTCGGTATACACTGTCACTAGCCGTTGCGACGCTGCTTAAAGAGGGTCTGCTTAAGACTTCTCATGGCAGTGGTACTTGGAGCTGCAAAGTGTCGGCCCCTGCTGTCTCAAAACCCAGAAGTGCGCAGCTATCAAAACGTGCACAACGAGTGTTGCGTTGGCCGGGTGCGAGTACTGTCCAAAGCGGGGCCTTCGTCCCCGGCATTCCCGATATCGCCCAGTTTCCAATGCGTAAATGGCGGCAGCTCTACGCCAGCGTAACGGTGCCGCAGAATGCCCTGCTGCTTTCTTACTCCACCGGTGGCTACGGCCCGTTGAAGCGCGCGATACGCGATTTTTTGGCGCGCTGGCGCAATATCAATTGCGACACGGAGCAGATCATCATTACTGACGGCACCCATAACGGCATTGAGCTATGCGCCGTGGCGCTGGCCGATGTTGGCGACAGCGTTGCTATGGAATCGCCCTGCTACTGGGGAGCGCGCAACGTGTTTACCGCTGCGGGTTTAGAGATTCAGATGCTGGCTTGGCAGCCAGGCCAAGGGCATGCGCTGCCGCCTGCCCCTGACCCAGTAAAGCTGGCCTACCTCACAGGCTCGCACCACTATCCACTCAGCGTGCCTACCCGTGCTGCCGACAAACAACGCTTATGCGACACCTTAGCGCCTACTTATATTATCGAAGACGATTACGAGTTCACCCGCGACGACCACCCTAACCTGCTCTTCGACCCACACTCAGAGCGCCACTTGCTGGTCGGCTCGTTTTCCAAGATGATGTTTCCAGGTTTGCGGTTGGGCTATTTAGTAGTACCGCACCATTTAGCGGGGCCGATGAACCGCCTACGCAGCGAGCTTTTCCGCGAAGGGCGCATGCTGGATCAGGCCGTACTGGCACAGTTTATTTTCGATGGCGATTTAGACGCTTGGTGCCGACGCATTCAGCGCGACTATTTAGGGCGCCAGCAGGTGCTGCATGATCAACTACGCTCGCTGCCGCAGGTACGCAGCGTTTCGCCACCCAGTAGCGCCATCAGTCTGTGCGTCGAATTTGAACCGGGCATTAACGATGTAGGGATCGCTCAATCACTACTGAAAGAGCATTTGATCGTGCGGCCATTAAGCCCTGTTTGTGCACCAACAGATCCGCGAGTTGGCTTAGTGATGGGCGTCGGAATGCTGTCAGGGGAAACGTTGGTCCGTGAAGCGCAGCGCCTGCGTCGCAGCCTGGAAGCGCTGCTGCGCTAGGCGCTATTGATAGCACATGAGTAATGGCTCATTTGATTTGCTGGTAGCTCTTCTCAACACCTTACCCACAAGCTTTATAACGCTTATCCACAAACATATTCACAAGGACTTTTATGCGTTCCCCTGTTGATAATTTTATAGGCTGTTTTACCTCAAGCTCTTCAGTGGCTCTCGCTAGGCTACGTCTATGGGCGTCGCTGGCGTTCGTGTTACTGCTCTCTGGCTGCGCCACTTTTGCCCCCAACCCACCCCAGGATCAAAGCAATATCTGCGAGATATTCCGCGAGCAGCCCAGTTGGTACGACTACGCTCAGGAGTCCGAGGAGAAATGGGGGACGCCCATAGCCACACAAATGTCGTTCATCCAGCAGGAATCCTCGTTTCGCAGCCATATTCGTCCTGATCGAAAATACTACTTAGGCTTTATCCCAGGCCCGCGTCCTTCCTCTGCTAAAGGCTATGCGCAGGCACAGGACCCTGTATGGGAAGAGTATGAAGATCAAGCAGGCAGCCTCTTCTCGCGGCGTACCCATATGAAACACGCCACGGATTTTATTGGCTGGTATAACCGCCGTTCACAGCAACAGGCGGGGATATCACTCAGTAATCCCGAGCACCTCTATTACGCTTATCACGAAGGCGCTGGCGGCTATCAGCGCGGCACTTACCGCGGCAAACCTCAGGTATTGAGTGCGGGTAGGCAAGTGGCGGCGCGCGCCAACCGTTACCAAGCCCAGCTCAACGCTTGCGAGGCAGAATTTCAGTGCCGCAAGTTTTATCAGGTCTGGCCGTTTTGCCGTAGTTAAGGGATAGACGATGTCACTATGGATTGGAGCGGCCCTGGTTAGCGTGGTGTTTTTCACCTCCATGCTGTCGGGTGTATTTGGTATGGCAGGCGGCTTGGTACTGCTATGGTTTCTACTGCTGATTTTCCCAGCGGGCACTGCAATGGCGGTGCACGGTGTGATACAGCTAACGGCGAATGGGTCACGAGCATGGCTTTCACGGCATTATATTGTCTGGCGCATCGTCGCTTTTATGACGCTGGGTGTACTGAGCGCCGCAAGTCTACTGCTGCTATTCAACTACAGCCCTAATGCCGCCAGCGTATCAATTTTGATTGGCTTGATGCCCATATTGGTGTGGATGCCGAAGCGCTGGTTTCACCTGGATGCTAACCGTGCTAGCCACGCCCTGTGCTGTGGTATCGCATCTGGAGGATTGACGATAGCGGCGGGGGTTTCCGGGCCGTTGATTGATATCTTCTTTGTGCGCTCACGTATGGATCGCCGCCAAGTAGTGGCCACCAAAGCGATGATTCAGGTCGTGGCGCACAGTATTAAAATACTCTTCTACCTGGGTGCCGCCATGGCGCTTAGCGCTGGCGAATGGGGCATCGTATTGCTAGCGGCACCGTTTGCCATGCTCGGCACTCAAGCGGGGAACCGCATTTTACACCGTCTCACCGATGCCAACTTCCGCACCTGGACCCGTTGGATCGTGACCGGCATTGGGGTTTTCTACTTTCTGCAGGGGATATTTTTGCTAAGCCATTAATTTTAATTATTGTGATTTGAGCATACGGTTTAATAAATTGATGCATGAACCCGCTGTCGGGTGCCGCGTGGGCAGTAGCCACAATCGACTTGTGGCAATAGGGAAAGTGCAAAAGCAGGCGCTCCGGTCTCACCGAAGCGCTTGTCATCGCGAAGATGACTACTCACCGGCTGCCAGCCATTCATCGACCTGATCGCGGTTTTCGTCGAGCCAAGTCTGCGCACCGGTTACCGGGTCGCCCTGGGACTCGATCTCGGCCATCAGCTCGCTCAAGCTATCGTCACTCATATGCCAGGCATCGAGTACCGCGGTGAGCCACGGATCATCCTCGGAGAACCCCTCGCGTGAGAACCAGTAAATAGTGTCGCCGTCGCCATAGATATTCTCAGGGTCTTCCAGATACTTGAGGTCATAGTTGGCAAATGCCCAGTGCGGGCTCCACAGCGTCACCAAAATCGGCTGCTCGTTCTGATAGGCGCTATCGAGCGCGGACATCATCGCTGGTTCGGAACTATTCATCTGACTGATTGGCAGCTCATAGGCCTCGACGGCCTCGTCGGACAAAGCAGCGATCGCCGAGCCGGAATCGATACCCAGAATCGTTGGGCTGCCCTGGTATTCAAACTCATCAGCACGTTCGACTAATTCAGGAATAGAGTCGATATCGACATAGCTCGGCACCACAAGCCCCAATGCAGTCTTGTCATACCACGCATCGTGAACCTCAAGCGTATCCTTATAGGGCGCCAGATACTCCTTATCGGTATTGGGCAGCCAGATCTCCAGGGATAGGTCAATATCATTGCTCGCCATCCCAGCGTAGAGTGCGCTCTTGCCGACATCGGAAAGCTCAATGTCATAACCTTTATCGTCGAGAACCAGCTTCCAGAGGTTGGCGACGGCAATGTTCTCTGCCCAGTTGTTGGTGCCGATGACCAACGTTTTCTCCTCAGCGTGTACCTGGGCGGTAGCTGACAAAGTGAAAAGCACCGCCGCCGCGCAGGGATAAAAAGCAATTTTCATAACGTTTTCCTTTAGTTTATTAATATATTTAATAATTTTATGTTATGGATTTTAACTATATCATGGATACTGCGCAGTTAAATGCGTGTCAACATCATGGAAACGCCTGTCATGCTATGTAGGTAAAAAAGACATCGACTCACTATTCACCTGCGATCACAAGACACCTGCTCAGGTCTCGCCAACGGGCCTACGTTCCAGCCCCTGAAACTCGACAAACTCCTGCATGCGTTCCCACAGTCGATCGCCGTAGATATAGTTGTCATCGCCTGCCGTGCTGGCAGCCCTAATAAGGGCACCCACAGCTGGCTCGAAGAAAAACGGGATCGAGTGCCGCGAGCGGGTCCCGCCGACGATGCGGTGCTCCGTGGCCTGAATTCGCCCACCAGACCAGTCCGCCAGCAAACGGCCAAAATTAACCACCAGTGCATTGTCACGTGGAGGTACCTCTTCCCAATCACCGCTGGGCGTGCGCACCTGCAGTCCACCGACGCTGTCCTGCCACAACAACGTGATAAAGCCGTTATCAAAATGGGGCACGCCCACCAGCCAGCGGCGCGCACTATCGCTACCGTCAATCGCTGGCATGACGGCCAACTGCCCGGCCGTGCGTTCGGGATAATGAATCAGGCGCAGTGTGGAGTTGCCGTGTTCAAAGGGTTCCAGCAACTCTTCACGCGGTATTTCCAGCCCGTCGGCCAGCGCGGTGGCAATCACACCGCCAAGCGATTCCATTGCTCGGTAATAATTAGACGCATCGGTCGCCCACCCCGGCAGTACTGATTCCGGCGGTTGGGGAGTTGGCTCTCGCAACGGGTCACCGCTTAACGCATCCGCTCGCTCTGGGTGAGCAACGTCCGGACCGAGATCGACACCTTCCTTCCAGGTCGGATCCTCGTCCTGAGGCGGAAAATAGCCTCGATAGACATTAGTGTTGGCCGGTTCGAACTTGTGCCGTGCTAGTGGTTGCTTATGCGTCTCGTCAAGTTCGAAAAAGCGCAACAGCCGAGCGTGGATATCGTCGCGAAGACCGAGTTGTTCAGGCGCAATACCCACGGTCATGAAGCCAGAGTCGCATGCGGCATTGGCGATCGCCTGAACCGTCTCGGCGCGCGCCAGATCATCGACAAGGAGCGGCGTCAGATCGATATGCGGAATTAGGGTCTGAGTCATAGAAATCTCTTTTGTCTGGTGGTGGACTGAGACACTTGGCTTAATCAGCCTGCCAAGAGTCTTTCATCAAGGTGGTAGTCCGACAGCAACTCCACCTGCCCATCATCACGGATATAAAGCTGTTCCTCCATTTTGACCCCCTCGCCGCCAGCCTCGTGGCCGATAAAGCTTTCGACGCAGAGCGTCATGCCTGGCTGCATGATGCCGTCATAGCCCTTATCGTCGATGTCCTCGCGATGAACAATATAGGGATATTCGCCGGTCATCCCGACCCCATGGGCCAGTGCAAAGTAACGCCGCGCCTTGTAGGGCTGAGGAATCTGCCACGCCTTCTCGGCGTACTCCTTGAATGTCATGCCTGGAGCGATCAACGCCATGTTGGTGCGCACCTGGTCGAAGGCCATGCGATAGAGCTCACGCTGCTTGGGGGTGGCTTCACCATCGCCGCACAAAAATGTCCGCGAGAAATCGGCGTAGTAGCCATAACGGCCGACCACGTCGGTATCCAGGGCGACCAATTCCCCCGCCTGCATCGCCCGATCGGAACACTCCTGAAACCAAGGGTTAGTGCGTGGGCCAGAGTTCATCAGCCGCGTTTCGACGTAATCGGCGTCGGTAGCGATGATGTGCTGGTGCAGGTACGACCAGACCTCATTCTCCGTCGCACCGGGGCGGATCGCCGCTTCCAGCTTGCGCACGCCCTGCTCCACTGCCCGCAGCGAACTGCGCACCATCTTGATCTCGTTGGGCACCTTGATCGCTCGTGCCCGCTCCAGCGGCACCTGGGCATCGCAGATCTGCCAACCCCGCTCGACCAGCGCGAAGGCAGCATGGGAGGTCGCGCTCTCAATGGCTACCTTATCGCCCTTTTGCCCGCCGCACTGGCGCACCAATGCGTCGATCTCGTCGGCCCATGCCTGGGTGGTCTGCTGAAGTTGATCATCACAGAAATAGTAGGAGATCGCCGTCGCAGGACGTGTCTCATCAATGCCAGGCAACCCTTCGGTAAGGTGGGCGCAGCCGGAGAACTCGAACATCACTACCGGGCCTTCCGCGGGAACAAAGGCATAACGGGCAGGGTTACGTGCGGAGTAGACCTGCATGTTTCGCGCACCGGTGGCGTAGCGCACGTGGGTCGGATCGAACAACACGGCGGCGACGATATCGCGCTTTTTTAATTCGGCCCTTGTCCTGAACAGACGATCGAGCAAAATCTGTTGGATCTCATCCGCAGTCGGTTCGCACTCGAAAGGCTCGCGTGTTGGCGCCAGAATGCCGGTGCCGTCTAGCATTGATGGTGCGCTGGAAAGAAAGCTTGTCATGGTCGGTGTGGCCCGTCTTATCAGAATGAGCGGACACGCACCACATAGGGCGCGTGCATGCCGTTTATTTGTTAATGAAATCTCTATCTAGTCGAGCAGACCGTCGACGCGGGCCTCGCGACGACGCTCCGCCTCGATATGGGCTTCGGAAACACGCCCATAGAGCTGACGTGTCCGCTCAAGCCGACCAACTACACCCGGCTGCTGGGAATAGGCAAAAATGGCGGTGTGGCGCTCGCGCTGACCGCTAACTCGCGTCACGCGATGCAGTGAATAGCGCCCCTTGAATAACTGCAAATCGCCTGGGTGAAGCTCTAGCGTCCGCGGGGTGGTCTCGTCCTCACCGCGGATCACCATGCCAACCGCAGGGTAGTTTTCGCCGGCAGGCGTTCGGATGTTGGGGCAGTACTGAAACTCACCGCCAGTATCCGGCTGCTGGGTCATCATCGAGACGATGTATTCATTGGTATCGTAGTGCCACGGCTGCTCGGTACCGGGTGGGAGTACGTTCTGAACCAGTCCGGCGAACGGATCCGCGTACTCGTAAACGTCTGTCTCACCAAGGCACTCGGCCACCAGGCGCTTCATCACCAGTGACACATAAAGCTGATGAATCACGGCATCGGCAGGGATCAAATCGCGTGTCACGAAACCGCTGGTGCGCTCCATGAAGAGGCGACGCGGATCGGACTCATCAAGCGTCGTATCGTCACTCGTAAACCAAGCATTGACCCGACGACTGGAGTAATAACTCTTGGCCGACATCTGCTCGCCCTCTTGGCGTGCCTGGGCCAGCGCCTCTGGGCGCAGAAAGCCTCGCAGCACGGCGCAACCCTCGCGATTCAGATCCTCGCGCACCCGGGCGATCTCTGCTTGCAGGCGGGCATCTTGAAAGTCATGCAGTGGATAACGTTGGGTGTCGACCAGCGCACTCAAATCGGTGCGCTCGGCGTCGGCCAGCCAGCGTTGGGCAACGTCAGGGGTGAGTGCGGCAGCGATTGTACTCATGTGAAATGACCTCTCGATCAGCAGGATTTGCGGCATCTGCAGAACGGTTTTCGTTGCCCGTTACATTGGGCTATCCATCTGCATGGCCTATACTGGCGGGATCGAATCCATCAGGGAAACGAGTCCTTCCAATGACAACCATCGGCGTTTCCGATAGCTCGAGATTGGCAGCACTGGACAGCGATCTGCTGCTCGCCTTCGTCACTGTCGCCGACAGCGGAGGCTTTACGGCCGCAGCGCGTTATCTACACAAGACCCAGTCAACCATCAGCCTGCGCATCAGCACGCTGGAATCTCGCCTCGACACGCTGCTGATCGAGAGAAATGGCCGCCAACTCAAGTTGACCGGCGACGGTGAAACCTTCCTCGTCTATGCCCGGCGCTTGCTACAACTGCAACGCGAAGCGATTGCCGCGCTGGGTCGCGCTCAGCCGGTCACGCTGCGTTTCGGACTGCCGGAGGATTACGCCGACACATGGCTGCCCGCACTGCTTGAGCGCTTTGGCGAGCAGCATCCCGAAGTGCATGTCCATATACACTGCCGGATGTCGACCGAACTGCTGGAACAGCTGGAACAGGGCTCCCTGGACGTGGTGCTGGCGGTAAGGCACGCACCCACCAGCGGCGGCCGACGCGTTGCCACCGAAGAGGTCGTATGGGCAGCGCATCGGCGCTTCGAGCTAGATCCCTCCCGGCCACTGCCGCTGGCGCTATTCCCGGAGCAGTGCATCTACCGGCGCCGGGCGCTGGCGGCACTGACCGGCATCGGTCGCGACTGGCAGCTTGAATCTTCCAGCCAGAGCCCCAGCGGACTGCGTGTCATCGTCAACCAGGGCCGCACGATCACCGTTACTGACCGCCGCTCGCTGCCCGAGGACTGGAAAGTCATCGAAGACGCCGAAGGATTGCCGCCGCTGCCACCAGCAATACTCGAGGTGCATCGCTCCCCCAGTCTGTCCCATCCAGCATTCGATGACTTCATGGCGTTGATTGATGAGGTTTTGGAGGCGGTCTCAGCGACTAGCCCAAGCCACCATCACCATATGGCTGATGTGATCTAACCAAAGCACCTGTGACCGGCCCCCCTGGGCCGTGCGTTTTCTCGACTAAGTCGCCCTGCTGGATTCCCTATTCGCTGCGCCTGATCAAGAGCAGTTATAGCGTATCGACATTAGGGCTTTCGCGTTGAGGGCTATAAAAGCGATCTTCCAATAGATGCCTATACTGACCATAGCCATCAACGGAGGTCGCTATGGATTATCATCACTACCGCAAAGCCCTGACTGAAACACTTGCCCAGAGTGAAGTGCCCTTTCCCGCTGCCGAATACCAAGCGCGCCTAGATAAGGTGCGTCAGACGATGACCGAGCAAGGGTTAGATGCGCTCCTGCTCACCGATCCCGCTGATATTAACTACCTCACTGGCTATCACACCTTTGAAGTCTCGGTTCACGCCTGCCTTGTCTGCACCCAGGAACGGTTAGTGTTGCAAGTCGCCTCGATTGAAACAGGGGCGGCAGTCGTCACCGCTCAGGTTGATGAGATCATCGGCTACCGCTGGGAAAACCTCGATGAAATCATCGCGCCATTGGCGGATCTGCTGGCCCACTGCCAGAAAATCGGTATTGATGGCTGGAGTGCTGGGCTGCGCTTTGGCGTGATTGATGCACTGCTGAAGACCATTGGCCGCGAGCGCTTTTGCGAAGCAGGCGCGTTAGTCGATGCAATTAGAATTGTTAAAAGCCCTGCTGAACTGGAGATGCTGCAAGAGAGCGCGCGGATAACCGCTCTAGGCCTTGAGACCGCGATTCAGAGCATTCGCCCGGGCATGACTGATAACGATATTGCCGCGGTGGGTGCCAAAGCGCTGTTGGAAAACGGCAGCGAATTTATGAGCCTGCAGCCGATCGTGACCAGCGGGCACCGTATTGGTGTGATACATGTTAACCATAAGCGGCGTGTCATTCAGCCTAACGAGCCAGTGTTTCTGGAGTTTGGCGCCGCGTATCAGCGCTACACGGCCCCCATGATGCGTACTGCGGTAACCGGCGTACCAAATGCGTCTTTATTAGCCACTCGCGATCTTTGTCGTTCAATATTTGAGGCTCTGTGCGACACCATGCGGCCCGGCAATACCTTTGATGCCGCTGCCCAGGCGGCTGATGCCTTACTCGCCCCGCAGCGAGACCAGTATTTTTTCTCCGGCGTGTTTGGCTACGCCGTGGGCGCACAATTCCCGCCTAGTTGGGTGGAGGGCACGGGTTTTATCGCCAAAGGACAGCATCGCCCCTTTGAAACCAATATGGTCTTTCACCTTCCGCTCTGCCTAAGGGTGCCCGGCCAGTGGGGCGTAGGAATAAGCGACACCGTGGTGGTGACCGAGCAGGGAGCCAAACCGCTAACCAATAACGACTGGCAGCTGTTTGAGGCACACTCATAACCTCTCACATAGACATTCTCATAGCCCCTACATTGACACGTTCATAAAGTAGCGCTATCGTCAGCACAGATGCAAATGAGAAACACTCTCTTTTTATTCACTAAGCAGCCAGACAGTCGTGAGGGATCAATGGGATGACTAGCGAGCAGCGGCAACTTCGCCAAACGGTCATGTTTTTGCGCACCTCTTTTGAAGCGGTTCAGCACTCCATTGCTGGCCGCCTGGAGGACCCGCTGCCCTGCTGGATGGATACCGCCATGATGTCGATGCTTTCCCGCGAGCTGACCCGCTGCTGCCAGCAGTCCAAGCCGCTGTTTGCGCCTCCCGTTACGGAGCAGCTTTACATCGCCTCGCAACAGTGTGACCTGCTGCTGAAGCAGTGCCCCGGGGTGCTAAGCAGCGCGGTGTGCCATCGCCAGTTGAGCGCCATCATGCTGCCGCTGGCCAGCGCCCTTCAGCAAATTGATAGCCCTGCCAAGCGGCGCTGGCCTTGGTTGCGGCAATAAAAACACATATTGAAACCAAAACCCCGCTTTAAGTGAACTGACCCCATAAACTTGGACAGTGAAAAGCTAAGCGGTTAAGGCCTGATTTCGGTACTGCACCGGACTCAGGCCTTTTAGCTTGGTCTTGATACGCTCGTGGTTGTAGTAATGGATA